>NZ_JBFUHB010000040.1:0-31727 GCF_056402595.1 Sphingomonas sp. P3_C6
GCGCGCGCCGATCTCAATGCCAATCGCGGCAACCGGCCCAAGCTGACCATGCTGCCGCTGATGATCGTCGCGATCTGCAAGTCGATCCCCGACTTCCCGATGATCAACGCGCGCTATGATGACGAGGCGGGCGTGGTGACGCGCCACGGTTCGATCCATCTCGGCATGGCGACCCAGACGCCGGCCGGCCTGATGGTGCCGGTGATCCGCGACGCGCAGGACCTGAACGTCTGGCAACTCGCCAGCGAGATCGGCCGGCTCGCCGAGGCAGCACGCACGGGCAAGGCGAAGAGCGAGGAGCTCAGCGGCTCGACGCTCACCATCACCTCGCTCGGGCCGCTCGGCGGCATCGCGACGACACCGGTGATCAACCGGCCAGAGGTCGCGATCATCGGCCCGAACAAGATCGTCGAGCGCCCCGTCTTCCGCGGCGACGACATCGTCCGTGCCAAGCTGATGAACCTCTCGATCAGCTGCGATCACCGCGTCGTCGATGGGTGGGATGCGGCAAGTTACGTCCAGGCGCTCAAGAAATATCTCGAGACGCCAGTGCTGCTCTTCGCCGACTGAGCATGTCGAACCGCCTCGTCCCGGGGTCGATCGAGGCGCAGCAGCGCACGCTCGTGATGGGCGTGGTGCTCGCCCTGCCGGTCGCCATCGGGCTGTGGTTTTTCCTCGACCGGTCGCTGCCGCCGATCCCCGGCATGGCGACCCAGACGGCGCGCTTCTTCTTCGCGCTCCATTGCGTCGGCATCGCGACCCTGCTCGCTTTGCTGCCGGGCATCGAGGCGGTCGCGCACGAACGGCTGGTGACCCGGGCGATCGATCCGCTGGCCGGGGCCGAATCGCGCCGGATGCGGATCAACCGGCAATATGTGCAGAACACGATCGAGCAGCTCTGGCTGTTCGTGCCCGGCCTGCTGATGCTCGCCGTCCAGGCGCGCGATGGCGCATCGATGCGCGCGGTGGTGGCCTGCACCTTCGTCTGGGTGCTCGCGCGCTGGATATTCTGGATCGGCTATCTCTTCGCCCCGCGCTTCCGCTCGGCCGGGCTGGTCGGGATGGTGCAGAGCATGATGGTGCTGCTCTATTGCGTCGGGCGTTTCGGCTATCTCTGGCTCGGCTGGTGGGGCGCCGTCGCACTGCTCGCGCCTTTCGTCCTGGCGGAATTGTTCATCGTTTCCATGTTGCGCTGGGAACATTGGCGAGCGCAGGACGAAGAGGTCTGAGCAGGCCGCCGATGTGCCGGGGCCGACTGTGAGCCGGGCCCGCGGCATTGGCGATGTCGATCCTATGGCCGCCGCAACAGCGACACGGTGCCGTGCCCGCCATCGGCGCAGACGCTGACCACCGCCCAGGTCCCGCTAGGCTTGTCCCACAGCTCCTTCACCGCCTGGCTCAGGTCGCGCGCGCCGGTCGCGGCGAAGGGGTGGCCGATCGCCACCGACCCGCCATTCGGATTGACCCGATCCCAGGGGAAGGGGCCGAAATCGAAGTCGACACCGGCGCGGTCGCGCGTCCAGCCCGGCTTCTCCAGCGCGGCGACATTGGCGAGGACCTGCGCGGAGAATGCCTCGTGGATCTCCCACAGGGCGACATCCTCGTAGCGCAGGCCATGCCGCGCGAGCAGGCGGGGGATCGCGAAGCTCGGCGCCATCAGCAGCCCGTCCTCGGCATGGTCGACCGCGGCGGTCTCGTGATCGACCAGTTCGGCATGGAAGATGCCCTCGGGCAGCTTCTTCAGTCCCGCCTCGGTCGCGACCCAGCAGGCGGCGGCGCCATCGGTGATCGGCGAGCTGTTGCCCGCGGTCAGCGTGCCCTTGCCGCTCGTCTTGTCGAAAGCGACGGGCAGGGTGGCGAGCTTCTCCGCCGAGGTGTCGGCGCGCGGATTGGCGTCGCGGCTGATCTCGGGCAGCGGGATGACCAGGTCATCGAAGAACCCGTTCTCCCATCCGGCGACGGCGCGCTGGTGGCTCTTTAGCGACCAGGCATCCTGCGCTTCGCGGCTGATCTCCCAGATCTGCGCCGTCTCTTCCATGTGATCGCCCATGGTCCGCCCGGTGATGCGGTTGGCGAAACCCTTGATCGGCAACACCAGGTCGTTCGGGGTCAGCGCCTGGAGTGCGGCAAGCGCCTCGGCCGGGTTGGTGCGGAACAGCTTCACGATCCGCTTCGAGGCTTCGAGCTTCAGTCCGATCGGCGGGTTGCTCATCACCTCCGAGCCACCGACCAGCGCCAGATCCTTGTCGCCGCCGAGCATGCCTGCCGCGGCGAACGCCGCGATCATCGAGGTCGAGCAAGCCAGTACCGACGAGAAGGACGGCACGGTCGGGTCGAGCCCGGCGTCGAGCCAGATTTCGCGCCCAATATTGCTCCAGCCAAGGCTCGGGATCACCGTGCCCCATACGAACAGGTCGGGCCGTGCGATCTTCGCCATCGCCTGGGCGACCGGCACCGCCATGGTGATCGCGTCATGATCGGCGAGCGCCCCGCCGCCACGACCGAAAGGTGTTCGAAGACCGGCAGCGATATAGATAGGCTGGGCGTAGCGCTGCATGTCCGGTCTCCTTCGTTTCGCCGTCGATCTGGTCATGCGCCCGGCTCGCCGCAAGCACCCCGTGCCAAGAAGAATTGTTCAACCGATTAGTTGACAATTGTTGCGGCTGAAGTGATATACAACCACATGGTTGAACGACTCGACATCACCTTCGCCGCGCTGGCCGATCCCACCCGCCGCGCCATGCTTGCAAGCCTGTCGAGCGGGGAGCGCAGCATCGGCGAATTGGCTGCACCGCACGCGATGAGTTTCGCCGGCGCGTCGAAGCACGTCCAGGCACTGGAGCGGGCCGGACTGGTCGAACGCCGCAAAGCCGGCAGGCAGCAGCTTTGCCGCCTTAGGGCGGAGCCGCTGCGCGAGGCTCAGGCCTGGCTGCGCCAATGGGAGAAATTCTGGAACGAGCGGCTCGATATCCTCGAAGACCTGCTGAAAGCCGAGAAGGAGAGAACTGAGTGACCAGCCCCGTGATCCTCACCGTCACCCGCGATGTCGATGCGTCGCCTGAGGCGGTGTTCGATGCCTGGCTAGATCCGGCCAAGGCGGCGAAATTCCTGTTCAGGACGCCCGACGGCGAGATGCTGAAGGTCGAGATCGACGCCCGGGTCGGCGGCCACGCACTCGTCGTGGAGCGCCGCGCGTCGGGTGACGCGCATCATCGCCTGAAGTTCGAGGTGATCGATCGCCCCCGCCGCCTCGTCTTCCTCTTCGCCGCCGACCCGGCGGAGGAGGGGCAATGGACCCGCGTGTCGATCGACATCATCGCGAAGGGGCAGGGCGCCACCTTGGCGCTCACTCATGAGATGGACCCCGAATGGGCCGCGTATGAAGACCAGACCCGCAAGGGCTGGACCATGATCCTTGGCAGCCTTGCCGATCTTTTGGAGAAACAGCCATGATTGCCCTCGAAAAGACCGCCCCCGATACCATCCGCCTCGAACGCGTGCTCGACGCGCCGATCGATACGGTCTGGCGTTATCTGGTCGATGCCGATCTGCGCGCCCGGTGGTTCGCCGGCGGTGCGCTCGAGCCGCAGGTCGGCGGCTCGCTCGATCTCGTCTTCAATCACGACAATCTCTCGACCGACGACGTGCCTTATCCCGAGAAATATCGCGAGCATCGGTGCGCTGCCTCGCACGAGCAAGTGACCGCGTTCGAGGCGCCCCATCTGGTCGCCTGGAGCTGGGGCGGCGGCAGAGAGGGCGAAGCCCGATTCGAGTTGACCGCGATGGGTGACAAGACGAGGCTGGTGCTGACTCACAGCGGCATTTCCGGCCCGGCCGGCATGGCCAATTTCGGCGGCGGCTGGCATTCGCACCTTGCGGTGCTGCAGGCGATCTTCGCCGGCGAACCGGTCCGCGATTTCTGGGCGCTCCACGCGAGATCCGAAATCGCGGTCGGAGAGGCACTGGGCGAAGACGCCTGACCGGCCGTTCCGTAGCGTCGGCATGGCCGTGCCGGTCCGGCATCGGAAAGTCGCGCGGTCGATGAACACAGGGTCGATGAAGTCGACCTTTAGGAGAGGGCAGAAAATATCGGATGGCTACTGCGTGTTTTAAGTAGGGCAATTTGAAGGCGCCGAGTTTACCTTCATGAAAATTTGCCGGATAGAGCCAGACTGTAATGTGACAGAATCGATACTGGTTCTGTCTCGGGTTCTGCCGGCAAGGGGGTGCGGATGGTTGCGTCAGAGGTAGGCTTTCGGGCCGGCGTATCCGCCATTCACGCCACCTTCGTCATGGCCGCCATTTCCGACGTGTCCGGCAAATGAGCGTTCCGGGTATCGTCGCTGTCCTTTTGTCGGTCGGCACGCCGATAGGCTCGGAGGGCGTCGCGCCTGCCGCCTCCGAGGCCCCGTTCGCTATCGTTTCCGTCGCTCAAGAGCTGCCCGCTCCGGCTGTGCCGGCTGCTCCGCCGGCGCAGGAACAACCGGTGCCGGCCACGCCAAAGCCGCCCACGGCAGCGACCCCACCGGCCCCGCGCCCGACTGACCAGCGCGGCGATATCGTGGTGACGGCGCGCCCGCACTCCGTCGCCGGGGATCCCCTGCAGCAGATCAATGCCGATTCCTTCGCCGCCACCCAGGCGGTGGACCGCGCCCTGGTCGGTCCGGTGGCGATGACCTACAAGCGTACCGTGCCCAAGCCGATCCGCACCGGCCTGCGCAACGTGCTCAACAATCTGCGGGAACCGGTGGTGTTCCTGAACTTCCTGCTTCAGCTGAAGCCGGGCAAGGCGGTCGAGACGGTCGGCCGCTTCTCGGTCAATTCCACCGTGGGAGTCGGCGGGCTGATCGACGTCGCGAAGAACAAGCCGTTCAACCTGCCGCGTCGCCCGAACGGCTTCGCCAACACCATGGGCTATTATGGCGTGAAGCCGGGCCCGTTCCTATTCATGCCGCTGATCGGGCCGACGACTCTGCGCGATCTCATCGGCGGCGGGGTCGATCGGCTCGTGTTGCCGCTCTCCGTGGGAGCGCCCTTCACCAAGGCCTATTATTCGATCCCGACCGGCATCCTTAGCGCGGTCGATTATCGCGCCGAGTTCGACGACCAGCTCAACAAGCTGCGCGAGGATTATCCCGATCCCTATGCGGCCGCGCGCGCTTATTATCTGAACCGGCGCCAGGCCGAGATCGACGCGCTACATGCGATGGGGCACACCAAGGGCAGCACACCGCCCAGGCCAGCCATTACGCCGGTCGAGGCTGTCTTTCCGCAGGCCAGGCCGGCGCCGGGTTCGGCACCCGCGCCCGCTCCGGCGGACGATCCTCAGGCGCCGATACCGGCCGATCATCCCGAGGCCGCACCGGCCCATCCATAACCTGGTGTCATGGCGTCGGGCAGGCGCCACTCGGACGGATCTCGCTCAGACGATCTCGAACAGTCCCGCCGCGCCCATGCCGCCGGCGGTGCACATCGACACCACGACCCAGCGGACGCCGCGCTTGCGCCCCTCGACCAGCGCATGGCCGACCAGCCGCGATCCGGTCATGCCGAAGGGATGTCCCACCGCGATCGCGCCGCCATTGACGTTATATTTCTCAGGATCGATGCCGAGGTGATCGCGGCAATAGAGGCACTGGCTGGCGAACGCCTCATTCAGTTCCCACAAGCCGATATCCGCCACCGACAGCCCGGCCCGCGCCAGCAGCTTGGGGATGGCGAAGACCGGCCCGATACCCATTTCGTCCGGCCCGCAACCCGCAGCCTGGAAACCGCGATAGATGCCCAGGATATCCTTGCCCTCGGCCTCGGCCGTGGCCCGGTCCATCAGGATCTGCGCCGACGCGCCGTCGGATAGCTGGCTCGCATTGCCGGCGGTCACGTTCGATCCCGGCCCGGTGAATTCGCCGCCCGGCCATACCGTCTTGAGCCCGCGCAACGCCTCGACCGTGGTGCCCGGCCTGATGCCCTCGTCCTGGCTGACCGTTACCGTCTCGGTCCCGGTCCTGTTGCCTTCCTTGTCGAACAACGCCTTCTCGACCGTGATCGGTGCGATCTCCTCCCGGAAGGCGTCCTTTTCGAGACCCGCTGCGGCGCGCTGCTGGCTCTGCGCGCCGTATGCGTCCTGCGCGTCGCGGCTGATGCCATATCGCTCGGCGACGATCTCGGCCGTTTCGATCATCGGAATATAGGCGGCCGGCTCGTGTGCGATCACCGATTTGTTGACGAAGCGCGGCGCGTCCTTGGTCACGGTCAGGCTGATCGATTCCATGCCCCCCGCCAGCGCCACATCGATCTCGTCGCACATGATCGATCGTGCCGCGAGCGCCACCGCGGTCAGCCCCGACCCGCATTTCCGGTCGAGCGAGAACGCCGGCACGCTTTCCGGCAGCCCGCCGGCGAAGATCGCCATGCGCCCGGCATTGCCGCCTTGCGTGCCCCATTGATTGCCCACGCCCCAGAACAGCTCGTCGATTCGCGCGGGATCGATCCCGGCGCGCTCCACCGCCGCGTTCATCACATGCCCCGCCAGCACCGGCGCCTCGGTGATGTTGAACGCACCGCGATACGCCTTGCCGATTGGGGTGCGGGCTGTGGCGACAATGGCGGCTTCACGCATCAGGTTACCTTTCGAGGATCGGGTATGGTCGAACGCTCTAAGCTGGCTTGCAGGATTTTGAAAGGCTGCGCGTCTGCACAATTTCTCCACATGCAGCGGATGAGGAGTCGATGGCCCTCGCCTAAACCCCAACGGTCACCCGGGACATGTTCCGGCATGACGGAAGGAAAGAGCGCAGTTGACCGCCACACCCGCAGGACCACAATGAAACCCATGAGTCACCGCATTCTCGTCGTCGACGACGATCCCCATATCCGCGAGCTGCTCGTCTTCGCGCTCGGCAAGGCCGGCATGCGGCCGAGCGAGGCGGCTGATGGCGAGGAAGCGTTCGAGGCAATCGGCCGTGAGGTGCCGGATCTGATGGTGCTCGATATCAACATGCCGCGCCTCAACGGGCTCGACCTGTGCCGCAGGCTGCGTGGTGCCGGTGGGGCGGGGGCGCAACTGCCGATCCTGTTCCTCTCCTCCCGCGACGACGAGATCGACCGTATCGTCGGCATTGAGATCGGCGGCGACGATTATGTCGTGAAACCCTTCTCGCCGCGCGAGGTGGTCGCCCGCGTCGGTGCCATCCTCAAGCGCGGCGCGCCCCCGCCCGAGCCCGAGGCTGTGACCCGTAACCGGCTGACCCTCGATACCGACGGCTGGGAAGCCAGATGGGACGGGACGCCCGTGCCGCTCACCGCCACCGAGTTCCAGCTGCTGCTGCTGCTCGCCGCCAATCCGACCAAGGTCTATACCCGCGACGCGATCATCGATCGGCTGCACGGTCCGGGTTTCGCCATTACCGACCGAACCATCGACAGCCATGTCCGCAACTTGCGCGCCAAGTTCGACTCGACGAACATGATCGAGACCCGAGCCGGCATAGGATACCGGATCGGCACCTGCGATTGATCGCTG
The DNA here is from genome assembly GCF_056402595.1 of Sphingomonas sp. P3_C6. Lineage (NCBI taxonomy): Bacteria > Pseudomonadati > Pseudomonadota > Alphaproteobacteria > Sphingomonadales > Sphingomonadaceae > Sphingomonas > Sphingomonas sp. P3_C6. Next base: position 7,523 of record NZ_JBFUHB010000040.1, read on the forward strand.
CGCTCAAGAATGTCGCCAAGGCGCACTGGCCGAAGCTCAGGCTGCGCTCGATCCTTCTCGGTACCTTGCTGTTCGTCGCGGCGTTGCCCGGTGTCGCTGCGCTTTTCCTGCGCGTCTATGAGAACACCATCGTCCAGCAGACCGAAGCGGAGCTGATCTCGCAGAGCGTCGTGCTCGCCTCCGCCTATAAATCAGCCTGGCGGAACGGCGTGCCCGATACCGCCCGGCGCTATCTCGCGCCCGAGATCCCGACGATCGATCTGCGCACCATGCCTGTCCTGCCGCCGCGCCCGGCCGAGACCCGGCGCGGCATGCCCGATCGCCATGCCGCGGCGGTCGCCCGTATCCTGATGCCGATGGCGAGCGACGCGGCGGCGGTGACCCTGACCGCGACCCGCCTGCTCGACGCGAACGGCATCGTCGTGCTCGGTCGCGACGATGTGATGCTGAACTACGATAATCTGCCCGAGGTTCGCACCGCGCTGGCCGGCAGCCCGCGCACGGTGCTGCGCGAGCGCAGCCGCTATGAGGCTCGGAGCTGGCTTGCCTTGTTCAGCCGCGCCTATGCGATCCGGGTCCACCATGCCCGGCCCGTGATCGATCAGGGCAGGGTGATCGGCGTTGTCATGGTGTCGCGCACCCCGCGCGGACTGTTCGTCGGCCTCTACCAGGATCGCGGCAAGATCGCGCTTGGCATCGCCCTGATCTTCATGACCCTGCTGGTGCTGGTCGCCCTGCTCTCGCGCGGTATCGCCCGGCCGATCGACGCGCTGGCCCGGGCAAGCGAGGATATCGCCCGCGGGCGGGTAACCGTGCCCGAGACACCCGTCACCGCCGCGATCGAGATCGCCGTGCTCTACGACAATTTCCGCGCGATGGCCGACCGGATCGAACGCCGCTCGCGGTATCTGAAGGATTTCGCGGCGGCGGTCAGCCACGAATTCAAAACCCCGATCGCCGGCATCCGCGGCGCGCTCGAACTGCTCGACGAGCACGGCGAGGAGATGAGCGAGGAGGAGCGCCGTCGCTTCATCGCAAATGCCTCCGCCGACGCGGAAAGGCTGTCGCGCCTCGTCCAGCGGTTGCTCGATCTCGCTCGCGCCGACATGGCGAGCATCGATGCCGGCGCCCGCGCGGACATCGTCGCTTCGGTGCGGCGCGTGGCGGATTCCTTCCGCTCGGATCGCTTTACGGTCGAGGTCGTCGCGGCCGAGGCTCCGATGGCGAAGATCACGCCCGAAGTGGTCGAGACCCTGCTCGAGACGCTGGTCGAGAACAGCCGCCAGGCCGGTGCGGACCAGGTGACCGTGCGGATCGAGCTGGCGGACGGGGACGTGCTGCTCTGGGTGACCGATGACGGCCCCGGCATCGCGACCGCCGATCTGGAGCGCATCTTCGAGCCCTTCTTCACTGGCCGGCGCGAGACTGGCGGGGCAGGCCTCGGCCTCGCCATCGCCCGCTCGCTGCTCGCGGCGACCGGCGGGACGATCGTGGCGAAGGAAGTCCCCGCCGGCGCATGTTTCCGGCTGAAGCTGCCGGTGGCGTGATCGTCTTTGAGACCCGCGCCATTGCCCGCCCGTCACCCCGGACTTGTTCCGGGGGCCATGGTTCCGCATACGCAACCGCCGTCGTGCGCGGGGAACCATGGATGCCGGAACAAGTCCGGCATGATGAACGAAGAAGCGGATGACCAAAGCCCAACCCTACGACACCATCATCCTCGGCGCCGGCGCCGCCGGCATGATGTGTGCGCTCACCGCCGGCCAGCGCGGACAGCGGGTGCTGCTGCTCGATCACGCCGACGAACCCGGCAAGAAGATCCTCATCTCGGGCGGCGGTCGCTGCAACTTCACCAACATCAACACGGCGCCCGACCGCTATCTCTCGGCCAACCCGCATTTCGCCAAGTCGGCGCTCGGCCGTTACTCGGCGCAGGACTTTGTCGACCTGGTCGATCGCCACGGCATAAAGTGGCACGAAAAGACCCTCGGCCAGCTCTTCTGCGACGGCTCGGCGAAACAGATCGTCGCCATGCTGCTCGACGAATGCGATGCGGGCAACGTCACCATCGGCCTTGGCCAGCCGATCCGTGAGGTCGATCATGCCGATGGCCGGTACCGGGTCACGTTTGGCGACCGGATTGCCACCGCCCCATCGCTGGTGATCGCGACCGGCGGCCCCTCGATTCCGAAAATGGGCGCGACCGGCTTCGCTTATGATCTGGCGCGTCGATTCGGCCTGAAAGTGGTCGAGCCGCGCCCCGCCCTGGTTCCCTTCACGCTGGGCGGCGAGGAAATTCTGTTCCGTTCGCTCTCCGGTGTTGCTGCGGAGGTGGTAGCCCGCTGTGGCAAGACGGCCTTCCGCGAGGCGGCCCTGTTCACCCATAAAGGCCTGTCAGGCCCGGCGATCCTGCAGATATCCTCCTATTGGCGCCACGGCGAGGCGATCGGCATCGATTTCCTGCCCGATCTCAAGCCGGCCTGGCTGGCCGAGGCAAAACGCGCCAACCCGCGTACGGTGTTCCGTAAGCTGCTCGCTGCGCATCTTCCGGCGCGCCTTGCCGAAACGCTCGCCGACCGGCTTGGGGTGGAAGGCGAACTCGGCACCCAGACCGACAAGCGCCTCGACGAAGTCGCCCGGCACCTCACCGACTGGCGCTTCACCCCCAACGGTACCGAAGGCCTGGCCAAGGCCGAGGTCGTCGCCGGCGGCATCGCCACCGACGGCCTGTCCTCGCAGACGATGGAGGCGCGGAAAGTCCCCGGCCTCTACGCGATCGGCGAGGCGGTCGACGTCACCGGCTGGCTCGGCGGCTATAATTTCCAATGGGCCTGGGCCAGCGGCTGGGCGGCCGGTCAGGTGGTCTAGAGTTTGACCTTACGGAAGGAAGCCCGCGATTCCGTCATGCCGGACTTGTTCCGGCATCCACCGGGCCGCAGAAGCAGAAGCCTGTTGGTACGCGGCACGGTAGACCCCGAAACAGTCCGGGCTGACGGTTCAGATCAGAGGATTCAGGCTCCGGTAGAGCCACTCACCCGTAGGAGCGGGGCAAAAGGGGATCAGGCAGCCAGCTCCCACCGGCTCCGCCCGCCGCGCTTCGCCGCGTACAGTGCCTCGTCGGCCCGGCACACCAACTCGCGCAGCGACACGGCGCCGTCCTCGGTGCACGACACGCCGACACTCGCTCCGATATGCGCGAAGCTGCCATCGACCTCATACACGGTGCCCAGCTGCTTCACGATCCGCGCCGCGGTCTTTTCGGCCAGGGCGCGGTCGGCACGGTGCATGATGATGCCGAACTCGTCGCCGCCGACCCGGGCGACGAAATCGCCATCGCGGATCTGGCGCGGAAGGCGCCGCCCGACCTCTGCCAGCACCATGTCGCCTGCCTTGTGGCCGAGCCGGTCGTTGACATGCTTGAAACGGTCGAGATCGACCAGCAACAGGCATGTCCCGCGCCCGATCGGCCCCGCCAGCGCCTCCTCGAAGCCGCGCCGGTTGTGCAGGCCGGTCAGGTGATCGGTGACGGCCAGTTCCCGCAGCCTGGCGTTGGCGTCCTGCAATGCCTGACGCGCCTGCATTCGTTCGGTCAGGTCGACCACCTCGGAGATGAAGTCGATCGGCGCACGATGCTCGTCGCGCACCACCGTGGCGGTCATCAACACGTGCACGACGCTGCCGTCCTTGTGGAGATAACGCTTCTCCATCTGATAGCTGTCGCGCTCGTCGCGCATCACCTCCTCGAACAGGTGCAGATCGGCGCGGATGTCGTGCGGATGGGTGAAGTCGGCGAAATGCATGCCCGCCAGTTCGCCCGGTGCATAGCTAAGCAACGCGGCGAAGGGCGCATTAACGTCGACGCAGATGCCCGTCACGTCGACGATCGCCTTGCCCGTCGCCGCCGCGTGGAATGCCGCCTTGAACATCTGCCGGCTGGTGCGGAGCTCCCGCTCCAGCGCGCCGACATCATCATCCGTCATAGTCCCCGATCCTGCAGTCTGACCGCGGAATTCCTCCGCTTTGGAGGAAATCCTATACTGCGCGGGTTAACGAGTGGTGGTTGTTGGCATGGCAAGTGTCATTTCTGGCAGGCAACGATCGCCGCGATGACGGAGAGCGTTTCCTGCGGATCGCGCACCTTCACCGTATCCAGCCCTAGCTCCTTGGCGGGATAATCGTTGCCGCCCGGGAAGATCGCGTCGCCGATGAACATCATCGAATCCAGCTCGATCCCGCTCGCGTCGCGCAGTTTCTTCAGGCCGTACGCCTTGTCCACGCCCTCGCGGGTGATATCGATCGAGGTCGCGCCGCCCATGTTGATCGACAGTCCGGGCAGGCGCTTGCGCAAATCGGCCTGGATCACCTTGCGCTTGGCGAAATCCGGGTCCCAATGTTCCTTGGCGTCGAGCGGTGCCTGCTGGCCCAGCGCCGAAAAGGTGATCTGGCTGCCGCGATCCTCGATCCGTTCGCCCCAGGTCTTTTCGGGGACGAAGCCGGTCGCCTTCAGCGAAGCGTCGAACGCCTCGAAGATCGCCTTTTTCTGGGAGTCGTCGAACAGCTCGGCATAAACGGCGTACCATTTAGCGTCGTAGCGATAGAGCTTGGTACCGGTCGTCGGCATCAGCCACAGACGCGTCAGGTCGGCACGGGCAGGCAGCCGGCTTGCCACCTGCTTCTCGAACTGCGGCCAGTCCCCGCCCGAGATGACCGCGACATGCGCCACGCCGAGCAGGTCGGCCAGGGCCTCGCCCATCGGCTCCTGCAGGGGCTGCTTGCTTTCGGCGAGCGTGCCATCGAGGTCGAAGGCGACCAGTTGCTTCATGCGCTGCTCCTGTGGGGAAGAGGTGAGGGTGGCCGCCGTATGGCCTGACCGCGTGCAATCGCCCGACCCGTCCGGAAGTTCCCGAACGGTTTCCTGCGCCCTCTCCGGGAACCGTTATGGAGTCGCATCGTTTCTCCAGGAACAACGGGGGGCATCATGTCGTCGCAGAATTCCTTCACCTGGTCCGGTCGGACTCAAGCGGGCCTCGGCCTGTTCGCTGCCTCGCTGATCTTCCTCGCTTTTGCCGCGCCCAATATGGTGGCGATCGCCTTCGCGGTCGGGGCGGGGGCGTGCCTCGCCCTGTTCGGCATCACCGGCGCGCGGCTGCTGCTGACGGCGCTGACCCTGTTGATGCTTTCCGTCACGGCGGTCGGGTTGTTCGTTGCGCTGGTGCTTGGCAGCTATGTGCTGCTGCCCGTCGCGCTGGCGCAGATCGTGGCGGTTTCGCTGGTCGAAGGCCGGCCGGATGACGACCGGACCGGCGACCGGGCGCACGGTGCCGGGCTTCTCTCGGCCCGGAAGCGGCAGCGTATCTGACCCATTTCGTCATGGGCGTGCTTTAATCCGGATTATCTGCTACGGCCCCGCTTTGCCGCGACGACGCGTGCCCCCATATCCGGAATATCATGCCCTTCTCAACGCTGCCCACGCTTCTCGCCGAAGCGCTCTCCGCCCGTGGTTACGCCGCGCCCACCCCCGTGCAAGCCGCGGTGATCCAACCCGAAGCCGAGGGCCGTGACATGATCGTCTCGGCGCAGACCGGCTCCGGCAAGACGGTCGCCTTCGGCCTCGCCATCGCTCCCCAGCTTCTCGGCGAGGAAGGCACGCTGCCCCCGGCGCGCGCGCCGCTCGCCCTCGCCATCGCGCCGACTCGCGAACTCGCGCTGCAGGTCAGCCGTGAACTTGCCTGGCTCTACGAAAAGGCCGGCGCGAAGATCGCCACCTGCGTCGGCGGCATGGATGCGTCGAGCGAACGCCGTGCCCTGTCGCGCGGTGCGCATATCGTCGTCGGCACGCCCGGCCGCCTGCGCGACCATATCGAACGCGGCGCGCTCGATCTCGGCGCGCTCAAGGCCGTCATCCTCGACGAAGCCGACGAGATGCTCGACATGGGGTTCCGCGAGGATCTGGAGCAGATCCTCGACGCGACGCCGGATCAGCGCCGCACCTTGCTGTTCTCGGCGACCATGCCCAAGCCGATCGTTGCCCTCGCCAAGCGCTATCAGCGCGATGCGCTGCGCATCTCCACCGTCGGTGAGGATCGCGGCCATGGCGACATCAGCTATCAGGCGGTCACCGTCGCCCCGGCCGATATCGAGAATGCGGTGGTGAACCTGCTGCGTCTGCACGAAGCCGAATCGGCGATGCTGTTCTGCGCGACGCGCGATAATGTCCGCCATCTCCATGCCAGCCTGGTCGAGCGCGGCTTCGCCGCGGTCGCGCTGTCGGGCGAGCATACCCAGAACGAACGCAACGCCGCGATGCAGGCACTGCGCGACAAGCGCGCCCGGGTCTGCGTCGCGACCGATGTCGCCGCACGCGGCATCGATCTGCCGTCGCTAAGCCTGGTCGTCCATGTCGAGCTGCCGCGCGATGCCGAGACGCTTCAGCACCGTTCGGGCCGCACCGGTCGCGCGGGCAAGAAGGGCACGGCGGTCCTGATCGTCCCGTTCCAGCGCAAGCGCCGGGTCGAGATGATGCTGCGCGGCGCGCGCATCGCGGTGGAGTGGGTCAATGCGCCCACCGCCGACGATATCCGCAAGGCCGATCGTACCCGCCTGATGGAAATGCTGCTCGAGACGATCGAAGTCGACGACGACGACCGCGCGCTCGCGGCGACGCTGATGGAGCAGAAGTCGCCAGAGGATATCGCGGCGGCTTTGGTGAAGACCTATCGCGCGCGCCTGCCCGCGCCGGAAGAGATGCTGACCCAGGGGTCTGCTCAGCCGGAGGGCAGGGAGCATCATCGTGAGGGCTTCGACGATATCGTCTGGTTCCGCATGGACATCGGCCGTCGTCAGAACGCCGATCCGCGCTGGATTCTGCCGCTGATCTGCCGTCGCGGGCACATCACCAAGAACGAGGTAGGCGCGATCCGCATCGGTCCGAACGAGACGGCGTTCCAGATTCCCCGCGCCATCGCCGGCAAGTTCATGGCCTCGGTCAAGCGTACCGTCGGCGAAGAAGCCGAGGGCGGCGTCCAGTTCGAGGTGATGGAAGGCGGCCCGCAACAGGCCACCCGCGAGCCGCGCCGCCACAACGGTCCGGCGCCGGTGCGCCATCAGCCGCGCCCGACCTTGCGCAAGCGGCCCCGGACCTGACGGCTTGTCGTTGCCCCGGAACCGGTCCGGGGTAACGGTGCGGAAATCGGCAATTTTGCAGTTCCAGCGCGCGGCAAATCGCTCTAGGGCGCGCCGATGAGCAAATCAGCCACCGACGTGATGCAGGACATCGTCTTTTCCGCCATCATCGATTCGATCGCTGCGCTGAAGGCAGCGTCGAAGGGTGTACCCAACACGCTGCTGCGCGATCTGAACTCGGTGCATGCGAACACCACGCTCGCCGATCTGCCCCCGGAGCTCCAGGCGGCGATCGCGACGAACGTGCGCGCCGCATTCACCCGGCTGCTCAAGGAAGGCTATAATGTCGCGCCGGCCGGTTCGACCGCCCCGCGCACCGCGCCACCACCGCCGCGCCCGGTTTCGCGCGATGCCCAGCGACACCGCCGCCCGCCGGCCCCCGCGCCCAAGCCCGGCGGTAACGACCCGACCAAGCCCCGCGGCCCGCGCCCGAACCGTCCGCCCAAGCCGCGCGGCTAAACATTCCTCCTCGCGAGCGGGGAGGGATGAAACTGCCAATTATCGGGAAGAGATGACTAGGCCGGGAGGATCACCCCCCGGCCTAACCCGCTGCCAGCAGATGTGAGCCCACAGGCAGGAGAGACTATAGATTGGGTCGACCCGGTGGTTTTTCAAATTTCGTAATTCCCCCTATCGCCCGCCGACGGACGCGTGCCCGATGCCCGGGCCCCTATGGCTGGCATTGCGAAGAGCCCGGATCGACCTTAGGGCACCCGGCATGACCGCACCGAAACCCAAAGACTGGATCATGGCGATCGCCCCCTATGTGCCGGGGCGTTCCACCACCGATGCCGGCGCGCCGATTGCCAAGCTCTCGTCGAACGAGAATCCGCTCGGCACCAGCGAGCAGGCACGCGACGCCTTTTCCGCGCATGTCGGCGATCTCTACCGCTATCCGGACGCGAGCGCGGCGGAACTGCGCGAGGCGATCGGGGCCTATCACGATCTCGATCCCGCCCGGATCATCTACGGCACCGGCTCGGACGAAGTGCTCCATCTGGCGGCGGGCGCCTATGCCGGCCCGGGCGACGAGGTGATCTTCGTCCATTATGGTTTCGCGGTGTACGAGATCGCGACGCGCCGCGTCGGTGCCACCCCGGTGGTTGCGCCGGACAAGGACTATGCGACCGACGTCGATGCGATTCTCGCCTGCGTCACGCCCAACACGCGGGTCGTGTTCATCGCCAACCCGAACAACCCGACCGGCACCTATGCGCCGCGTGGCGAAATCCTGCGCCTCCACGCCAATCTGCCGTCGGACGTGATGCTGGTGATCGACCAGGCCTATTCCGAATATCTCACGCCTGAAGAGGATGACGGCGGGCTCGATCTCGCGCGCCACGCGCCGAACGTGATCGTCACGCGCACCTTCTCCAAGATCCATGGCCTCGCCGCGGAGCGGATCGGATGGGGTTACGGCTCGGCCGAGGCGGTCGCCGCGATGCACCGCATCCGCGCGCCCTTCTGCATCACCACGGCGGGCCAGAAGGCCGCGATCGCTGCGCTGACCGCGACCGACTTCATCGAGCATAGCCGCACCCACAATATCCGGTGGCGCGCCTGGCTCGCGGACGAGATCGCCAAGCTCGGCAATGCGGGCCTGCGCGTCGTGCCGAGTCACGCGAACTTCCTGCTCGTCCTGTTCGAAGGCGCGCTGACCGCCGAGGTCGCGTACCGCCAACTGATGGAACGCGGCATCATCGTGCGCTGGCTGCCGGGGCAGGGCCTTGCCCAGGGACTGCGCATGACGATCGGCACCGAGGAGGAAACCCGCGTGCTCGCCGAGGCGTTGCGCGAGATCGTCGCCCTGGAGAACTGAGGGGCGGACATCGCCAGTCTGGAGTCGAGATGAGCTATCTCCAACGATATCTGGTCGGCGATCACGAGGCCGTCTGGGCTGAGCTTGGTGCCCTCGATCCCGGGACATGTGAACCGAATGTCGTCGCCGATGCCGAGGCGGTCGCGACGGTCACCATGGAGCGCGTGGCGATCAACATCGATCGCCTCATCGATCGTCTGACGGCTCGCGGCTATTCCTTCGGAGTCTATCCGGACGGTGAGGCCGTGCCGGGTTTCCGCACACCGCGCACGAAGCCCCATGCCGGCATGATGCCCGAGGCTCTGGCCGTGCATGAGGAATTCGGCCCGTTGCCATTGTCGCTTCGGGCATTCTGGCAAATCGTGGGAGAGGTGAATCTGGTCGGCCGGGCGCCGGACAACGGACTGCCGGCCTATTCGGACCCCTTGTCGGTAGACGGGCCATCGCCTGGACTTGTCGAGCCGGCAGACGAATCCGGTGCGGAAGGCGGCTTCCTTTGTTGGATAGCGCCCGACGTACTGCACAAGGACAATGTCAGCGGTGGGGCGCCTTATGCGATCCATCTTCCCGATGGCGGGTTCGACGCGCTTCTTCAGGACGAATGGCACAATACGACCTTTGTCGCCTATCTGCGGATCGCGATACTGGAATGGGGCGGGTTTCCGGGATTGTCGGAGCAGAATCCGCATCACGAATGGCGCCGTGATCAGATCGCCGCTCCCTGGGTGAAAGAGCTCGCCTATGACCTCATCGCCTTCTAGCCGCCTGCGCCGACTGGAATTGGAGGCATGAGCCGCCCGATCGAGGCGCTTGCGTTCGATGTGTTCGGCACGGTCGTCGACTGGCGCACGAGCATCGCGCGGGAGGCGGCCGCGTTCTTCGGCGCGATAGGCCGTAGCGATATCGATCCATTTGCTTTCGCCGACCAATGGCGCGGCCTCTACCAGCCCGCGATGGAGGAATGCCGCGCCGGGCGACGGCCCTTCGTCCGGCTCGATGTGCTCAACCGCGAGACGCTCGACACGCTGTTCGATCGCTATCAGGTCACCGGCCTGACCGAGGCAGACATCGCGCATTTCGCCTTCGCCTGGCGCCGCCTCGACCCCTGGCCCGATGCGGTCGAAGGGCTGACCCGCCTCAAGGCGCTTTATCCGATCGTCACGCTTTCCAATGGCAATATCGCGCTGATGCTGGAAATGGCCCGGCGTGGCGGTCTGCCCTGGGATGCGATCCTCGGGGCCGAGGTGACCGGCGCCTACAAGCCGGAGCCGAAGGCCTATCTCGGCACGGCGGAGACACTCGGCATCGACCCGGCCGGCCTTTGCCTCGTTGCCGCGCACCATAGCGATCTCGCCGCCGCCCGCGCCTGCGGACTTGCCACGGCCTATGTCGACCGCCCGTTCGAATATGGCGGCCGCCCGGCGCCGGACCGGCATTTCCGGCAGGAATGGGACTATCTGGCAGGTTCGATCACTGAACTTGCCGCGCGTTTTGGATGTTGATCTTACTGGACTTGTTGGCACCGGCGTGATTCTGAGACCGTTGTCACAAAAGTGACATGTGGAGCCACGCAAGATCGACCAGGTAGCAGCCCTTCCATACCGTATCGCGCCCGATGGCAGCGCAGAGGTGATGCTGATCACCTCGCGCGATTCGGGGCGCTGGGTGATTCCCAAGGGCAATCCGATCAAGGGGCTCGCGTCGCACGAGGCCGCCGCCGAGGAGGCGTATGAAGAAGCCGGCATCCGCGGTATCGCCTGCCCGTCGCCGATCGGGACCTTCTCCTACACCAAGCGCTATCGTGCCAGGCGCAACCGTGATCTGGTGGTGACCGTCTATCCGGTCGCCTTTGTCGAACAGCTCGCCGACTGGCCCGAACGGCATCAGCGCGATACCCGCTGGTTCGATCTGCCCCGCGCGGCGGTGGCCGTCGACGAATCCGGGCTGAAAGACATCATTGCCGCTTTCCGGGAGCCGGTGATTCCGGCTAGTCTGGCGCAGCGCGTTATTCCCGCGTTCCGGACCCAGGCTAGAAAGAGGATACCCATGGTCGCTTGGTTCCAGGCACTGATGCCCAAGCAGGGCCGGTTTTTCGACCAGTTCGAAGCGCATGCCGCAACCTTGGTCGCCGGCGCCGATGCGCTTGCCAGGCTGCTGCACAATCAGGGCTCCATCGCGGAGAACATCGCCGCGATCGTCGATCACGAACATGCCGCCGACGACATCACGCGCGACGTGCTGCAGGATGTCCGCCGCGTGTTCGTCACCCCATTCGATCGCAGCGCGATCACCGACCTGATCGGCGTGATGGACGACGCGATCGACCAGATGAACGGCACCGCCAAGTCGATCGAGCTGTACGAGGTCACCAGCTTCGAGCCGCAGATGCGCGACATGGCCGGCATCGTGGTGGAGGCGGCGCGCATCACCGCCGAGGCGATCCCGCTGCTGCGCTCGCTCAACACCAATTCGGCGCGCCTTCATGATCTTACGTCCCGCCTGATCAGGATCGAAGGCGATGCCGACGACATCCACGATGCGGGGCTGAAGGCCCTGTATAAAGCGCACGGTGCCAGTGCGCCGATGGATTTCATCGTCGGGCGCGAAATCTACAGCCATCTGGAAAAGATCGTCGATAGATTCGAGGATGTCGCAAACGAGATCCAGGGTCTCGTGATCGACCACGCCTGACGCCCCCGGTGATACTTTCCCTCCCCTTGCTGATCGGCCTGATCGGCGTCGCCTTGCTGTTCGATTTCCTGAACGGCCTTCACGACGCCGCCAATTCGATCGCCACCGTCGTATCGACCCGTGTGCTCAAACCGCATCACGCGGTGCTCTGGGCCGCCTTCTTCAACTTCATCGCCTTTGCCGTGTTCGGCCAGCATGTCGCGCAGACCGTCGGCACCGGCATCATTTCCACCCAGATCGTCGATCCGCAGGTCATCTTCGCCGCGCTGATCGGCGCGATCGTGTGGAACATCATCACCTGGGTGCTGGGCATCCCGTCAAGCAGCAGCCACGCACTGATCGGCGGCCTGCTCGGCGCCGGCATCGCCAAGGCGGGTTTGAGCGTCGTGGTCTGGGCCGGCGTGCTCAAGACGGTGGTCGGCATCTTCGCCTCGCCCGCGGTAGGTCTCGCGCTTGCGTTGGTGCTGGTGTTGGTCGTCGCCTGGACCAGCCTGAAGCTCACCCCGATGGGTGTCGACAAGCGCTTCCGCAAATTGCAGCTCCTCTCCGCCGCCGCCTATTCGCTCGGGCATGGCGGCAATGATGCGCAGAAGACGATGGGCATCATCACCGTGCTGCTCTTTTCGCAGGGCATCTATCATGGTGATTTCCATGTGCCCTTCTGGGTGGTGCTCGCCTGCCAGGCGGCGATGGCCATCGGGACGATGTCGGGCGGGTGGAAGATCGTCCACACCATGGGCTCGAAGATCACCCGGCTGACCCCGGCCCAGGGTTTCTGCGCCGAGACCGGCGGGGCGATCACCCTGTTCATGGCGACCTTCGGCGGCGTGCCGGTCTCCTCGACCCATACCATCACCGGCGCGATCGTCGGCGTGGGCGCGGCGCGGCGATTCTCGGCGGTGCGCTGGAACGTCGCCAGCAACATCGTCATCGCCTGGTTCGTGACCCTGCCGGCCGCGGCTCTGGTGGCGGCGCTGACCTGGTGGATCACCGGCTTGTTTCTTTGATCGGCAGGAGCGCCACGACGGCGACGTGGATCATCGGCCTTGGAGTGTTGGCGCTCGGCGCCACGGCTTCCCTGCCCGTGAACGCGGGAGCGCGCCCCGGCCTCGATGCCGTTCTGGCTCGCTGGGATCATGACGAGCACCCCGACTTGCGCGGTGTCGTGGTGGTGCGGGACGGTCGCCGGGTTGCTGAACGCTATTATAACGCAGCGTCCGCCCGGGAGCTTCACGACATAAGATCCGCCGGCAAAAGTGTGACGGCGCTGCTGGTCGGCATCGCGAAGGATCGTGGCGCCATCCGGTCGGTCGATGATCCGGTAGCCAGATATTGGGCCGGCGCGGCAGATAGCGCGATAGGGTCGGTGCCCCTGCGCGATGTCCTGACGATGCGATCGGGCCTTGCCGCGTTTGACGAAGATCCCGCGTCTCCCGGCAACGAGAACAGGATGGACGCCGCGGCCGATCCATTGGCCTTTGTCCGCGCGGTTCCCCGGTCAGGCCCGCCCGGCGACCGGTACCGCTATAACTCGGTTACCGCCTATACGGCAGGCGTCGTGGTGGCGAACGCGACCCGGGAGAGAATGAGCGACTTCGCGGGCAGACACCTTTTCGGACCGCTGGGCATAACCCGCTGGCGTTGGGATGGTGACGCGGCCGGCATGACCAAGGGACAAGGCAATCTTTGGTTGAGCACGCGCGACCTTGCCCAGATCGGGGAAATGGTTCGCAGCGGCGGGCGAGCACGCGGTCGGCAGGTCGTCAGTTCCGGCTGGATCGATGCGATGCTCACGCCTCGCGTGAATATCGCGTCCGACGATCCTTATGCCGATGACTATGGATATTTCTGGTATCGAAAGGAGCATCGGCTCGCCGGCACGACAATTCCCGTGTGGTTCGCGTCCGGGAATGGCGGCAACAAGATATATGTGGTGCCGGCTTGCGACCTCGTCGTGGCGATCACCTCGTCGGCCTATGGCCATGGCTATGGCCAGCGCCGGTCCGAAGCTGTCCTGAAGGCGGTTCTGACTTTCGAGGCCGAAGCTGGAGACTGCCAGGCCAACAATGGTTCGCTGGCGACCCGCGGCTGACGCCGCCCTTTGTATTCCTTCCCGGACAGGCGTATTGTCCGTTGCCTCAGGGCCGCATGGCCATCGTGAGGGCCATGGAGTAGTACGAACGCGAGACGGGCGGCGGCCCGCACTGCCTCGCCAGGAGAGGCTCGTCATGGTCGCCATCGTCCCCGCTACGCCAGCAACACCTGCCGCATCATCGAGTCACGATCCCGTCGTCCGCGACATCACCCGCGCCGACTTGTACTGGGCACTGCGCGAAGGCTGGTCCGATTTCCTGGAAAAACGCGGCGACATCGTGCTCGCGGCTGTCCTCTATCCCGTGCTGATGCTGGTCGTCGCCGGGGTCACGCTCGGCGGCAGGATGCTTCCGCTCCTGTTGCCGCTGGTCGCGGGTCTGTCGCTCCTCGGCCCGCTCGTTGCGATCGGTTTCTACGAACTGGCCCGTCGCCGCGAAGAGGGACGCGATGCGCATTGGGTGCATTTCCTCGATCCGTTCCGCAGGCCCGCCGCGACCCAGATCGCCGCGCTCGGCATCTTTCTTGGCCTGCTCTTCCTCGCCTGGATCGGTGTCGCCTGGTCGATCTACCAGGCGACGCTCGGCACGCTCGACCCCGCCGGAACGATGGCGTTCGTGACCCGACTCTTCACCACGAGCGAGGGATGGCAGCTGATCCTGTTCGGCAACCTGGCCGGATTCGCCTTTGCCGCGATCACGCTGGTGACGACGATCGTGTCCTTCCCGCTGCTTGTTGATCGGCCGGTCGATTTCGTGCTCGCCGTCCAGACATCGCTTCGCGCGGCGTGGCGCAATCCGGTCGAGATCGCGGTCTGGGGCCTGATCGTAGCCGTCCTGCTCGCGCTGGCCTCCATCCCGCTGTTCATGGGCCTTGCGGTCGCCCTGCCGGTGCTCGGCTATGCCAGCTGGCATCTCTACACCCGGCTGATCGACCGAAGCCTCTGACTCAGGCAGTCCTGCCGGACCGGTCCCAGCATCCGCCGTTTCGCGGTTTCAGAAGGGGCTTGGTGGCGTCCGGCAACGTTAAATGCTGCAATTGCGAAAGACCATTTGACTTCGTCATTCGGCAAAGATACCGGACGGTCGGTTTCAACGGCCCGATCGGTTTTTTGCGTGCTCCCACCCTCTGGTTATGAACGCCGCAAGGAACCTGCAAAGGTCAGGGCCGCGCTGATTCAGGCAGCCGCGCAGCTGATCGCCGAGCAGGGCCTGTCGCGCCTGACCGTCGATGCCGTGGCCAAGGCCGCCGGCGTCACCAAGGGCGGGCTGTTTCATCATTTCCCGTCCAAGCAGGATCTCGTGAGAGGCGTGCAGGAGGCGATGATCGAATTCGCCGACGAGACGATCGACGCCCAGATGGCGAACGATCCCGAACCGCATGGCCGCTTCACCCGCGCCTATCTCGATGGCATGTTCGCCGACCACAAGCTGGGCGGCAACACGTCGTTGCGCACCCTGTGCCTGGCGATGTTGGCCGACCCCGATCTTCAGGATGGCTGGGCGGGCTGGGTGGAAGGCCGAGTCGCGCTGCATGCAGCGACCGACGACAACCCGGCCTGTGCGCTCGTCCGCCTCGCAGCAGACGGGGCATGGCTCAACTCGTTGCAGCATCCCGATCGTCCCCCGGCTTTGCCGGCCGAGGTCCATGCGATGCTGCTGGAACTAACCCGCACCGATCGCTGATCCCCGCGCCCCGCTTCTTTCCACCGGCCGCTGAACCCGGAGTTTCCCCGTGACCTACACCATCGCCCGCCGCCTCTCCGTCGGCTCTCTTCTCTTCGCGCTCGCTGCCTGTGGCGCGGGCAACCAACAGCCCGGCGGCGGCGGGGAGGGCGGCATGGGCGCCATGCCGCCGCCGCTGGTCGTCGCGATGACGGTGCGGGCGCAGGAAGTGCCCAACATCGTCGAGCTGCCTGGCCGGATCGAATCGATCCGCACCGCCGAGGTCCGCGCCCGCGCCGACGGGATCATCGAACGGCGCCTCTATCAGGAGGGTACCGACGTCACCGCCGGCCAGCCGCTCTTCCGCATCGATCAGCGCGACCTCAAACAGCAGGTGGAACAGGCGCGCGCCGCGCTCGCCCGTTCGGAGGCGGCCCGCGTCAACGCGGCATCGGTGGTCCGCCGTTACGCGCCGCTGGTCAGCGAACGCGCCGTCAGCGCGCAGGAAAACGATCAGGCCCAGGCGACGCTTCGGCAGGAAACCGCCAATGTCGCCGATGCCCGCGCAGCGCTCGCCCGCGCTCAGCTGCTGCTCGGCTATACCATCGTCCGCGCGCCGATCTCGGGCCGTGTCGGCCGCGCCCAGGTGACCGAAGGCGCGCTGGTCAGCGCGAGCCAGGCGACGTTGCTCGCCACGATCGAGCAGCCATCGCCGATCTACGCCGTCTTCACCCAGTCCAACTCGGCGATCCTCGACATGCGCCAGGCGGCCGGCGTCGGCGGACCGCCGGTCAAGGCGCTGTCGCAGATCGAGGTCCGCTTGATCCTCGCCAACGGGCGTGAGTACGGCCCGGTCGGGCGGCTCGACTTCGCCGACCAGGTCGTCGATCCGCAGACCGGCAGCCAGGTGATCCGCGCCGTCTTCCCGAATGGCGAGCGGCTGTTGCTGCCCGGGCAGTTCATCCGGGGGCGTATCGCCATGGGCACCAGCCCCAACGGCATCCTCATCCCCGCCAGCGCGGTCCAGATCGGGGAACGCAGCGCCAGCGTATCGGTCGTCGGCAAGGACGGCACCGCCACGGCGCGGCAGGTCCAGCTCGGCGGTCAGGTCGGCAGCAACTGGCTGGTCAAATCGGGCCTCAAGGCCGGCGAGCGCATCATCGCCGATGGCTGGCAGAAGGTGCAGCCGGGCCAGAAGGTCCAGGTCAAGGGCGATCCCGCTCCGGCCGCAGCGGCACAACAGCCCAAACAGGGGAACTGATCGTCATGGACAGCTTTTTCGTCCATCGCCCGGTCTTTGCCTGGGTCATCGCTGCGTTCATCGCGCTGTTCGGCACCATGGCGCTGATGAACCTGCCGATCGAACAATACCCCTCGGTCGCGCCGCCTTCGCTGACGCTAACCTATACCTATAACGGCGCCGACGCCGACACGATGGACAAGAACGTCACGGCCGTGATCGAGCGCGAGCTCAATTCGGTCGAGAAATATCTCTACATGTCCTCCACCAGCCGCGCGAACGGCACCGGTGAGATCATCGTCACCTTCCAGTCGGGCACCAATCTCGATGTCGCCCGCACCCAGGTGCAGGATCGCCTGAATCGCGCCGAGCCGCGCCTGCCGGAGGACGTGCGCCGTCTCGGTATCCAGATCACCGACAATTCCGCCGGCTTCCTCGAGGTCATCGGCATCCAGTCGAAGACCGGCAAGACGTCGGAGCTGGAGCTTGGTGACTTCGCCTCGACGAAGGTGCTGAACGAGCTTCGCCGCGTTCCCGGCGTCGGCAATGCCCAGCTCTTCTCGTCCGAAAAGGCGATGCGCATCTGGCTTGATCCGGAAAAGCTCGCCGGTTTCAACCTGTCGCCCTCCGACGCGCTCGCCGCGGTGCAGGAACAGAACAGCCAGACGGCGGGCGGCGGCATCGGCGACCAGCCGATCGGGCCGGGCGCCCAGTTCAACGCCAAGATCGTCACCCAGAACCGTTTCCAGACGCCCGAGCAGTTCCGCAACATCATCATCCGCGCCAATCCCGACGGCTCGACCGTCCGGCTCGGCGATGTTGCGCGGGTCGAGATCGGCGCCGATAATTACCAGTTCAAATCGACGCTCAACGGCAAGGAAGTCGCGGGCATCGCGGTTCAGCTCGCGACAGGTGCCAACGCGCTCGCCACGCGTGACGCCGTGACGGCGCGCATGAACGAGCTCGAACGCAACTTCCCGCCCGACATCAAATGGTCGCTGTCCTACGACACGACACCGTTCATCTCGAGCTCGATCGAGAACGTCATCCGCACGCTGGCGGAGGCGATGCTGCTCGTCTTCCTCGTGATGTTCATCTTCCTGCAGAGCTGGCGCGCGACCGTCATCCCGGCGATCGTCGTGCCGATCGCGCTGGCGGGCGGCTGCCTCGGGCTCTACGCCTTCAGCTTCTCGATCAACACGCTGTCCCTGTTCGCCATGGTGGTGGCGATCGGCATCCTCGTCGACGACGCGATCGTCGTCGTGGAGAATGTCGAACGCATCATGGCGGAGGAGGGGCTGTCGCCCGCACGCGCCACGATCAAGGCGATGGGGCAGATCCGCGGGGCGATCATCGGCATCACGCTGGTGCTGATCGCGGTGTTCATCCCGATGGCGTTCTTCCCCGGCTCGACCGGCGGCATCTATCGCCAGTTCTCGGTCACGCTCGCGGTGTCGATCTTCTTCTCGGCGGTGCTTGCGCTGACCCTGACGCCGGCGCTCTGCGCGACCCTGCTCAAGCCGCACAAACATGCTCCCGGCGAAGAGCGTGTGCCGGCCGAGGGATGGCGCGGTTATCCGCAGCGCTTCTTCAACTGGTTCAACGACCGGTTCGGCCGCGCGACCGACAAATATGTCGGTGGCGTTGGCAAGATGCTGTCGCGCCCGTTGCGCTGGCTCGCGGTGTTCGCGGCGATCTTCGCCGTCACGCTGCTGCTGTTCGCTCGCCTGCCCGGCGGCTTCCTGCCCGACGAAGACCAGGGCTATTTCCTGGTCAACTATGATGCGCCGGTCGGCGCCACGGCCGAGCGCACCACCGCCGCGGTCAAGGCGACCGAAGCCTATCTCTACAAACAGCCGCAGTTCGAGCAGATATTCTCGGTCGTCGGCTTCAACTTCTTCGGTCAGGGCCAGTCGGCCGCGCTCTCCTTCGTGATGCTCAAGCCCTATGAGGATCGCAAGGGTGCGGCGAATTCGGTCCAGTCGGTGATCGGCGGCACGTTTGGCGCGACGGCGGGCATCCCCGGCGCGACGATCTTGCCGCTCAACCCACCGGCGATCCAGGCGCTGGGCAACGCCACCGGCTTCACGATGAAGATCGAGGACCGGGTCGGTGACGATCCCGCAGGCCTTCAGGCGGCGATGGGCGAAATCCTCGCCCAGGCGGCGAAGAACTCGAAGCTCGCGGGCGTCAGGCCGGAAGGGCAGGCGCCGTCGCCGCAGCTCTATGTCGATATCGATCGGGTCCAGGCCCGTGCGCTCGGCCTGAGCATTGCCGACGTCAACGCGACCCTCGCGATCAGCTTCGGCTCTGCCTATGCCAACGACTTCTCGAACCAAGGTACTGTCCAGCGAGTCTATCTCCAGTCCGACGCGTCGAGCCGGATGAGCGCAGAGGACGTGCTCGACCTTCGCGTGCGTAACCAGGCCGGCACCATGGTGCCCTTCTCGGCCTTCACCAAGGTCTCCTGGACGGCCGGTGCGACCCAGCTCCAGCGCTACAACGGCTATCCGTCGGTCACCATCTCGGGCCAGGCCGCACCGGGCCAGAGCTCGGGCGCCGCGCTGATCGAGATGGAGAAGATCGTCGACAGCGTGCTGAAGCCCGGCTTCGCGCATGAATGGACCGGCACCGCGTTTGAGGAGAAACAGGCCGGCGGCCAGATCGGCATGCTGCTCGGCCTGTCGCTGGTCGTCATCTTCCTGCTGCTCGCGGCGCTCTACAATAGCTGGGCGATCCCGCTATCGGTCCTGCTGGTGGTGCCGTTCGGCGTACTCGGGGCGGTGGCCTTCACCTTGATCCGCGGGCTTTCCGCCGACGTCTATTTCAACATCGGTCTCATCACGATCATCGGTCTGGCGGCGAAGAACGCCATCCTGGTGGTCGAGTTCGCGATCGATGACGAGGTGGGCGATCGTACCCCGCTGGAGGCGACGCTTGAGGCGGCACGCCAGCGCCTCAGGCCGATCCTGATGACCAGTCTCGCCTTCATCCTCGGCATGGTGCCGCTGGTGATCGCGGCCGGGGCAGGGGCCGCCAGCCGACATGCGGTCGGCACGGGCGTGATGGGTGGCATGATCACCGCGACCGCCTTCGGCATCTTCTTCACCCCGGTCTTCTATTATGCAGCGCGCAAATGGCTGTCGCGTAAGCGCAAGCCGGTCGACGACGACACGTCCGATACCGCGCCCGATCACGGAGCATCCGCTCATGCGTAAGTTCGTCGTCCTGGCCAGCGCCACCGCGCTCGCCTCCTGCAATTTCGCGCCGGCCTATCGCCAGCCGGTCGCGCCGATCTCGGCGACCTTCCCGCAAGGTGACGGTCAGGGGGGAGGGCAGAGCGGGGCCGGCGCACGCGCCGCGACCGATATCGGCTGGCGCGACTATTTCGGCGATCCGCGGCTCCAGGCGCTGATCGCCGCGGCTCTCGCCAACAACCGCGATCTCGCCCAGTCGGTCGCCCGCGTCACCCAGGCCCGCGCTCAATATCGCATCCAGGATGCCGAGCGCCTGCCCCAGCTGAATCTCCAGGCCGGCGCCTCGCGCAGCCGCACGCCGCTCAACTCGCTCGCCTTTCCCGGCAGCGGTTCGGGCAGCGGAGGGGCCGATTCCTTCACCCTCAACCAGTTCAGCGTCGGCGCCTCGGTCTCCAGCTTCGAACTCGATTTCTGGGGCAGGGTGCGCAACCTGTCCGAGGCGCAGCGCCGCGAATATCTCGCGACCGTCGAGGCGGAGCGCGCCTTCCGCCTGTCGCTGATCGGCCAGGTCGCCGCGACCTATCTCCAGATCCGCGCGGGCGAGGAACAGATCGCGTTGGCCGAACGCTCGGTCACCGGCCGCCGCGAGGGGCTGGTCATCGCGCGCAAGCGCATGGATGCCGGTGTCACCTCGACCGTCGATTACGATCAGGCGGCATTGCTCGTCACCCAGGCCGAGACCGAGCTGGCCGATCTCCGCCGTACCACGCAGCAGTCCGAAAACCTGCTGACCGTGCTGGTCGGTGGGCCGATCGCCGACACGCTGCCAGCCCCCCGGCCGCTGTCGGACCCAGGGCAATATACCAATCTCCAGCCCGGCCTGCCTTCGTCGCTGCTCGAGAACCGGCCCGACATATTGCAGGCCGAACAGCGGCTGCGCGCGGCGAATGCGAATATCGGCGTCGCCCGTGCCGCCTTCCTGCCGCAGATATCGCTCACCGGCCTGCTCGGTTTCGTCTCGCCCCAGCTCGGCAGCCTGATCCAGGGCAGTTCCTTCCAGTATCAGACGGCGGCGAACGCGACTCAGCCGATCCTCACCTGGGGCAAGTCCTCCGCCGGCATCGCGCTGACCAAGGCGCAGGCCGACGAACTCGTCGCCGCCTATCAGCGCGCGGCGCAGGGCGCCTTTCGCGAAGTCGCCGATGCGCTGGTCGCGCGCCGCCAATATGCCGAGCAGATCGAAGCGCAGGTCCGCACCGTCGACGCCCAGCGCCGCCTCGCCCGCGTCGCGCGGCTTCGCTACGACAATGGCCTGTCGATCTATCTCGAAGTGCTCGACGCCGAACGAAGCCTCTTCTCCGCCGAGCAGCAATTGCTCGCCCTGCGCAGCGCCCAGCTGCAGAGCGAGGTGTCGCTTTACGTCGCGCTGGGCGGTGGCCTGAAGGAGACGGTCTCGGCAGGCTGAAGCGCATCCCGAGGTCGGGTTGCGCCATTCCCCTGTTCTTGCTCGCCGGCGAATGCCGGGGCCCAGTCAGGAGACGCTCGTGACGGGGCGCGGCGCTTCCCTCTCTCCGCTATCCCAACTGGGCCCCGGCCTTCGCTGAGGAACAAGCGGCAAGCGACCCAGTCTCGCCGGAAAACGAGTGTTTCCGGGGCGCAAAACAGTCGTCGGGTCGGGTGACGCAATCGTCACCGGATCGCGGTGAGAGGGTTCGTCGCTCGGTATCGTGTACGCCATTCCGCCCATAGCAAGGGCTTGCCCGCGTCTTCCCCGCCGTTACAACCGGACGCCATGGCCGGGCGCCAGCCCAACCCGCTGGCGTCGCCCGATATCGAGGGATCATGACACACACTACACGGCGCGACCTTCTCACCGGCGCTGGCGCGCTCGGCCTGACCGCGGCGCTCCCCGCCTGGTCCGCCAAAGCCGCTCCCGCCGCTGACACTGCGGCTCAAGGCCTGCTTTCGGCAATGGCCGAAGACCTTCTTTCCGACTCGCCCGAATATGCCCTCTCGCTCGGTATCGACAAAGGCGATCGCGCCGCCCTCCATAGCCGCTTCATGGATCGCAGTATCGCCGGTAACCGGGCCCGCGCCGCCCGGTGCACTGCCCGGCTCGGCCAGTTGCGCAAGCTCGACCGCACCGGCCTTGCGCCTTCCGTCGCGCTCGACCTGGATACTGCCGAGACTGCCTATGCCCTGGCGGAGGAAGGCTGGCGCACCATGCCGGTCGGCGCGAACGCAGTGCTCGACGCCAATGTCAGCTATCGCAGCACGCCCTATGTCGTCACCCAACTCGGTGGCGCCTATTCGGATCTGCCCGATCTGCTCGAGAACAAGCATGATGTCGCCACTGCTGCCGATGCCGACGCCTATCTGTCGCGGCTCGAAAGCTATGCCGCTGCAGTAGATGGCGAGACCGGTCGCATGCGGGCCGATGCCGGCCAGGGGGCGATCCCGCCGGTGCTGGTCATCGACATCACCGCCGGCCAGTTGAAGGGCATACGCGCCACGCCCGTTGCCGACTGGGTCATCGTCAAAAGCTTCGGCGAGAAATGCGCCAAGGCAGGCCTTCCCGCATCCTATGCGCAACGTGCCGCGGCGCTCTGCACCGACAAGGTGTCGCCGGCACTCGATCGCCAGGTCGCCGCCTTCGCCGCGCTGCGCGGCAAGGCAAGCGAGATCCCCGGCGTCTGGCAGCGCCCGCATGGCGAGGACTATTATGGCTGGCTGGTCAAGGCCGGCACCACCACCAATGCCACGCCGGACGAGATCCATGCGCTCGGCCTCGCCCAGAACAAGGCGATCAATGCCGAGATCGATACGCTGCTCAAAGGGCAGGGCCTGACACAGGGGACGGTCGGCGACCGGCTGACCGCGCTCAGCAAGCGGCCCGATCTGCTCTTCGCCAATGACGATGCCGGACGCGAGAAGCTGCTCGCCTATCTCAACGGCCGTATCGCCGACATCCGCACCCGTCTGCCGCGCGCCTTCGGCAATCTCGTAAAGGGCAATCTCATCATCAAGCGCGTGCCGCCTGCCATCCAGGACGGCGCGCCGAACGGCTATGCAGGGCCTGGCTCGATGGATGGCTCGCAGCCGGGCATCTATTACATCAACCTCAAATCGACCGCGACCTGGCCGCGCTATTCGCTGCCGACGCTCTGCTATCATGAGGGCATTCCCGGCCATGTCTGGCAGGGAGAATACAGCTATCGCCTGCCGCTGATCCGATCGCTGCTTGCCTTCAATGCCTATTCGGAAGGCTGGGCGCTCTATGCCGAACAGCTCGCGGGAGAACTCGGCGCCTATGACGACGATCCGCTCGGCCGCATCGGCTATCTCCAGTCGATGAACTTCCGGGCCTGCCGGCTGGTGGTCGATACCGGCATCCATGCCAAGCGCTGGACCTTCGACCAGGCGCTTGCCTGGTTCCAGCAGGCGACCGGGATGCCGCTCGGCCAGCTCACGGCGGAACTGCAGCGCTACTGCGCGATGCCGGGGCAGGCCTGCGGCTACAAGATGGGCCATAACGAGATCAATCGCCTGCGCGACAAGGCGAAGGCGGCGCTCGGCTCTCGCTACGATCTGAAGTCCTATGACGACATGGTGGTGGAGACGGGCAATGTCCCGCTGACCCTGCTCGAACGAGTCGTCGACGGCTATATCGCGAGGGCGAAAGGGTAGGGAGGGCCTGTCGCAGCGACGAACTGAGTCGCGACAGGGCCCGATTCGTCCGAATCGGAGAGGCCGGTACGGAAGAATCTCCCTTGGCGGGCGTTGGAGGGGCATGAATCCGGACTCCCGTCATTCGGCCGCTCATTCCTGCAGGCGGGCCTGAAATCGGGAAAAAACCCAGAGAATTCTGGGGAAACGGAGCCTGCGGCACGAAAGCTTCCCATCTGGCGCCGCGGAAAAATCGGTTCTCTGCATTTTGTGCTTGCGCGGTCGGAGGGCCCTGTATAGAGAGCACTCCACCGCGGCGGACCAGACGGTTCGCTTCTACGGTCACCGAAAACCAGGCGCTGAACCGCCCCAGTAAAAAGGGGTTGGCAGAGGCGTCGGGTGTTTGTGCTCTTTGACATTGTCGGTTTAGATGAAGGGACATGTGGGCGGCGGCCCCGGGTCTTGCATTCAAGGTGCAAGGTGCTCGGTTAAATAAGCCGTTCCTATATGTCCTTATTACAATTCCACAGTATTTGTAATTTGTGCAGGAACGGCTCCTTGAGATCGCTTCTTCGTCGTGGTTATTCCACCGCGATTGAGAGGTTCATCAACTTGAGAGTTTGATCATGGCTCAGAATGAACGCTGGCGGCATGC
>NZ_JBFUHB010000041.1:0-29872 GCF_056402595.1 Sphingomonas sp. P3_C6
TCGCATCCACACTCGATCCGACCACTGCGCCGAAAACCTTGCCCTGCTACGCCGGCTCGCCCTCAACCTGCTCCAGCACGATCCTGCCAAACTCTCCATCCGCGCCAAAATCAAACGCGCTGGCTGGAGCAATGGATACCTCTCATCGCTTCTCGCTCAAATGCGATAGCCCTGCCGGTACGGGGAGGGGGACCGCCCGCCTTCTTCAGGCGGGTGGTGGAGGGGGGCTTCCACAAGCGTACCGCCTGTGGAAGCCCCCTCCACCAGCTTCGCTGGCCCCCCTTCCCGTTCCGGGGGATTGTCAGTCCTTGCCCTTCAGCGGCTGAACCGCCTCTCGACCGATCTGCATGATCAGTTCGCCGATCTCGCGCGCTTGGCTCATGCTGCGGCTGCCCTGGTCGCGCAGATAATCGCCCTGCACCTTCATCACCTCGGACAGGTCCTTGGCCGCCGCCGCGGCGCGCATCGCGGCAAAGGCCTGGCGGGCATTGTTCTCCGCCTGGTCGATCAGTTTCATGCTGACGGTCGAGCCGCCCTCGGCGACCTTGGCGCCTGAAGCCTTCATTGCCTCCCCGGCTTTCTTCGCTGGATCGACGATCTTCTCGTTGATCGTATCCTTCACTTTCTCGGTCGTGCTCTTCTTGTCGGCCATCATGCTGCTCCTTTCCTGCGAGGTGCCGGCTTCGCCGCCGGTTTGGGTTTAGGTTTCGCTGCCGCCCTTGGCCTCGGCGCGGCTTTGGGTCTTGCTGGTTCCGATCCGCCGAGTGTCACCGCTTTCAACGCATCAAACGCTGATTGGAGCGCAGCCGCGTATTTTTGGGGATCCGGCATCATGTCGCGGTCGGCGGTGAAGGAGATCGCGATGGTGTCGCCATAGGAATAGACCGGGTTGATCAGGCCCATGGAATCGAACACCGGCGCGGTGCCGTAGCTCGCCAGCATCTTCGCGCCGCAGAAATAAAGCGGCACGCGCGGGCCGGGCACATTGGTGACGACCGTGTTGAATATCGGTGCGTGGGTGTTGGCGGCACCGACGCGGGTATAGAGCCGCGCGGCGAGACCGGCGAGGCCCGAGGGGATGAGCTGGCTGTAATCGGCGAGGCTGCGCGCGCCGACCGCATTGGTCATCGCCTTGGAATTGACCGCCTCGTCATGGACATATTTCAGCCGTTCGAGCGGATCGGCGATATGCGTGCCGAGCGGGATGACCATCGCCGAGACGAGATTGCCGAGCGCCGCCTTCTCGCCCTCGCCGCGCACCGAGATCGGCGCCATCGCGGTCAGCGATTCCTTCGGCAGTTCGTTCTTGTCCTCGAGATAGGTGCGCAGCCCGCCGCCGACGATCGCGAGGATCACGTCGTTGACCGTCGCATCGGGCACCGCGTTCTTCATCGCGCGGATATCGGCGAGCCTGAACGGCACCGCATCGAACACACGGTGGGGCGAGACCTTGCCGTTGAAGCGGGTCTTGGGCGCCATCTTCGTATTCGACAGGCTGACCTCGCCCTTGCCGACCGTCGCGGCCAACTTGGCCATGCCGGGAAGCGAGCGGCCGATCGTCTCGACCACGCGCATCGGCTGGCGCAGCGAATTGAAATAGCTGCGGGTGAGCAGATCCGCCACATTGGGCATATGCTCGGGCTTCCATTCGTCCGTCTTCTCGGGCGGCGTCATGCTCGCGTCGAGATCATGGACGGCGGTGGACATCTCGACGCCCGACATGCCGTCGACCGCGGCGTGATGGACCTTCGATACCAAAGCGAAGCAGCCGGGCGGCAGGCCTTCGACATTGTCGAGCCCCTCGATCACGGTGAACTCCCACAGCGGCTTGTTGAGGTCCATCGGACGCGAATGGAGCCGCGCGACCTGGATGCAGAGCTGGCGCCAGTCGCCCGGCTTTGGCAGCGCGATGTGGCGCACATGGAATTCCAGGTCGAACTCGGGATCCTCGATCCAATAAGGATGGTCGAGATCGAACGGCACGCGCACCAGGCGCTGGCGGAAGCTGCGCGCGCCGGAGAGGCGGGAGCCGATGAAGTTGAGGATATCCTTGAAGCGGACGAATCCCCCCGGCGCGGTGGAGGGATCGTAGATCGCGACCGAGCCGATATGCATCGGCGTGTGCGGCGTCTCCAGATAGACGAACGAGGCATCCTGGCCCGACAGTTGGAGCATCTCGTCCCTCCCTGTTCGTCCCCATGCCGGGGAGGATTGTTATTTCCCGAAGCCGAACACGTCCTGGTGGAAACGTCCGTCCTCGATCAGTTCCTCGAGCCATTCCGACCCTTGCGCATGCTCGTCGCCGGTCTGCTGCATCTGGATCCGGATCAGCGTGTCGCGCACGGCCGGCGCCATGAAGCGGCCCTCGCCGCACAGGAAGATCTGCGCGCCGGCGCCGAGCGCGGCCCACACACGCTCCTGCTCGGCCCACAGCGCGTCCTGCACGAATGTCCAAGGGTGGCTCTCGACCGCAGAGAAGGCGAGATAGGGAGCGATCACCCCGTCGCGCGCCCAGCCCTCGATCTCGTCGCGGCAGAACCAGTCATGATCGGGATGGCGGCAGCCGAAAAACAGCAGGCTGGTCGCGACATGCTCGCCCGCCGCCTTCTGCGCGGCGCGCTCCTGGATGAAGCCGCGCAGCGGCGCGAAGCCGGTGCCGGGGCCGATCAGGATCATCGGCACGCTCGGGTCGGCGGGTGGCGCGAACGGCGGATTGGGCCGGCGGACATAGCCGAACACCTGATCGCCCGGCGCCACGCCCTGCATATACCCCGAGGCGAAACCGCGATGCTCGCCAAGGCCCGACCAGGCAGGCGCAGCCATGGTGCCCACAATCAGCTCCGCCACCTCCGGTGAGACGAGCGGGCTCGACGCGATCGAATAGAAGCGCGGCGAGATCGCAGCCGAAAGTTCGACCAACGAGTCGAGCGATAGTTCGGCGGCAGGATGCTGGTCGAGCAGATCGAGCAGGCTGAGGCGCTTGCCGGCGACCTCGGCGTCGAAGACCTCTTCGAGCCGGACAAGCTCGCGCTTCGTGTTGGGACAGCGCGTCTGCGCCGCGATCACCGCAAGCGCGCGCCTGGGCAGCGGATCGGACAGCTCGACGAAATCGGTGAGCAACTGCCGCACCGTCACCGTCTGGCCAAGCGGCAGGTGACGGAAGCGGCCGCCCTGCCCGTCAACGCGCAACTGGGCCGAGCCCTTCAGGCCGAGCCGGTCGATCGCCCGCTCGACCAGATCAGGCCGGTTATGCGCATAGACGGCGATATGGTCGCCGGTGTGGTAGTGCTGGCCCTGCGGCAGCCGGATGCGGATGAAGCGGGTCGAGGGACGCGGCGGCTCCTTGGCGAAATCCCACAGGCCATCCGCGGGCCGGATCATCTCGTCATTGCCGACGATCTCGAGTTGCTGCGCATGTTCCGGCAAGGCAGCAGCGCGGGCAGCGGAGGTGTCGATCGGCTGGAGAGACAGGGTCGAGACGGACTCGCTCGGTGTGGCGTCGCTGCCCAGCGCTTTCCACAGGTCGCGCACGAAGCCGGCGACGGCGCCATCGAAATCGCCCTGCCCGTCCGCCTCGGCGCGGGGCAGCAGCCGGGTCGCACCGGTCGCTTCGATCGCGGCATCGATCCGCTTGGGGAAGATCTGGTAATTGGGCCATTGGCTATTGCCGATGCCGAGCACCGCGAAGCGCGCGCCGGTCCAGTCGGCGCCCTCGAACGCGCCGCCGTCGAGCGCCTTTTCGACCGCCAGCGCCGTATCGGGCGCGCGGCCATTATAGGTGGCGGTGACGACGACAATCACCTTGTCCTCGGGCGCGGCGCCACCTTTGAAGCTTTCGTCCATCGACCGGACGATCGTCTCGAACCCATCGAGATTGGCGCGCTCGGCGATCTCTTCCGCGATGTCGCGCGCGGTGCCGAGGCTCGACCCATAGATCACCGCAAACCGCTGCCCGGTGCCGGAGACCGAAACGACGGGCGTTTCTTCCACCCGCTCCTCGACCGGCGCGACGCTCAACCGCTCGTGCGGCGCGCGCAGACGGACACGCATGTAGAATTCGTCCGGCTTGATCGACAGCGTCTCCTTGATGCGCAGCTTGTAGGAATGCGGGTCGCTGATCGCGAATTTCTGCAACAGCATCGCCAGCGCGAGCTTGGCTTCGACCATGGCGAACTGGCGACCGATACAGGCACGCTCGCCATTGCCGAACGGCTTGTACGCATGCGGGTGCCGCGCCGCCTCCGCTTCGGGCAGCCACCGGTCGATGTCGAACTCTTCTGGATCGGTCCAGACGCCGGGGTCGCGATGAAGGCCCGGCGAGAAGACATTGACCGGGCGATCCTTGCGCAGATGCCATTTGCCGCCGATCACCGTGTCTTCGAACGGCGCGACGCTGAAGGCAGGGGCGGTCGGCCAGAGGCGCATCGCCTCTTTCAGGATGCGCTCGATCACCTCGAGCTTCACCACATCGGTATAATCGGGACGCTTGTCGCCGGGCAGGACTCGGTCGACCTCGGCATAGGCCTGGGCGAGCACATGCGGATGGCGCAGCAGCAGATGCTGCGAGAAAGTGAGCAGGCCCGAGGTCGTCTCATGCCCGGCAATCAGGAAGGTCAGCACCTGATAGCGGATATTGATGTCGTCGAGCCCCTCGTCCGTTTCCGGGTCGACCGCGCTCAGCATCAGGTTGAGCAGGTCCCTCCCTTCCTTTGGGCCGTCATTGGGATGCTGGCGCCGCTCGGCGATGATGCCATCGACCAGGGCGTTCATCTCGGCGATGTCCGCCTCATATTGCCGCATCGCCTTCTTCGCGAAGCGCTGCTGGATCGGCAGCCGGGTGATCATGTTGAGCGATTCGCCCAGCGCCCGGCCGAGCGCTTCGAGGAAGCTGTCCAGTTCCTCCTTCTCGAAGCTGTTGAAGCGGTGGCCAAAGCCAGCGACCGCAATCGAATCCAGCGTGAAGCGGGTCATGTCGTCAGCGACGAGCACATCGGTGCCGGAAAGGCGCGACCATTTGCCGACGAGCTGGTCCGCCACCTCCAGCATCATGTCGAAATAGCCACGCATCGCGCGCTGGCTGAAGGCCGGGAGCAGGATGCGGTGCGCCTTGCCCCAATTCGGTTCCTCGCTGAACGCGGTGAACAGGCCGTCCCCGGCGAATTTCCGCACCACGCGCAGGCCCGGCCCGGGCATCTTGCGGAAGCGCGTCTCGTCGCACAGCTCGGCAACGAGATCGGGTGCGGTGACGAACAGCCCGATGCGGCTGCCGAATTTCAGCTTGAAGATACCTTCGGGGAAATCACGGCTGACGGCGAGCAGATGGCCGATCAGCCCGGCCCGCGCGATCTGGTGAAGATGCCCGACGACAGGCAGGCCGGGTGGCGACGGAATCACGGGCCGTTCGACCGCAGCTGTCGCCATCCTCCCACCTTTCCCCCGTGTGCCGGGGCGCTTGTCGTTGGGCGGCAATGGAACACAGCAAGGCGCGGCGCGCAACAGGCGTTGCATCCGTGCCCATCTTAACCCGGCTTCAACGCCGGGAGCGGCATGGAAGAGGAATGATCAGCACGCGCCCACCCGTACAACCGCTGCCACCGGTCGCCCTGTCGATAGGCGCAGCCCTGGCAATGCTGGCGGCATCGATGTCGGGCGTGACCAACGACATGGTCGATTATCTGATTCCCTGGTTCGACCATATCGTCGCCACCGGGCGTATCGCGGCCTTTGCCGGGCCCTTTTCCAACTATACGCCGCCCTATCTCTACCTTTTGTCAGTGACGACCCTGTTCGACGGGGTGGCGCCGCCGATGATATTGATCAAGCTGTTGTCGGTCGCCGGAACGGTGGCGCTCGCGCTGGCGGTGCGGCATTTACTGGTTCGGCTGAAGGCGCCCGAACCCGATCGTGGCGCGGCGCTGGTCTTCGCCATGCCGACCGCATTGCTTAACGCCGGTTTGCTCGGCCAGTGCGACGCGATGTGGGCGGCACCATGCGTGATGGCGCTGGCCGCCGCGATCGAGCGCCGCCATGTCGCGATGCTGGTGTGGTGCGGCATCGGACTCGCGTTCAAGGCGCAGGCCGCCCTTGTCGCCCCCTTCTTCCTCGCCCTCCTTATCAACCGCCGTGTGCCGCTCGCCCTCTGGCCGATCGCCCCGGCCGTGTTCGCCGTCATGATGCTGCCGGCCTGGGCAATCGGCTGGCCGGCAAGCTCGCTGGCGACGGTCTATTTCAACCAGGCGGAGACATTCACGGCACTGTCGCTGAACGCGCCCAATATCTGGGTGATCGTCCAGATCGTGCCGCTGGGGCTTCCGCTCGGGGGCCTGGCCACCGCGGCGGCGATCGGGGCCATAGCCGCCTATCTCGCGCGCTTTTCCGTCCGAGCCCTCGACCAGCGGACCCTGTTGTCGGCCGCGCTGCTGGCGCCGCTGCTCACGGCGGGCCTGCTGCCGCGCATGCACGAACGCTATTTCTTCCTGGCGGACGTCATCTCGCTCATACTCGCCCTGACCTATCGCGACAAAAGGAGCTGGACGATCGCCCTGCTGGTGCAGGCCGGGTCATTGCTGGCGATGGCCGGCTATTTCATCAACCGGGGTGACCTGGTCATGATCGGTGCCATCGCGATGATCGCTGCGACCATCCGCCTGGCCGCCCCCCTGCTCAAGCCGGCGGCGAACGACAATCCCGTCATGGCGCGCGCTTTCTGACGATCGAAGCTGCGGCAAAACCGTAACTTATGCTAGGTATCTGGTCGATTCGTACGATTCGAAAGCGGGGACTCAAGCGAATGGCGATATTCAACAAGGGTGGTCGCGAACCCGGTACCTCACTGCCTCCAGCGCCGGCGTCTCAGCCTGGCGGAAAGCGCGGCATGTTCTCGGTCATCGGGCCGGATGTCGTCATCACCGGCAACATTTCCGCCACGGCCGATCTGCATATCGACGGCCGTATCGACGGCGACGTGACCTGCAGCAGTGTCGTTCAGGGTACCGATAGCCGGATCACGGGATCGGTCAGGGCCGATGTCGCCCGCCTCGCGGGATCGATCGAGGGTGCTGTCTCGGTCCGTCAGCTGACGGTCGAGCGCGCGGCGCGCATTGCCGGCGATGTCGAATATGAGACCATCTCGATCGAGAATGGCGCGTCGATCGATGGCCGCCTGAAGCATCTTTCCGCCGATTCGCGGGGCCGGGTGGCGCACACGACGTCACCGGACATCAGCCTGGTCAGCTCGAACGAAGAAGCGGCCTGACCTTCTCGCAGGGCGGCTCGACGGGCCGCCCTGCCCTCACATCCCGATATTCCCCATCGCGTCGCCATACCGGGCGGACGCGATCGCGAAGGCGATCCACATCGCCATCGGCGCGACGGTGGGCCACAAAAAGTCGCGAACGGCATGCCGCTTCCCCCCAATCGTCCTTCCCTCTGTCATCACGATTGCGCCCATGGCAGGACAGCGGAGTCCAGGTCGAACGGGAGAATGAGAATGGCCGACATGCCCCTGCCCATGGAAGGCGGCTGCCGCTGCGGGAAGCTGCGCTTCCGGATCAGCCAGGCACCGATGCTGACCATGGCCTGCCATTGCACCGGTTGCCAGAAGATGAGCGCCAGCGCCTATTCGCTAAGCGTCGCGGTCCCCGCCGACGGGTTCGCGGTGATCCAGGGAGAACCGGTGACCGGCGGGCTGCGCGGCGACCAGATCAACCACCAGCATTGCGACTGGTGCAAGAGCTGGGTGTTCACCCGCCTTCCGCCAGAGATGGGCTTCGTCAATGTGCGCGCGACGATGCTGGACGATACGAGCTGGTCCGCGCCGTTCATCGAAACCTATCGCAGCGAGGCCCTGTCCTGGGCAACGACGGCCGCAACGTACAGCTATGAGGCATTTCCAGAGATGACTGACTTTCCGAAGCTTCTCGCCGAATATGCCGCGGGTCGCGGCTGAAGCTCAGGGGGCGATCAGCGGGGCGCGGTCGATATCCTGCTCGTCCATGTCTTCCCTCGGCACGAAGCGGGTGGTCCATTGCGGATAGCCCTCGGGCGTCATCTCGATATCGGGCAGGGCGACCGGGTCGATTCCCGTCTCCACCCAGCCCGCGCCAAGGCAATGGCCGCAGATCGTTCGTTTGCAGCGGAAGCTGACGAGATCGATCTCGCTGTTCCATTGCCCATGTCCCTCACAGACCGGACACAGCGCATCGAGCGTGCCGTTCCGCGGCTGAAGCGGAACGATGTCGAACGCATGCGGGCTGTCTGGCCCGCTGCAGGTAACGATCATGCTGTCGTGCGACATCCGGGCTACTCTTCGAGGAAGAGCCTCAACGTGCAAGACCGGTATCGGGTCCCATCCCCGTCTGCGCGTCTCCCGTCTGCGCGTCTCTATCGGCCAGCCATTCGCGACTGCGCGCCAGAGCTCAAATAGCTCGATCCGAAGCCGACGATGGTCGTTGTCGGCCTGTATCATCTCGTCGGCGCAGAAAGCGTGCTCGTTCAGATGCGCAAGGCGGGCTTCGAGGTCAGCAAAGGCGTGAACTGAAGCATCCCCGAGGCACCGGAAATCGCGCAGGGTTGGCGCCGGCTCGATCAGCCGAGCATGCCTCGATAGGTGCCGGGGCTCTGCGGCAGCGACAGGCGCGCGGCTATGCCGGCGCCCGAAACCAGCAGCAACACGAGACATCCGGCCAGCAAAGCCCGCCTTGGCAACGGGCGCTCGGCAGCGAGCAGCACCGCCATCAGCGCCGCCGCCATCATCGGCCAGAGATGGTAGCGCAGGTCAGAGGCGATGCTCACCACCGCGAAGCTCGCCTCCAGCGCCAGCGCCGACACGGCGAGCGCCAGCGCAAGATCGCGTGACGCGCTCCTCGGCCGGCCGAGAGCGATGCACAGGCCGGTCATGGCGACGACGATCCAGGCGATCGGCCACCCGAGCGGTGTTTCGACGAGCCAGCCTCCTGCACGCGCGATGGCCGAAGCAGCCGGGCCGGGCGAGCCGAGGCCGATTTGATTCGGCTCGGACCATCGGGGCGGTGCGGCGTCGGGCCGGCCAAAGGGGACGAGCAGGCGATACGTCGAATTGAGATGCGCGAGTCGATGTTCGAAATAGGCGATCGGGTGGTGGAGGATCGATCCGACCCACAGGGTGATGAGCGTTCTGGCAGGAAGCAGGTCGAGCCGCTGGGCGACACTGCCGCAGCGATCGTTATCGCCGAGCGGATCCCAGAAATAGGGCTGATAGCAATGCCGCCGGGCGATCAGCGCGCGGTCGGCCTGCGGGAGAGCGTCGGCGGTGCCGGAGAAATGCGTGATACCGGCAAGGTCGAAGATCGGCAGGGTGCGGGTGACCCCGGTCTCGCTTGCACCGAGCAGACCATGGTTGATCGGCGGCATCGCGAGCAGCACGAGTAGAACCCCGGCGACAATCGCAAGGCCGCGCTGCCAGACGCGCATCGGCCAGGGCGCGAGCATCACGACCAGCGGCACCACCGCAAAGACCGCATTGGCGCGGACCAGCATCGCATAGGCCAGCAGCAGGACGACCGCGATGACGGCCGGGATCGGCAGCCGCTTCCCCGCCAGGCGCCACCAGCCGATAAGGCCGACCGCGGCGAGTATCGCGCCGAGCATCTGCGTGTCCTTCAGCACCGCTGCCTGCCATCCGGCGAAGAACGGCAGCGCGCCGATGGCAATGATCGCCGCGCCGGCCCGCACCCTGCCCGACCGCGCCAACGCCGCCGCGAGCAGACCCAGGCCGAACCAGTAGAGCATGACCTGCGCCACGAACATCGGCACGGCGCCGGGCGCTAGCGGGTGGAGCACCGCCCAGAGCCGCGCCATCGCCGGCGGATGCCAGTCGAGATAGATCCCGCTCAGGGCCTGCTTATATTGCTCGACCGAGTCATACTCGACGATGCCCGGCCACCATAAGGCGAGTGCGACGAGGCAGAGCAAGGCCGCCCCGGCTGCGACGGTCGTCGCGGCCCGGACAGGCGTGGTCATTTCGTCGTCATGCGTCAATCAACCACCGTTCGTCCCGAGTCCCGCCGGGCTGCAAGAGCAGCACCTGCACACCCTGCGGAAACATTGAGGCCGGAACAAGCCTGTCTCGAGCTTGTCGAGAGGGCGGGCATGACGAAGATACGAAGTCCGCGCGCAACGTCTTAGATGTGCAGGGCCTTCCCATAGGCACCCAGGACGCTTTCGTGCATCATTTCGCTGAGCGTCGGATGGGCGAATACCGTCTCCATCAGCTCGGCCTCGGTCGTTTCGAGCTGGCGGGCGATGACATAGCCCTGGATCAGTTCGGTCACCTCGGCGCCGACCATGTGCGCGCCGAGCAGCTCGCCGGTCTTGGCGTCGAACACCGTCTTCACGAACCCCTCGGCCTCGCCCAGCGCGATCGCCTTGCCGTTGCCGATGAAGGGGAATTTGCCGACCTTCACGTCATGGCCGGCTTCCTTGGCCTTGGCTTCGGTGAACCCGACCGAAGCGACCTGGGGCCGCGAATAGGTGCAGCCCGGGATATTCCAGGTCTCGAACGGATGCGGCTTCTCGCCGGCGATCGCCTCGACGCAGACGACGCCTTCATGGCTCGCCTTGTGCGCCAGCCAGGGCGGGCCGGTGACGTCGCCGATCGCGTAGATGCCCTCGACATTGGTGCGGGCATAGCCATCCGTGACGATGTGGCCGCGGTCCGTCTTCACGCCGAGTGCTTCCAGCCCGATATTCTCGGTATTGGGCACGATGCCGATCGCGACGATGGCGTGGCTGAACTCTTCGGTGGTGACGGTGCCGTCCTTACCCTTGATCTTGGCGGTCACACCCTTGGCGGTCGGCGTGAGGCCCTCGATGCCGGCGCCGGTCACGATCTTGATCTTCTGCTTGGTCAGCGCCTTCTCCATGAAGGCGGAGACTTCCTCATCCTCGACGGGGAGGATGCGCGGCAGCATCTCGACGATGGTCACGTCGGCGCCCATATCGTTGTAGAAGCTGGCGAACTCGACGCCGATCGCGCCCGAGCCGATGACGAGGAGCTTGGTCGGCATCTCTTCCGGCACCATGGCGTGGCGATAGGTCCAGATGCGCTTGCCGTCGGCCTTGGCGAACGGCAGGTCGCGGGCCCGGGCGCCGGTCGCCACGATGATGTTCTTCGCTTCGAGCTCGGTCGTCTTGTCGCCCTGCTTGACGCTGAGCTTACCCCCACCCTTACCGGCGCCGGTGATGGTGCCGGTGCCTTCGTACACCGTCACCTTGTTCTTCTTCATCAGGCCCTTCACGCCGGCGTTGAGCGTGCCGGCAACCTTGCGCGAGCGCTCGACGATCTTGGTGAGATCATAGCCGGGCTTCTCGACCGACAGGCCGTAATCGGCGGCGTGGGTCATGTAATGATAGATTTCCGACGTGCGCAGCAGCGCCTTTGTCGGGATACAGCCCCAGTTGAGACAGATGCCGCCGAGCCGCTCGCGCTCGACGATCGCGGTCTTGAGCCCGAGCTGCGCCGCGCGGATCGCCGCGACATAACCGCCGGGGCCGGAACCGAGGATGATGAGGTCGAAGGTGTCAGCCACGTATCAGGTCCTTCTTCTCCCTCCCCCCTTGCGGGGGAGGGCTGGGGAGAGGGGTCGGAGACGAAACCGGCTCGATGCCGGCTTCGTCCCCTTCAAGCGCAACGAGGATCGACGTAAGCACGCCATCCGGATTCGTCAGTATGTCGTTGTTCAGCCATCAGTGCGGGACCGGCCGCGTTTCGCCTCCCGGTCGGCGCGCCAGGCGAGGCGCAATGGTCTTATGCCCATGAAGGCGACCACCGCCATCGCGATATAGGCGACGAGCCAGATGTCGTATCGAGCTCCCGGCACGCCCCAGGCGGCAGCCGAGGCGAGCAGCGCCGTGCCGACCACGCCCGCGGCGATGTGAAGCAGTTCGTAGAGGGTGCGCTTCACTGCCCCCCTCACGCCACCATGCCCAGCGGGTTCTCCACCAGCGCCTTGAATGCCTGCATCAGCTGAGCACCATCGGCGCCGTCGATCGCGCGGTGATCGAAGCTGCCGGTCGCCGACATGACCGTCGCGATGCCGAGCGCATCGTCGATGATCCAGGGACGCTTCTCGCCAGCGCCGATCGCCATGATCATGCCCTGGGGCGGGTTGATCACCGCTTCGAACTGCTTGATGCCGAACATGCCCATATTGGACAGGCTGGCGGTGCCGCCCTGATATTCCTCGGGCTTCAGCTTGTTGTCGCGGGCGCGGGCAGCGAGATCCTTCATCTGCTCCGAGATGGCGGCGAGGCCCTTGCTGTCGGCCTCGGCGATGATCGGGGTGATGAGGCCCGACGGCGTCGAGACGGCGACCGAGATGTCGGCGCGCTGGAAGGTGACGAGCTGGTCCGGCGTGAACATCACGTTGCACTTCGGCACCTGCATCAGGCTGACACCCAATGCCTTGATCAGCAGGTCGTTGACCGAGAGCTTCACGCCGCGCGATTCGAGCGCCGCGTTGAAATCGCTGCGCAGCTTCAGCAGCTTGTCCAGGCGGACATCCACCGTGAGGTAGATGTGCGGCACCGTCTGCTTCGATTCGGTCAATCGACGCGCGATCGTCTTGCGGATGTTCGACAGCTTTTCGGCGGTGTGCGGGATGTCCGGGATGACCGCGGGCTTGGCGGGCGCTGGAGCAGCGGCCGGTGCGGCTGCTTCAGCCGCAGGCGCCGGAGCGGCGGCAGTGGCGGGCGCTGCGCCCGGCTTGGCGCCTTCGACATCGGCCCTGACGATACGGCCGTTCGGGCCGGAACCGGAAAGCGCGGAGAGTTCGACGCCCTTTTCGGCGGCGATGCGGCGGGCGAGCGGGCTCGCCTTGACGCGGTCACCCGACGCCGGTGCGCCGGTCGTGGCCGGCTTGGGTGCCTCTGCGGCGGGAGCCGCTGCGGCAGGCGCTTCCTGCTTGGGCGCCTCCGCCTTTTCTTCCTTCGGCGCGGCGACCTTGGGGGCGGGCGCCGAGTCGGCGCTCTCACCATCTTCGAGCAGCGTGGCGATGACGGTGCCGACCTTCACATTGTCGGTACCCTCGGCGACCAGGATCTTGCCGATCACGCCTTCGTCGACGGCCTCGAATTCCATGGTTGCCTTGTCGGTCTCGATCTCGGCCATCAGGTCGCCCGACTTGACGATGTCGCCTTCCTTCACGAGCCACTTCGCCAGCGTGCCCTCCTCCATGGTAGGCGACAACGCGGGCATTTTGATCTCGATCGACATGGGGAGGCTTTCCTCTAACCGAATCCGTAGCGGCCCGTTCCCTTCGCGCCCGACGCGGGCGGGGTCAAGACCGGTACGCGCCACCCTTGCGCAAAACTGGCGCCCGGCCCAACTAGCAACAGAGGGGAAATCAATGCGTATCTACCTGGTCGTGATCGACGAGAATCCCGAAAGCGAGATCGCGCTGCGCTTCGCGGCACGGCGCGCGGTGAAGACCGGCGGCGGGGTCGAGATCCTTACCTTGATCGCACCACCGGAGTTCGTCGCATTCGGCGGCGTGCAGGCGACGATAGAGGATGAGGCGCGAGTCCATGCCGAGGCGCTGGTCGCCGGCGCGGCGGGGACGTTGCTGGAGGAATCGGGGCTTCGGCCATCGATCACCGTCCGGCAGGGCGAGGGGCCGAAGATCATCCGCGAGATGATCGCGGAGAATCCCGACATCGCGGCACTGGTGCTCGGCGCCGCCGCAAGCGGCGCGCCCGGACCACTGGTCGCGCATTTCGCCGGGGCCGATGCGGGGGGCCTGCCGATTCCGCTGATGATCGTTCCGGGGTCGCTGACCCGCGAGGCGATCGACCGCCTGAGCTAGACCCCGGTCGTCACCCGGACTTGTTCCGGGGCCCATCGTTCCGTATACGCAACGATGGCGGGCTTCCGGAGGCATGGATGCCGGAAACAAGTCCGGCATGACGGAATTGGCATGACAAATGGGGTTGAAGCAAAGCGCTCTCCCCGCCACCATCCGGCAATGCACCGCCTCATCCCCCTCGCCGCCCTTGTCCTCGCCACTCCTGCTGCTGCGCAGGATACACCCGACCCCGCCAGGCTGAAGGCGACGGTCGAGAAGCTGGTCGGCTTCGGCACACGGCACAGCCTGTCCGTCACCACTGATCCGGTACGGGGCATAGGCGCTGCACGCGGATGGGTCGCAGGAGAGCTGACCCGGATTTCGGATGCGTGCGCCGGATGCATCACCAGCGCCAACATCGCGCGCACTTTTGTCGGGCCGCGCGCACCGAACGGGGTGGAGATCGTCGACGTGCTCGGTTTCCAGGAGGGAACCGAGAAGCACCGCGTGATCATCATCGGCGCGCATATCGACAGCCGCGTTACCGATGTGATGAACGTAACGAGCGACGCGCCGGGCGCGAACGACAACGCATCGGGCGTCGCGCTCGTGCTAGAGGCGGCGCGGATTCTGTCGAAGCAGAAATTCCGCGCGACGATCGTCTATGCGCTGTTCTCGGGCGAGGAGCAGGGATTGTGGGGCGCCACCTTGCTGGCCGAGACGGCGAAGCAGAAGAACTGGACCGTCTCGGCGATGCTCAACAACGACATCGTCGGCAACACCATCGGCGAGGATGGGGTGCGGGTCGCCGACCGGATCCGCGTCTTTTCCGAAGGCATCGGTTCGGCGGAGGATCTGGCGACCCTGCAGAAACGCCGTCAGAATGGCGGCGAGGATGACGGCCCGTCGCGTGCGCTGGCCAAGGCGGTCGATGGCGTCGCCGGTACGATCAAGGACGGTATCGACGTGTTCCTCGACCGGCGGCCCGACCGGTTCGGCCGCGGCGGCGACCATAGCCCCTTCCTCGCGCTCGGCTATCCGGCGGTCCGCTTCACCGTCGCGGCGGAGAATTGGAAGGGCCAGCACCAGGATGTGCGGACCGAGAAAGGCGTCGCCTATGGCGACACCGCCGACAAGATGGACTTCGGCTATCTCGCCAAGGTGACCGCGATCAATGTCGCGACGATCCGCCGGCTCGCCGCCGCGCCGGCCGCACCGTCCGGCGTCAAGATATCGGGCGCGCTCGGCTATGACACGACGGTCGCGTGGCAGCCGGTCGAGGGGGCGACCGGCTATCGCATCCACTGGCGCCGCAACGACGCGCAGGACTGGCAGAAATCGGTCGACCTCCCGGCGGGCGCGGTGACAGAGGTGTTGAAGAGCGTGCCGGTGGACGACAATTTCGTCGGCGTATCCTCACTCGGGCCAGATGGCGCGGAGAGCCTGGTCACCTTCGCCGGCCCCTAGAGCGATTTCGAAGCAGGTGGAATCACCTGCTGACTCGAAATCGCGTTAAAACAGATATCTGGAGCGGGCGATCCGATGCAATCGGATCGAAAACCGCTCTAGCATCACCTACCCCTGGAATCAGAGGAGGGCGGGTCCCCCCGGCCCGCCCTCACTCCCCGCGCGCGGCGCGGGCCCCGTCCTCCCGTTGCCGGGAGGGGTGATCGGATCGCCCTCAGTTACAGGCGCAACGCACCTTCGTCTTTGGGCGCCAGACACGCTTCGGTGCCTTGTAGACCCGCCTTGCCGACCGGTAGCTGGTTTCGACATATTCGGTGGTCGTGGTCGTCACGACCGGGGCAGACTGGATGGTTACGGTCGTCGTGGTCGCCGGCGGATACCAATAGCCGCCGCTGGCATAGCCGCCCGAACCGGCATAGCCCCCGCTCGACCAGGTCTGGGTATAGCCACCCTGCACCATGGGTGGCGGCGGAGCCTGGGTGTACTGCACCGGCGGCGGGGGCGGCGGTGCATAGCTATCGCCATAGCCGGGCCCGCCCCGGTCGTCATAGCCATAGTCGCCGTCCATGCCGTAGCTGTCGCCATAGCCGTCACCATCGGAATCCCAGTCGATCCCGCTAACCGAATCATACACCCGGCCATAGGAATCGGTCAGCACCGCATCGTCGTAATAACGGGTCCAGTTATAACCACCCGGCGGTGTCGAGAGACCGTAAAGGCCATAATCGCTGATGAAGAAGCTCGGCGCGATCCAGTAGCGCGGCAGGCTCCAGCCGCGCACGGGGTGGCGATAGGCCTTCCAGCCGCCGGGCGCGTTGCTGCCACCATACCAGCGACCGCCGACCGAACCGCCCCAGCGGCTCTGGCGCGCGCCGGGCTGGATCGGGCGATAGCCCGGAAGCGGCCGGACGTTGTGGTTGCCGCCCATATGCGGGCGGTTCTGCATGCCACCCGCGTTCGGACGGTTCGACCAGTTGCGCTGGCCGGACGGGAATATCTGCGGATTGGAACGGATCAGCGGCGTGGCGTTGATCGGCGTGCCCGGCCGGTTCCAGGTGACGCCGGGCGCCGCGTTCGGGCCCGGCATGC
Source organism: Sphingomonas sp. P3_C6 (assembly GCF_056402595.1). NCBI lineage: Bacteria > Pseudomonadati > Pseudomonadota > Alphaproteobacteria > Sphingomonadales > Sphingomonadaceae > Sphingomonas > Sphingomonas sp. P3_C6. Next base: position 16,377 of record NZ_JBFUHB010000041.1, read on the forward strand.
CGGCGGCGGGCGCCATACCGCGCCCCTGCCAGCCCTGGGCACCGGCGCGTTGCGCGACCGCCGGAGTCGCGGTGATCGCGGTAACCATTGCAAGTCCAGCGATCGTGAGGGTCCGCATGGTAAACAACTCCCGTAAGGGCGCGACAACGCCCGATGATTAACGGTTTCGCTACCAAATTCCCCGGTTTCGCGCGAGTCCGAGTGCTGTCCCGAAACGGATCAGCTAGCGATACGCGGCGCCAGCAGCCGGACCAGCGCCTCGCAGCCGGCCGCATCCTCGGCATCGAACCGCGCGGCCTCCGGGCTGTCGAGATCGAGCACGCCGATCAGCCGGCCGTCATGGACGATCGGCACGACCAGTTCCGACCGGCTCTCCGCGTCGCACGCGATATGCCCGGGAAAGGCAAAGACGTCCTCGACAAGCTGGGTCTCGAGGCTGGCGGCCGCGGCCCCGCACACCCCGGTCCCGATCGCGATGCGGATGCAGGCCGGCTTGCCCTGGAACGGCCCGAGTACGAGTTCACTTCCGACCAGGCGGTAGAACCCGGCCCAGTTGAGATCGGGCAGATATTGCCAGATCAGCGCCGCCGCGTTCGCCATATTGGCGATGGCATCGGGCTCGTCGGCGGTGAGCGCGCCGAGCGCTGCTTCGAGGTCCCGGTAAAGCTCGGCCTTCGAACCGCTGGTGATGTCGAACTGGTACACGCGTCTTCCTTTGTCTGCCCGCGCGAGATGAGGCTGGCCGGGGCGCCGCGCAAGCCGCTTCGCGCATCGGATTGGCCCGGCGAACGGAATCGCCTAACCGATGGGCCATGGTTGCCATTCCCGTCACCCGATCGATCTCGATCGACAGCGATGAGCTGGAAGAGTCCTTCACCCGTGCGGGCGGCCCGGGCGGACAGCATGTCAACACGACGGATTCGGCCGTGCTGCTGCGCTTCGACGTCGGCGCCTCCCCCGGCCTTCCCGTCGCGGTGAAGAACCGGCTGGCGGTGCTCGCCGGTTCCCGGATGACGCGCGAAGGGGTTCTGGTCCTGCGGAGCGAGGGCGCTCGATCCCAGCTGCTGAACCGGCAGGAAGTGCGCGAACGCCTGATCGAGATGATCCGCGAGGCGACGATCGTGCCGAAGAAGCGCCGCCCCACCAAGCCCTCCAAGGCAGCCAAGGCGCGACGCATGGAGGGCAAGGCCAAGAGATCGACGGTCAAGTCGCTGCGGGGCAGGCCGATCGACTAGCGAGACGCCCGGTCGGCTCAGGCCCCCAGCTTGAGCTTTGGGGCCATGGCGGCTTCATCGGAACGCAGCGTCAGAACCTTCACGCCCGTCGCAGTGACAGCCACCGTGTGCTCGAACTGCGCCGACAGCGATCCGTCCCTGGTGACGACCGTCCAACCATCGTCTTCGGTCTGCACGCCCCGCCGCCCCTGGTTGAGCATCGGCTCGATCGTGAAGACCATGCCCTCGCGCAGCACGAGGCCCGTGCCCGGTTTGCCGAAATGCAGGATCTGCGGTTCCTCATGCATTTCGCGGCCGATACCGTGACCGCAATATTCGCGAACGACCGAATAGCCGTTGCGCTTGGCGTGACGCTCGATCGCCCAGCCGATATCGCCAAGCCGCGCCCCCGCCCGCACCGCGCCGATGCCCATCCACAATGCCTCATAGGTCACGCGAACCAATCGCGCCGCAGCAGGCTTCACGGTCCCGACAAGATAGGTCTTGCTCGAATCCGCGATATATCCGTTCTTTTCCAGGGTGATGTCGAAGTTGACGATATCCCCTTCCCGAAGGACATCGTCCGGCGACGGAACGCCGTGGCAGACGACCTGATTGATGGACGCGTTCAGGGTGAACTCATAGCCATATTGCCCCTTGCTGGCAGGCCGCGCCTTCAGCTCCTCGACGATCAGCCTTTCCACCGCATCGTTGACCTCGAGCGTCGACATGCCAGCCAGGGACAGGCCGTCGAGAAACTGGAAGACCGAGGCAAGCAGGCGACCCGATTCAGACAGGAGTTCGATCTCTTCCGGCCGCTTCGTCATGCGGCATCCACCCTCAGAGGCCGGGCCGAGACGCCCGCGGCATCAAGCTCACGCGACATGATCTCGCTGAAACTCAGCGTGGGATTGGTTTCGCACAGCATGCCGATCCTGATCCAGAACGTCGCCTGCGCGTTGATCGATCGCAACGACACCGTGCTCGCCTTGCGCACCTGATCGTGCAGCTCGTCGTCGATGTTCACCAGGCCCATAGAATCTCCATATATGATTCGTATATGTATCGTATATGGAGATTGACTGACAAGCCCAGGCCGCGGCCGTGTGGAATGGCCCGAGGCTAGAGGCTGAAGCCCGCCTTAAGAAACCGCTCCGGCAGGGGCGCCTCGGCCTTGATCGGGTCCTTGCCGACACGCGGGACCGTCAGCGACGCGGCATGGAGCAGGCTCTCGCCCTTGCCGTCGCCATAGACCGGATCGCCAACCACGGGCGCACCGAGCGCCTCGGCGGCATGGACCCGGATCTGGTGGGTACGGCCGGTCTCGGGGCGAAATTCGACGAAGCTGCGCCCGTCCTTCACCGCGAGCACGCGCCAGGCGGTGCGCGACGGCTTGCCCGTTGGATCGCCTTGCATGCGCCAGCCGGTCTCCGCCGTGCTCACCTTGGACAGCGCGAGATCGATCAGGCCGCTCTCGCCCTCGACCACGCCTTCGAGCACCGCAAGATAGCGCTTCTCGACGATGCCCGCCTCGAACGCATGATGGAAACGGGCATGGGCCTTGGGGTTGCGCGAGAGCAGCAGGCAGCCCGACGTGTCACGGTCGAGCCGGTGCACCGCCTGGGGCCAGCGGCGGAAGCCGAAGGCGAGCGCCTCGAGATGGTTTTCGAGGCTGAGCGATCCATCGCGGGGCCGATCGACCGGCAGGCCCGCGGGCTTGTCGATCACGAGTGCCTCGCCGTCGAGGAACAGGACTTTATCAAGGAGCATTTCATGCCCTTGCCACTCCGCGCGGCCGCATGCCAGAGGAACCCCCGTGAAGCCGACCATGAAGCACGCGATCCTGGCGCTGATATCGGCCGCGTGCCTCGGCACGATGCCCGTTCTCGCCCAGGCCCAGAGCACCGGAACGCCGGCAGTCGCGACCCCCGTCATGGTGCCTGGCATCGGCGTGACCGGGGCCGATGGACGGATGTTCGGCCATCTTCCCTATGCGGAGGCCCCGGCGAGCGAGATGGTGGCGGTTGCGTCACCCGGCTTCGCGCTGGGCGCCGCATGCAAAATGCAGAAAGAGGCGGTGGCCGATCTGACGGCGCTGATCGACGCCGCCAATGCAACGCCGGGCGTGTCCCACAAACTCCGGGGCGTGTCCTGCTACCGGACCATCGCCTATCAGCGATCGGTGTTCTGCCGCGCGCGCGAAGCGTGCGGCGACGCCGCATCGCGCGCGCGCGATGTCGGACCGCCGGGCTATAGCGAGCATGCGACTGGCTATGCGATCGACTTCGGGGTTCATCCCTCGCCAGGCTGTGCGGATCTGGAATGGTGCATGGCCAGCACGCCGGCCGGGCTATGGCTTATCGCGCATGCACGGGACTTCGGCTTCGAACTGTCCTTTCCCGCGAGCAACAAGCAGAATGTCGGGTGGGAGCCGTGGCACTGGCGCTGGGTCGGCCGGACGGCGCAGTCCCCCGGCGCGGCACGAGCCCGCGCGATCTTCGCCCGCGCCCGCGCGCAATTCCCGGCCAGGCCGGGCATTGCCGGACCGGTGATCCAGACGCTTCACGCGAAACCGTCGCCGCGAGTGCTGCCGATCCCGTTCGTCTGGCCTGGGCTGTATTTCTAGGGCGAGGCCTTGTCTCGGTCGACACGCCTCCAGCCGTTCATTCCAGCGAAGAGCAACGAACAGAAAAGGCCGCCGCCACCCGGAGGGTGACGACGGCCAATTCCCGGCTCTTCAGAAGGTTCAGCCGAACACTTTGCCTGCGACTTCGGCAATACGACGGCCCTGATAGCGGGCGCCGTCCAGTTCGACGCTGCTCGGCTGGCGGCTGCCGTCGCCGTCGGCGATGGTGGTCGCGCCATAGGGCGAGTTGCCGTGCACTTCCGTCACGCCCATCTGGCCGGCAAAGCCATAGTCCAGGCCGACCACGGTCAGGCCGAAATGCAGCAGGTTGGTGATGATCGAGAAGAGCGTCGTCTCCTGACCGCCATGCTGGGTGGCGGTGGAGGTAAAGGCGCCGCCGATCTTGCCGTTGAGCGCACCGCGGAACCACAGCCCGCCGGCCTGGTCGAGGAACGACGCCATCTGGCTCGGCATGCGACCGAAGCGGGTCGGCGCACCGATGATGATCGCGTCGTAATCGGCGAGCGCCTCGACGCTCTCGATCACCGGATGGGCGGTGTCGGCCTTGAAGCCGGCGGCAGCGACGACCTCGGCCGGCGCCGTCTCGGGCACGCGGCGGATGTCGACCTCGGCACCGGCCGAGCGGGCGCCCTCGGCGACGGCATCGGCCATCTGCTCGATATGGCCGTAGGACGAATAATAGAGCACCAGAACCTTGGTCATTGTGACTTCCTTTGTTTCTCCCCTCCCGCGTGCGGGAGGGGCTGGGGATGGGCGCCCGGCCACCGCGGCCGCAACGCTGGAGGAGAGCGCGAGCCCACCCCCAACCCCTCCCGCACGCGGGAGGGGCGTTAGAAGTTATTCCGAATCGACGAGCACCAGTTCGGTATCCTCGATCGCCTTGATCTCGACCGTCTGGCCGCCGCCGATCGCGGCGCCGTCACGCGCCTTGAAGGGCTGGCCATCGATCTCGACCGCGCCGGTTGCGGGGACGAGATAGGCGTAACGCCCCTCCCCCACGCTATGCGTGATCGTCTCGCCGGCCTTGATCGTCGCGCCGAGCACCCGGGCATCGGCCCGGATCGGCAGGGCGTCCTTGTCCTCGGCGAAGCCGCTGGCGAGCACCGCGAACCTGCCGCTGCGATCGCTCTTCGGGAAGGGCTTGGCGCCCCAGCTCGGCGAGCCGCCCGTGCGCTTCGGCTCGATCCAGATCTGGAACAGTGTCGTCGTCTCGGGCTCGAGATTATATTCGGCATGGCGCACGCCGGTGCCGGCGCTCATCACCTGGACGTCACCCGCTCCGGTACGGCCTTCATTGCCCATCGAATCCTTGTGGGTGATGGCGCCTTTGCGGACATAGGTGATGATCTCCATGTCCCGGTGCGGATGCGCCGGAAACCCGGAGTTGGGCCCGATCTCGTCATCGTTCCAGACGCGGATCGCACCCCAGCCCATGCGGGAAGGGTCATAATAATTGGCGAAGCTGAAATGGTGCCGCGCATTGAGCCAGCCATGATCGGCATGGCCCAGGCTCTCGAACGATCTTTTCTCGATCATTGGGTGTCTCCCTAAAGAGCATGAAGTGGTTGCCGCCAAGATAGGGGCTGGGATCGCGCCGTAAATGGAAACGCTGGAAACTGATCGTTTCCCACATTAAGTTCCTTCCCGGAAACGGGGAGGAACTGGATGCGTCTGCCGGATCTCGAAGCCTGGGCAATCTTCGCCTCCGTCGTCGAGCACCGATCGTTCAGCGGTGCGGCGGATGCGATCGGCGTGTCCAAGGCGACGGTGTCGAAAGCCGTCACCCGGCTGGAGGCGCATCTCGGCCAGTCGCTGTTTCATCGCACGTCGCGGCGACTGACCCTGACCGAAAGCGGCAGGTCGCTCGCCGAACATGCCGCGCGCATCCTGGCGGAAGCGCTGGCGGCCGAAGAGGCGGCGCATGACGCGGCGACCGCGCCGCACGGCCTGATCCGGGTCACCGCACCGATGACGCTCGGGCTGGTCAGCCTGACGCCGGCCATCGCCGAATTCCTGGGCAATCATCCCGGCATCGAGATCGACCTGCATCTGTCTGACGCGAAGGTCGATATCGTGGCGGAGGGGATCGATGTCGCCCTGCGCATCGCCGACCTGCCCGACAGCTCGCTGCGCGCGCGGCGCCTGGGTCCGATCGCGATCCACATCGTGGCCGCGCCCTCCTATCTCGAAAAGCACGGCCGGCCGACCCATGCCGCGCAGCTGGGGGAGCATGCCTGTCTCGGCTATACCAATGTCACCGGGCCCTGGCGTTTCATCGGCCCGGGCGGCGCCGAGGTCGCGGTGCGGCCCGCGGGCCCGTTGCGGTCGAACAGCGGCGATGCGCTGTTGCCGGCGCTTCGGGCCGGGCTCGGCATCGGCATCCTGCCCGACTTCATCGTCGGCGGCGACCTGGCAACGGGCACGCTGGAGGCGATCCTGACCGACTGGCGCAGCCCGCCGATCGCGCTTCACCTGCTCACCCCGCCAGGCAATCTGCGCCCTGCCCGGGTCGAAGCCTTGATAAGTTTCCTTACCGAGAGATTTCGCAATAACAGCACCGCCGACGCCGCCAAAGCGGCCTGACAAGGGTTTCTAGGTGTAATTCCTGATCCGGGGAATCCCCACGACTCGTGGAGTCAGGCCGGTTAGCGAAGAATTAACCTTTTGCGTTCATTCCTGATCAGGTTAATAGTTTATGCAGGGTGCGTCGGGCCGTAGGGGGCATCGAGCGCCGCGAAGTGACAGGGGAACTGCCAGATGCGCGTGCTGCTGATCGAAGACGAGCCGACGACCGCCAAGGCGATCGAGTTGATGCTCACCACCGAAGGCTTCAATGTCTATACGACCGATCTTGGCGAAGAAGGCCTCGATCTGGGCAAGCTGTATGATTACGACATCATCCTGCTCGACCTCAATCTGCCCGACATGCACGGCTATGACGTGCTGAAGAGGCTCCGCGTCGCACGGGTGCAGACGCCGGTGCTGATCCTCTCGGGCATCAACGAGATGGACTCCAAGGTGCGCAGCTTCGGCTTCGGCGCCGACGATTACGTCACCAAGCCTTTCCACCGCGAAGAGCTGACCGCGCGCATCCACGCCGTGGTCCGCCGTTCCAAGGGCCATAGCCAGTCGGTCATCCGCACCGGCAAGCTCGCCGTTAACCTCGACGCCAAGACGGTCGAGGTCGATGGCAGCCGGGTCCATCTGACCGGCAAGGAATATGCGATGCTGGAGCTGCTCTCGCTCCGCAAGGGCACGACCCTCACCAAGGAAATGTTCCTGAACCACCTCTATGGCGGCATGGACGAACCCGAACTCAAGATCATCGACGTCTTCATCTGCAAGCTCCGCAAGAAGCTGAGCATGGCCTGCGAAGGCGAGAATTACATCGAAACCGTCTGGGGCCGCGGCTATGTGCTGCGCGAGCCGGACGAGGTCGGCACGCCGGTTGCCGAAGTAGCCTGATCGTCACGCTCCAAAAGAGTTTCCGGGCCAAAAGAGTTTCCGGGAGTGAAGGCCGCGGCATCGGGGGGTGCCGCGGCCTTTCGTTTTTTGGATGGGGGGTGACTGCCTCAAAATACTTCGTCACCCCGGACTCGTTCCGGGGTCCATCGACCCACAAACGCTACGGCAGCGGGTCGAACCCGAATCCCACCGCAAGATCATTCCACGCAGGGTTTTCCCGCTCGATCAAATTGATCCGCCAGTCACGCGGCCATTTCTTGATGGTCTTCTCGCGGGCGATCGCGCCGTCCATCGCGTCGCCGGCCTCGAACCAGTCGCCGGCCTCGAACCAGACGAGCCGCTTGATGTCGTACTTCTTGGTGAAGCCATCGAACGTCCCGTCACGATGCTGCTGGATGCGCCCGATCAGGTTGGACGTCACACCCGTGTAGATGCTGCCATAAAAGGCGCTTGCCATGATGTAGACGCAAGGTTGCCGCTCTCTCACGAACGGCAGTTATTGCGGAAACATGGATGCCGGAACAAGTCCGGCATGACGGTGTGGGTATGCTGAGCGCGCGCCCTCTCCACTACGTCACCCCGGACTTGTTCCGGGGTCCATCGAGCCGCAAACGCTACGGTAGCAAATCGAGTGCGAAGCCAACCGCAAGGTCGTTCCAGATTGGATTGTCGCACTCGATCAGGTCGGTCCGCCAATCGCGTCGCCACTCCCTGATCATCTTCTCACGCGCGATTTCGTCGTTCGGAACAAGTTCAGGATGACGGCAAGGGAAGCGGAACCCCTACTTCCGCACATACTCCTTGTGCCCACCGACCCAGGTCTCCTCCACCTTCGTCGCCCGAAGCTCGGTCGGGCTCGCCAGCAGCGGGTCGCGGTCGACGATGATGAAGTCCGCGCGCTGGCCGGGGGCGAGCCTGCCGAATTTGTCCTCGGCAAACCCCGCATAGGCAGCCGCGCCGGTGAATGCCCACCACGCCTGTTCGCGCGTCAGCTTCTCTTCCGGGCGCCAGCCGCCATAGGGCTGGCCCTCCGCATCCTGGCGCGTGAACGCAGCCGCCCAGCCGGCAAAGGGATCGGGACTCTCGATCGGATAGTCCGAACCGAATGCCAGCACCGATCCGTTCTTCAGCATCGACGCCCAGGCATAGGCGCCGGCCAGCCGGTCCGGCCCGAGCCGCGCTTCGGCCATCGCCCGGTCGGAGGTCTGGTGGGTCGGCTGCATCGAGGCGATCGTGCCATGCTGGCCGAAGCGTGGCAGATCGGCCGGGTCGACGATCTGGGCATGCTCGATCCGCCACCGGCGATCGCCCTTATAGGTTTCGGACAATTCCTCGATCGCATCGAGCACCTGCGCATTGGCCTTGTCGCCGATCGCATGGACGGCGACCTGGTAATTATCCATCGCCGCACGGCTCATCAGGTTGCGGATGACGTCATCGGCAAGGAAGCCGAGGCCGGATTCCTTCGGCGCGTCGCTGTACGGCGCCTTAAGCCACGCCCCACGCGAGCCGAGCGCGCCATCGGCATAAAGCTTCACCCCGCCCATGCGCAGGCGATCGGCATAAAGCCACAAGGTGGGGCCGGCGCCGCCGATCCGCACCGCCGTCTCGACCCCGCCGGCATAACTCATGATGCGAACGCGCAACGCACCCGCATCGCCCGCGCGGCGATAGCTGAGCCAGTCGTCGAGGCTGCTGCCCATATCGGCGGTCGCGGTGACGCCGAGGCTGAGCAGCTTGGTCTGCGCCTTGAGGAAGGCGGCGTCGCGATCCTTGGGCAAGGGCTGCGGCACCGCCTTGGTGACCAGTTCCTGCGCCGCATCCACGAACACGCCGTTGGGCAGCGCGCCGGTCTTCTCGATCCGCCCGCCCGCCGGCGAGACGCTCTTCGCCGTCACGCCGGCCGCCTTCATCGCGGCCGTGTTCGCCCAGCTCGCATGGCCGTCCACACGGGACAGCCAGACCGGGCGGTCGCTGACCACCGAATCGAGGTCGGCTGCAGTCGGGAAGCGGCCGAGCGCCCAGAGCTCCTGGTTCCAGCCGCCGCCGAGCACCCATTTCTTGTCGGGATTGGCCGCGACATAGGCGGCGATCTTCGCCTTGGCCTCGTCGAGCGATTTCGTGCCCGCCAGATCGAGCTCCACATCGCGGAAGCCGAGATCCATCACATGGCCATGTGCGTCGATGAAGCCGGGGAGAAGCACCCTCCCCTTCATATCGGCACGCCAGTCGAGCTTTTCCGGGCGCTTGTCGTTCGGCTGCATCAGGCGGATGACCTTGCCGTCGGGCGTCATCAGCAGGCCGTTGAAATGGATGACCTTGCCATCCTTGTCGAGCGTCATGCCGTTGACGTTATCGACGAGAGAGTCGGCAAGGGCCGGTGTGCTCAGGAGAAGCGCCGCGGTCGCGAGAATGCGGGCCGTCACCCCGGACCTGTTCCGGGGTCCACTGGTCCGCACCCGCGTCGCCCGGCAGTCTTGTGCAACCGTGGATGCCGGAACATGTCCGGCATGACGGAAGAAGTGCATCACCGGGGCAGCCTGCGGATCAGCGAGCTCGTGTCGTTGCGGCCCCCGCCCATCTTCTGGACGTCGGCGTAGAATTGATCGACCAGCGCCGTGACCGGCAAGGTCGCGCCGTTGCGCTTGGCTTCGTCCAGCGTGAGGCCAAGGTCCTTGCGCATCCAGTCGACCGCGAAGCCGAAATCGAATTTGTCCTGGCTCATCGTCGCCCAGCGATTGACCATCTGCCAGCTCGATGCGGCACCGCCGGATACGGCCTCGAACACCTTGTCGGTGTCGAGCCCGCTCGCCTGGGCGAACCGCAGCGCCTCGGCCACGCCCTGCACTGCCGCGGCAAGCGCGATCTGGTTGACCATCTTGGTCGTCTGGCCGGCACCCGCCTCGCCGATATGGACGATGCGCAGTGCATAGGCCTGCATCAGCGGCTCGGCGACGGCCATCGCCTCGGCGGTACCGCCGCACATGATGGAGAGCTTGCCGTTCTCGGCGCCTGCCTGGCCGCCCGAAACGGGCGCATCGACGACGAGCAGGCCCTTGGCAGCGCCCTCTTCCGCCAGCCGGCGGGCGATCATCGCCGAGACGGTGGTGTGATCGACGAACAGAGCACCGGCCGCCATCGCGGCGAACGCGCCGTCCTGGCCAAGCGTCACCTGCGCCAGATCGTCGTCATTGCCGACGCAGCTGAACACAGCATCCTTGCCCGCAGCGGCCTCGGCCGGGGTGGCGGCGACGGTGCCGCCATATTTCTCGGCCCAGGCCTCCGCCTTGGCGCGCGTGCGGTTGTAAACGGTGACGGTGTGGCCGGCGGAGACGAGATGCCCCGCCATCGGCGCGCCCATCACCCCGGTTCCGAGAAATGCGATGTTGCTCATGGCGACCGCGAATAAGGGGAGTTTCCGCGTCGCGCCAGATGAGAGTGACGCCTTGCACGCCGTAACGACCATTGCGGCTGGCGATTTCAGGGCCTACCTCGCCCGCTTATGGCTACCGAACCCCTGCCCGCCGCCGAAACGCTCCCGGTCACCCTTGCCGACGTCCAGGCGGCACATGCGCGGATCGCGCCGTCGATCGTCCGCACGCCGACCTTCATCAGCCAGACCCTGTCGAAGCTGACCGGCGCGACCGTGTATCTGAAGTTCGAGAATCTTCAGTTCACCGCAGCGTACAAGGAGCGCGGCGCGCTCAACACGCTGTTGCAGCTTCCCGTCGGGACAAAGGGTGTGATCGCCGCATCGGCCGGCAACCATGCCCAGGGCCTTGCCTATCACGCCAACCGCCTGGGCATTCCGGCGACGATCGTGATGCCGACGACCACCCCTACGGTGAAGGTGACCCAGACCGAGGGACATGGCGCGACCGTCGTGCTGTTCGGCACCACGTTCGACGCAGCCTATGCCCATGCTCGCGAGCTCGAGGCCGAGCGTGGGCTGACCTTCGTCCATCCGTTCGACGATGTCCGCGTGATCGCCGGCCAGGGCACCGTCGCGCTCGAGATGCTCGAGGACGCGCCGGCAATCGACACCTTCATCGTACCGATCGGCGGCGGCGGGCTGATCTCCGGCACGGCGACGGTCGCGCGGGCAGCCGGTCACCCGATCGAGGTGATCGGCGTTCAGGCCGAGCTGTTCCCGTCGATGTACAACCGGATCAACGGCACCGACCTGCCCTGCGCCGGCGATACGCTGGCCGAGGGTATCGCGGTGAAGGAACCGGGCGGGATCACCGCGCGCATCGTCGAGGCGCTGGTCGACGACATCGTCCTGGTGAGCGAGCGCAGCCTTGAGGAGTCGGTCAGCCTGCTCCTCCAGATCGAGAAGACAGTGGTCGAAGGTGCCGGCGCCGCGGGTCTCGCCGCGCTGATGCAGCATCCCGAACGCTTCAAAGGGAAGACCGTCGGCGTCATCCTGTGCGGCGGCAATATCGACACGCGGCTGCTCGCCAATGTGCTGCTGCGCGATCTCGCCCGGTCGGGCCGGCTCGCCCGGCTGCGCATCCGCCTTCAGGATCAGCCCGGTGCGCTGTTCAACGTCGCGCGCATCTTCGACGCCGAGCGCGTCAACATCATCGAAATCTATCACCAGCGCGTCTTCACGACGCTGCCCGCCAAGGGCCTCATCACCGATATCGAGTGCGAGACGCGCGACAAGGCGCATCTCGACCGGTTGATGGCCGCGCTTCGGCACGAAGGGTATGAGGTCAGTCCGGTCGAACTGGCCTGACGAACTGAATCATAGCTGCGACGAACCGATTCCGGCGACTCTATTCGCGAGTCGCCGGATGCGATAAGCTGTGCGTCAAGTCCGCCCAAGGCGTGAATCTCCAAGACTCAAAGCAACCGCGGCGTTAACTCTCTTTCATGGTAAAGCCGCTTTTCATCACGACTCAGGCGATTCATAACGGGGTCGAACCAGGCATCGGGCCGGGGTGGAAAAGGGGGTTGTAGGCGGTGACAGCGCCATTTCGTTTTCCGCGCTTCTTCGTGACGAGCCCGTCGCCCTGCCCCTATCTTCCGGGGCGCCAGGAGCGGAAGGTCTTCACCGAACTCAACGGCCCCCATGCGGGCGACCTGAACGACGCGCTTGGGCGGATCGGTTTCCGCCGCAGCCAGTCGGTCGCGTACCGGCCGAGCTGCGCGGGATGCACTGCCTGCGTTTCCGTCCGCGTGGTCGCGTCGGATTTCGTGCCCAACGGCACTCAGCGCAAGCAGATCCGCCGCAACAGCGACATGGAGGTCAACGCCTGCCGTCCCTGGGCGACCGACGAGCAATATCAGCTGCTCCGCCGCTACCTGTCCTCGCGCCATCCCGGCGGCGGCATGGCCGACATGGATGAGGGCGATTATGCCGACATGGTCGAGCATTCGCCGGTCAACAGCTACATCATCGAATATCGCGAGCCATCGCAGAACGGCGTGCGCGGCCGGCTGATCGGGGCATGCCTGACCGACCAGCAGGCGGACGGGCTGTCGATGATCTACAGCTTCTTCGACGCCGACCATCCGTTGCGCGCGGGCCTCGGCAACATGATCATCATGGACCACATCCTGCGCGCCCGTAGCATCGGCCTGCCCTATGTCTATCTCGGCTATTGGGTGAAGGGCTCGGCACGGATGGCGTACAAGACGCGCTATCGCCCGATCGAGGTGCTCGGACCGCATGGCTGGACGCTGCTGACCGACGAGGATGCGACCTACGCACCGCCGGCGCAGAAGAATGTGCTGATGGCCGACGAACTGGCGTGATCCCGGCCTGGAGTTGCGCGCGCCAAGCCTGATCCGCGACGAGCCTGGCCCGCGCGAACCGAAACCCTTCTTTTTTGTTCCCCGGCGAAGGCCGGGGCCCAGTTGGGGGACGACAGTGATGGGCGTTGCGCGTCATTACATCAGCCTTCCCAACTGGGCCCCGGCCTTCGCCCTACGAGATTCACACATGGTATAGTGCGTATCCTTGTAGCATCGTCTGAAGGCGTAAGAGGCCTTCGAGTATGACGACGGGTCCGGGTTTTCCATAATAGCCGGTCCAGCCGCCGAGGCGCGCGCAGATCCACGAGGCGAACGCGAGCGAGCCTGGTGGGTGAGGGTTTTTCTGCTTGTCGGTCTTGCCTTCGAGCGCGGCGTTGACCTTGGCCATAGCGGGTTCATCACCGGGA
>NZ_JBFUHB010000042.1:0-27730 GCF_056402595.1 Sphingomonas sp. P3_C6
TGGTCACGGCAGAAGCCRACGAGTGCTGTAAGCCCCTCAGGGTCGTTGGCGAAACGCTGATAATGACCGGGCGCGACAAAGGCATCGAGCCAGGCCTTGGAAACATCCACTCCACAAATGATCTGCATCACGGTAACCTGYCTTGTCTGTGCGATTGGGAAATCAACCGACTGTTCGGTCGTGCGTGACAACGGCGATGGTCCCTGGCTCAGTGACGGCTGTTCAGCCAGAGAAAGAACGGGCGACATCGCCGCCGCGCCGGGGAGGGCGGCCACCCTCCCCGACGCTCATCGCAGACAATCAAGCCGCGACGAGGATGTCCAGATACAAGAAAGAGCGGACCACACCTCACAGCGCGCTCCGATCCCGATCTGTCATGGTCCGTCGTCGCGTTGAATCACCATGGCTTCCACACCGGCCAGTGGTTCACGTGCAAATGCCGATCGATGGAATCCTGCCGGCGCCTTCATGCTGTCGGCGACCTGTGGCGCGAGATAGGCCCGGAGTTGGAGCGCCATGGTCCGGCTGGCGGCGATCGTCGCTGATCTGGTGCTGGCGTTTCACCAGCACCAGGCGAGCTCTTGGGCTCGCGCCCTAATAGCTCCCGTGCTCGTTCCCGCGCGTCCAATATTGGAAGCTGTGGTCGAGCGCCCGTGTGGCGAAGGCGACGTTGCCGCGGTTGAGCTCATGGCCCATGGCCGGCGCGCCATCGAGCGCGCCCGCCCACCAGCCAGAGGCGCGCTTGCCGACGAATGTCATCTGCCGGCCGCTTCGCCCTTTGGCGCGGAGGGTCGTGGCACCGCCGGCACCGGCGGTGAAGATGACCTGGCATGGTTCGGGCGCGGCATCGTCGAAGCTGCAGGTAGCGGGCTCGCTCGTCGCCGCGAGCCCGGCCAGCACCAGGGCGACGATCACCGCTGGAAAATCCCGTTCGCGAGCTGGGCCCGGTGCGCGGAATCCCCGACGATATCGGCTGGCCGCTCATAATAGCGGCAGACGATTGCCGCCGCGTCGCCGGCATTGCTCGCCTGGCGCAAGCGGTTGGCGGCGCCGCGCTCGGTGGTGCTCAGCTCATGCTGGACGAAGTCCAGCTGCTCCTGAAAGGTCGAGTTGCGGATGTCGTGCCCGGCCCACGCCGCGAAATCGGCCTGGCGGGGCCCTTCCCATTGGCCGAGGCCATAGCCGGGGCCACCGCCGATCTGGCGGATCGAGGCATCCATGCCGCTTTCGGCATCGAGATTGGCGACGATCCCCGCGGCTTGAGCCCGGGTCCAGCCCTGCGCCTGGAAATAGGTCATCGCCTGGTCGATCCGGCCCTGGCGGGTCGTGGCGGGCGTGGCCGGTCCGGTGTCGTTGGCCGCGGTCGGCGTGTTGCCTTGCGCGCTTGCCGGCGCATGGAGGATTTTGCCGCCGTGCGACAATGCCCAGGACAGGCTGCCATAGCTGACCTGCTGCGTGCCGTCGGCGTTGCGGTTGTTCGAACCGATCGTCTGGCCGTTCCCGGCGTACAGGACGGTGTGCGACACGCCGCCGCCCTGGATGATGACGACGTCGCCGGGCCGCGCCTGTGCAGCGCTCACCTCGGTCCAGCCGCGCGACCGCAAGGTGGTGTTGAGTTGCGCGACGGAGTCGGTGTGGAGGTTGCCGGGGAGTTGTCCGGCCTCGGTCAGCACCGCCGACACGAAATTCGCGCAGCAGACATTGGCCGGGACATTCGCGTTCATCGGCAGGTCGTCGCTTCGGTCGCCGCGCAGATCCGACGCATTGCGGCCGAGATACTGCTTCGCGATGTCGGCGGGATTGCGGCCGTTGCCGGTGCCCGAAGGCCCAGTGACGCCGCCCGCGGTCTCCGTCGCCCGCGTGCCGGATCCGCCGAGCCGAAGCGTCTGGCCCGGCCGGATCAGGTTCGGATTGACCAGCCCGTTGTCGAGCGCAAGCGCGTGCCAGTCGAGCCCGAAACGCGCGGCGATGCCGGACAGCGTCTCACCGGTCTTCACCTCATAGGTTCCGCCTGCCGCTGCGTTTCCGCCGGCGGGGATCGCCAGGCTTTGGTTGGGGCGGATCAGGTTGGGATTGGATATCTGCGGGTTCGCTGCGATCAGGGCGTTCAGCGAAACACCGTTCGACGCGGCGATACCGGACAGTGTCTCACCCGGCTTCACCGTGTGGCGCGCACCGGTATCGAGATTCTGCGCTTGCGACCGCGCTGCTGTCACCGATTCGACCATCTTCGCCTCCATCGATTGTGCAACCAAGCTCCCATGCCGGGCGTCGGGTGTCTCTCAACGAATCGTTTAGGGCGCGGCCCGGCTCCCCATGCGACGAATGGCGGTGCGACGAACGGAGTGGAGGAGAGAAGATGATCGTCGTCCCGTTGCTTCTACTGGCCCAGTCCACGCCCGTGGCGCCTGTTCCCGCCCCGCTTCCATCGACCGCACCCGCCCCGATCGGCTGCGCGGCAAWGGCGGGTGCGGTCGACGGAAGCGGGGCAGCCTTGCCCAGAGCGATCGACGGCACGGCGCTCAAGAATCCCGGGGCGATCGCCAGACTGAGCAAGAAGGCGAAGGGAGGTGTCGTCCTGATCGACGGCGGCGATTTCAGCGGACAGGATTTCCGCAAGGCCGGTCTCGCCTCGGTCTGTTTCCGCGGCACCAAGCTGGCCAAGAGCAACTGGAGCGGCACCACCGCCCCCGGCATCGGCTTCATCGATGCCGATCTCACCGAAGCACAACTGACCGGCGCGGTGATGCCGGGCGTGCTGCTGCGCACGGCGACCCTTGCCGGCGCCGACGCGACCGGCGCCGATTTCCACGGCGGCCAACTGGACGGCGGTTGGAAAGCGAGCCTGGCCGGCTGGAAGATCGACGGCGCCAACCTGACCGGCTTCAGCTTCAAATGCGGCGTGACCGAGCTGGATGGCTGCCCGTTCGACCGCCAGGGCATCAGCGCGAAGGGCGCCGATTTCTCGGGCGCCGTCTTTCACGGTTTTTCCTTCTGGGGATCGGCGCTCGACAATGCCAGGTTCGAGGGCGCGGACATGGCGTTGCAGGACCTGGCCCAGATCGAGGGCGCGAGCGAACCCGCGACCCTGACCGTCCGGCAAGGTAGGAAGCAGTATTCGGTCACCGGCCCGGTCGCCGCGGCGATCGGCCGGGCCCTGACACCATCGGCATCGGCCACCGAGCCCGAAACACCGGTCAAACCCGCCCGCCCCTCTCAGCGCCTGACCGGCAAGCATCTGTTCCTCAGCGACGGCCTGACGATCGCGCCGGCAGCGGCGAGCGACCCGCTCTGGCCGAGCGCGCTGCGCGTGATCATCCAGCTCGCCCCGTCCTGGCTGATGATCTCGACCGGCGCCGGAGGACAGGCCGAGGCGCGCGGGCGTTCGGATTCGGAAGGCGGCCATAGCTGCACGCTTGCCGTAAAGGGCCTGGCACCCGGGCCGAACAATAGCTTCCTCGTCCTGCCGCCCGGCCGGCGCGGCAGCCGCCCCGGCGTACCGGCGATCCTGATGCTCGGCGACATCGCGACGATCGCGCCGGAACAGGCCGATGCGGTCGACTCGGTCAGGATCGTGCAATGCCTCGGCGCGGCGCCCTTCGGCGCGATGCGGCATGTTCCCGTCGACGACCTGACCTTCGATGCGCTGTGGTCGGGTGCGAGCACGCCTTCGGCTAAAGACTGAACGTCCCTCCGGACGTGTTCCCTGGTCTGCCGCGCCGTGTAGCAATGGGCTTCGGATTTGGCGGCGCGGTGGATGCCGGCACAAGTCCGGCATGACGGAAGTCTGCGGTTCCGTCAGCGTGGATCAAACGCCGGTCTCATCTCGCCATCCGCTCGTTCGCTATCGGATCCAGCTGCGAGACACTTGCTCTCCAAGCGAATGTGAGCCCGAAGGTCACGCCGACGACTCCTGACATCGGGACTCCTGATTCAGGTCAATGCCTCGCGCGAATCTGCGCCAGCGCTTCGTCCGCGACCGTCATGCCCGCCTTGGCCATCGCGGCCGTGGGCCAGGCGCCCGACGCGACCATCTGCCGCACGGTCGCGCGGTCGGGTGGCGGCCAGCCGATGCCGCTCGCTTTGGCGCGCTCGACGAGGCGTGCCCGCGCCGCCTTCATTTCCGGGCCGGTAAAGGCGACCGGATCGGCCAGCAGTTCGTGCGCCGCCATGCTGCCGTCTCCGGCCACACTCCAGAGGGTGCCGCCCTTCTCGACCAGCAATTCGGCGATATCGGCCTGCTCGGCGTCGAGCGCCATGCGTACCCGGTCGATGCCGAAGGCATCGTGCCAGCGCGGATCCGCGCCGTGCCTGAGCAGGGCCATCACCCCGCCGATATGCGAGAAGGTGATCGCCGATTTCATCGGGTCCTCGCCGTCCGGCAGGCGCTGCGGATCGGGCGAGGCCCCGGCGTTCAGCAGCGTCTCGGCCAGGTCGGGCGTATCGGCGAGCAATGCGAGCGTCAGCGCGTTACCCGGCTTCACCCCATTGGCCGGCATGCCCGCGGCGAGCAGCATCGCGACCCCGTCGCCATCGCAGTGCGACACGGCCAGGGTCAGCAGGTCCCCATATTGGCCGTCAGGCGCCGAACTCATCCGTGGATCATGGGTGACCACCGTGCCGATCAGCCGCGGATCGCGCGCCAGCATCGCCCGCGCATCGTCGGTCCGGCCGTCAAGCACCGCCTCGGCCAGGGTGCGGCCGGAAGCGCCATTGGTGACATTGGCGAGCACCCGTGTGCGATCCGGCAGCACGACCGAGCTCCGCTTGCTGAAACAGGCCTTGTCGGCCGCCATGCTGCATCCCCCGGTCGGCGCGATCGCCAGCATCACCGCGATGCCGAAGAAACGATGGCGGATCATGACCGGTTCCTAGAGCCCGGCCGCGGCGGCGTGAACCGGCAATCGCGCTATGCTCACGGCACCATCATTGGGCAGGCATGCTGCTCAGGACCCAGTCCATGCCGTGGCGCGCGACCGGATTGTCCTTATACCAATGCTGGCCCTCGGGCTGGACGGCGTCGAGCGGCATGCGGGTCCCATACGCCTCGGGCGCGTCGGCCAGGATGGCGCCCGGGATGCCGCCGAAGATCGCGCCGAGCACCCGGTCCCCGCCATCCTGCACGGCGGAGAGGATCTCGCCGCGGACATAGAAGGCGCTGATTTCCGACGCGCGGCCGATCCCGGCGCTGCTGCGGATGCCGTCGGCCTGGCGGATCGTCGCGGCGCTCAGCCCGGCGGCATTGAAGGTCGCCGCGTCGCGCCCGCTGGCCAGCGCGGCCGCCGAAGCGAGGCCACCGCCGAGCGAATGACCGGTCAGCGTCACCTCCACATCGGGGTTGCGCGCCAGCGCCTTGGCGACCAGGAGCGCATGGGCGTATTGATCGGACGGCAGGCCGACCGCCTGCTGGGCATTGGCCTTCCAGTCGCTGCCGTCGGTCGTGCCACGGAAGCTCACGACATAGCGCGTGCTCGCGCCTTCGCCGCTCGCATAGACGCGCGCCCGGAAGGCGCTTTGCGGCGAGGTCAGGTCCTGTTTGCTCAGCCCGAGCTGCGCCAGATCGGCGTCGCTCGCCACGCGGTACCCCGGCGGCGGCGTGGCGATATCGTTATAGACGTCCGCGGATAGCTGGGCGAGCTCGCGTGTCGTCGGGCCGCCCGCAGCGGCGATCCCCGTCGGTGCGGTGGGGGCCGGCGTCGCGAACTGAACCGCCGGCTGGGGCTGCTGCCACACCAACGCCTCGCGGACGGGGATGAGATGCGACTGGAACTCGCTGTTCGCCGCCTCGCGGAGGCGCGCCGATACGGCGCCCGATGGGGCGAGGCTCGGCGTGCGCAGGGCAAGGCTGTTGGCGGCGTCCATGCGTCTCTCGTCAGGGCAAGTGCGGAGCTTTTGGTGCCATTCGCCGCCGCGCCTGTCGCTAGACGAATCGTTTAGGCGCTCTAAGCGATCCGTTGAGTGATGCCGGACGAGCGGCATGGCACCTCTTCCATCGTGGCCATTCCGGCCAGTGCGATGGAGAACAGCATGACGACGATCGCTTCGGGCCAGTCGGCCCAATTCGCCGCTAACGCCTCTCTGGCAACGCAGGGCAGTGCGCTGATGATGGCGTCGGGCATCCTGGCCGGTGCCTTCCGCCCGCTCGGCGCCGGCCCGCTCGCCTTCGGCATGCTGCCCGCCGCCTTTGCCGTGAAGCTCGGCACGCTGGCGCAGGGCGCCGCGCCGAGCCAGCTTCAGCAGACGGCCGGCTTCACCGCCCAGGTCACCGGCCAGAGCACGGCCAAGGTCGATCTCGGCGACGGCTATCGGCTCGAGATCGACGAGCGCAACAGCGAGATGACGATCTTCAACGAGAAGACCGGCGAGAGCACCCGCATCTGGGGCGACCCGCATGTCGACGTGAACGGCAGCCATCAGTTCGACTTCTACGGCACGACCACCTTCGAGTTGGCCAACGGCACCAAGATCACCATCAATACCGAGCCTTATGCCGCCAACGCCAATGCTTATGTCTCGAGCCAGGTGGTGGTGACCAAGGGCAGCAACGCTGTGGTGATCGACGGCATCAGCCAGAACCAGATCGGCGACCTGTCGGTCAGCGTCTCGAACAACGGCTATGCGATCGACGCCGCGCACCGCGACGGCTTCACCGTGCTCGAACAGTCGGGCGGCTGGCAGACCGAGCTCGGCCAGACCGTGACCCAGGCCGAGGCCGACATCACCCGCCCCGGCCAGCTCTATGGCCCGGGCAGCGACGCGATGAGCCTCGCCGAAGCCGGCACCGCGATCGGCGGCTTCCTGTTCCTCGGCAGCCTGTTCGGCGCCTCGTTCGGCCTCGACGCCTCGGCCCGTGCGCCGTTCGGCAATCTCGAATCGACCCGCGTGCTGCGCCAGCTGCTGCTGGCCTGATCCCCTACCCGGAAGGAGAGCCTCATGGTTGGCGGTGTGAGCGGCGTCACCGACGCGGCAAGGAGCCTGACCAATGCCGGCGGCCTTGGCGAGGCGCTGGTCGTCGCCAACCGGATGTCGCGCGGCGTGGATGTGGGCGGCCTTGCCCATGACCTCGCCGACCTGTCGCTGCGCGATCCGAAGGGCGCGGCGACCGCGATCGAGGCAGCGCGCAAGGACCTGGCGCCCGTCCAGCGGGGCGAGTTCGACCGACTTTTGCCCGAGGCGATCTCGACCCGGCAACGCACCGCCAATGGCGGACCGGCGGGACTGACCGATGCGCAGAAGGAACTTGGGCTCGATCTCACCCAGATGGGCCTCGACGTCGCCGGGCTGTTCGATCCGACGCCGATCTCGGACGGCGCCAATGGCGTGATCTCGCTGCTGCGCGGCGACTGGCTCGGCGCCGGCATCTCTGCCGTCAGCATGGTCCCCTATCTCGGCGACGCCGCCAAGCTGGGCAAGCTCGGCACATGGGGCAAGACGGTGATGAAGGCGGTCGAGATCGCCAAGACCGACAGCGCCTTCGCCAAGGCGGTCGGGCCGGCGCTCGGGAAGATCTCCGACGCGATCGGGGCGGCGCCCAAGGCCCTGCTCGACCGCCTGCCGCAATCCGCCCGCGAGACGCTGGATGGCATGAAGCGCCAGATCGACGGGCTGTCCTCGAGCGCAGCGAAGAAGGCCGACAATGTCGCCGCGGCCGGCGTGCATACCGCCAGGGTCGGCGACAATACCGTCACCTGGACGCTCGATGCCAGCGGCCGGCCGACGTCCGCGTCGGCGACTCTGTCCGAGCTCCAGCCCAAGGGTGCGGTGCGCGGCAAGGATGAGCTGTCCGCCCAGGACCATGTCCGCGGCCGCGGGCTCGACGACGACGATGCCGGCCATATCATCGGCCACCGCTTCCTGAGTGACCAGGGCGAGCGGAACATGTTCCCGCAGAATTTCAACTTCAACCGATCCGCCTACAAGACGATGGAGAATGAATGGGCGGCCTGGATCGAGGCCGGCGCCACGGTGAAGATCAACGTCGCGCTGAAGGGCGGCACGGCGGATCGCCCGGCGCAGGTCGGCGTTGTCTATGAAGTGGTGAACGCGGCGGGCAAACGGGTCTTCAAGAACAGCGAGCTGTTCGATAATGCAGCGGGACAGGTGTTCGACCGGGTGTCGTCCGCGGATATCCGCAAGATGCTCGCCAGGTGACCGGCGCCCCGGTCGCAGCGTTTCTGGAGGTGGTTTCGATGAGCAGCGTGGCATTCGACCAGACCCGCGCGGACGCGCTCGTCAACGAGATTGGCCAGATGGTGATCGCCGACCCCAATTATGCCGCGCGCGAATGGTCCGGCATCGCGCTGGTCGTCGAGGTTGCCCAGCGCAAGCGCATGTACGGCTTCGTCTATCTCCCCGATGGCGACTGGGAAGCGGAGACGCCCGACGATTTCGAGGTGATCGACCGCGCTGCCGAGCTGAACCGGGTGATGGCCGCCGGCGGCAATGGCTGGACCCGCTGCCTGGTGCAGATATCGCGGCCGGGGCCGAAGGTCGTGATCAGCTTCGATTATGACGACAAGGGCGACTGGGTCGTGACGCCGGGCAACCATGAAGAAATGGCCGGCCGCCTCAAGCCGTGACACGCTGAAACGGGTTCAGCATCCGCCGCCGATCACTGCTCGGCTAGTCGAGCCCGCCGTCCTTCACCACCGCATCGATCGCGATCAGCCGTTCGAGCAACGCCTCGAGCTTGTCGAGCGGCCAACTGTTCGGCCCATCCGACAGCGCGCGGTCGGGGTCGGGATGCGTCTCCAGGAAAAGACCCGAGATACCGGCCGCCACGGCAGCGCGGGCAAGCAGCGGTACGAACTCGCGCTGGCCGCCCGAACGATCGCCCTGCCCGCCCGGCAACTGCACCGAATGAGTCGCGTCGAACACGACCGGGCATGCGGTATCGCGCATGATCGCGAGGCTGCGCATGTCGGAGACGAGATTGTTGTAGCCGAAACTCGCGCCGCGCTCGCACACCATGAAATTATCGGCGGGAACGCCGGCTGCCCCGGCGGCGGCGCGGGCCTTGGCGACGACATGGACCATGTCGCCCGGCGCGAGGAACTGCGCTTTCTTGATGTTGACCGGCTTGCCCGACGCGGCCACCGCCGCGATGAAATCGGTCTGCCGGGCGAGAAAAGCCGGCGTCTGCAGCACGTCGACGACGTCCGCCACCATCCTGACCTGATCCTCGGCATGCACGTCCGTCAGGACGGGAAGGCCGGTCTCGTTCCGTACCTTCTCCAGGATGCGCAGCCCTTCCTCGATGCCGGGCCCGCGAAAGGATGTGCCCGAGCTACGATTCGCCTTGTCGAATGAGCTTTTGTAGATCAGCAGCACGCCGAGCCGGTCGGCAATCGCGCGAAGCCGCTCGGCGGTGTCGAGCGCAAAGGCCTCGCTTTCGATCACGCACGGCCCCGCGATGAAAAAAAGCCGCCGATTTGGACCAATCTCTTTCCCACACAGACGCATGTTAACCTCTTCCGGCTTGCCTTGCCGGGCGCCTGTCTCTCTAGAGCCACAGACGACCGCGTAACGCGGCACTGCGCCGCAGAAACGCTGGAAGTCAACGCGATAGCAACTTAGGTGCCGCTAACTGGGTCGCAGCGGTGCGACTTTGGGGATTTATATGCAGGCGACAGCCGCAAGTATCTTGGACGAGTCGGGTTTGCTTTCCGCGCTCCGCACCACACGAATCGAGATCGACGCACTCCAGGCCTTTGCCGAGGCGCTCCGTACTGCCCCGCTTCGCCAGAGCTTCCTGAGCGCCGTGTCCGCGATCAGTAACCTGTCGGGCCGTCTGATCATCACCGGCATGGGCAAGAGCGGCCTGATCGGTCGCAAGATCGCCGCGACGATGAGCTCGACCGGCACGCCGTCGCTGTTCTTGCATTCAAGCGAAGCGAGCCATGGCGATCTCGGCATGATCGGCCTCGGCGATATCGTGCTCGCGCTGAGCTGGTCGGGCGAGACGACCGAGCTAGGTGACATCATCGCCTATTGCCGGCGCTTCGGCGTGAAGCTGATCGTCGCGACCGCGAACGCCGAGAGCACTGCCGGCCGTGCAGCCGACATCTGCCTCGCCCTGCCGCCGGTTCGCGAGGCCTGCCCGAACGAGCTGGCCCCGACATCCTCGACCACGGTGCAGGTGGTGCTGGGCGACGCGCTGGCCGTGGCGCTCATCGAACGGCGCGGCTTCACCCGGTCGGACTTCCTGACCTTCCATCCCGGCGGGCGTCTCGGCGCGCAGCTGACGACGGTCGCGCAACTGATGGCGCGCGGCGAGAGCGTGCCGATGGTCCGCGCCGGCGCCACCCTGCTCGACGCGACGTTCGAGATGAGCCGCAAACGCTTTGGCTGCACCGCGGTGATCGATGAGAACGAATGCCTGATCGGCGCCTTCACCGACGGCGACCTGCGGCGCAGCTTCGCGAGCAAGCATCTCGGCGACGATATCCGCGAGCACATGACCGCGACGCCGATATCGGTCACCCCAGAAACGCTGACGTCGGACGCCCTGCGAATCCTCAACGACAATGCCGTGTCGGTGCTGTTCGTCTGCGACAATATGCGGCTGGTCGGCGTGATCCATCTTCACGACATGCTGCGTGCAGGCGTTGCCTGACGGCACACCACCCGACCTGATCGTGATCCCGGCCCGCTTCGCGTCGCAGCGATTGCCGGGCAAGCCGCTGATCCCGATCGCGGGCCAGACTCTGCTGACACGCGTCGTGGCGATCGCGCGCGAAGGCGCCCGCCGGGTAGGGAATGCCGATGTCGTGGTGGCGACCGACGATGCCCGCATCCTGGATCACGCCCGGATCCTTGGCTGCGACGCCGTCATGACCGACGCGGCGATCAGTTCCGGATCGGGCCGCGCCTGGGCAGTGGCGCGAGAACGGACAATCGCCCCCCCGATCGTCGTCAACCTGCAGGGTGACGCGCCCTTCGCGCAACCGGCGATGATCGCAGCGCTGATCGCGGCGCTGCGCGCCTCGCCCTGCGGCGTGGCCACGCCCGTCGTGCCCTTGTCATGGGAGGCGCTCGACGCGTTGCGGCGGCACAAGCAGGCCTCGCCCTTCAGCGGCACGACCTGCACCCGGCGCGCCGATGGCCGGGCCCTTTGGTTCTCGAAAGCGGTGATCCCGTCGATCCGCGGGGAAGCACAGCTTCGGCAGGCCGGCCCGATCTCCCCCGTGCTCCGCCATATCGGCCTGTACGCCTATCGCTTCGACACGCTGGGGCGCTTCGAGGCGACGGCGCCGACACCCTACGAAATCCTCGAAGGCCTCGAGCAACTCCGTTTCCTCGAAACCGATGAGGATATCCTGACGGTCGAGGCCGGCGCGCTGCCGCATACAATGTCGGGCATCGACACCCAGGACGATGTCGCGATGGCCGAATGCCTGATCGCCGAGTATGGCGAGCCACATCTGTCATGGATCTGATCGTCACGATCGTCCGGCATGGGAACACCTTCGCCCCCGGTGAGCCGCCGCGCAGGATCGGCGCGCGCACCGACCTGCCGCTCGTCGAAAGCGGCATCGGGCAGGCACACGCCCTTGGGGCGGCCTTTGCCGAACAGCGCCTCATCTTCGGCCGGGCGCTGGCGGCGCCACTGCTGCGGACCCGAGCAACGATCGATTACATCCTCGCCCGCCAGGAGCAGGCGCCACCGGTCGAATCCGCCGACTGGCTGACGGAGATCGATCACGGACCCGATGAGGGGCAAACCGAAAGCGATGTGGTGGCCCGGATCGGCCGTGACGCGCTCGCCGCATGGGACGCCGAGGCGCACGCGCCCGATTTCTGGATCGTCGATGCTGACCGACGCATCGAGGGATGGTCCGGCCTGTGGAAGCTTGGCCAAGGCCGGGTGCTCATCGTCACCAGCAACGGTGCAGCGCGCTTCTCCCTCTTCTCGGACGAGGACCTGCGACGCCAGGCGACCGAGCTGCCGTCGCTGAAGCTACGGACCGGCGCTTATGGCGTGATCGCGCGCGAACGAGGCCGGCTGCGCCTGGTCGCCTGGGACCGCCGCCCCTGAACCATGGCTTGCATCGGGAAGGGCATTGCGGGAAAGCCGGGCGATGAACCGCGTCCGCCCCCTGCCATCGACGAGACGGGGATGAGCCTGGCGTTGCTCCGCGCGCCGCCATTTCCGGGCATCGATGCGTCGGTTACGCGACCGGGCACCGGCAATGGCGTCGACCTTCCGGCCGAGATGATCGACCGCACCCTTGGCGCGATCCGCGAGGCGCGGGTCGGCGGCGCCTTTTGGTTGCCGCCCGCCAGGGACGTCGCCGTGACCACGATACTCCGCGCCCGATCGACCGGCGAGGCCGGGCAGGCCCTGTCGATGCTGACCGACGCCGAGCGCGCGACGACACGCTGGATTCCGCCGGCGGACGCCGCCGAACGGATAGCGGCAATGCCCGCCCCGCCGGGCGTCACCCTGTCCGAACAGGTCGATCCCTGGTCGCTGCTCGGCGACACGACGAGACTGGTCGCGCATGGCGACGACGAGTGGGTGGCCCTTGCCGCGATTGCCGGCGCGCCGGTCCACCTGCTGTCGGCCGGGCGTTTCGGCACGCCTGGCGACGACGCAGCGCAATTGCGCCGGATCGTTGCCGAAGACGTGCTGCGGGAGACCTATCGCGACCCCTTCACCGGGCAGGACAGCGCGATCGCGGCGACGGTTGCGCTGCTCGCCGAGTGGCGCCGGACCTTCGAGGCCAATCGCGGGATCGTTGCCGCCTGCGGCTTCAGTTGGTGGAAGCGGCAAGAGATCGAGCGGTTTCTCCGGACGCCCGAACACCCGCTACGCTTCTTCCGGTCGGAGCGTCGGGCGCTCGATTACGCGGCGCGACACCGGGGTGCGGTCGCGATCTGGCCATCGCGCGTGTCGGACAGCATGGCGGCAGCGGCCGCCGCGAAGAAGGTGCCGCTGGTCCGCGTCGAGGATGGTTTCGTCCGCTCGGTCGGCCTTGGCAGCAATCTGGTACCGCCCTCGTCGGTCGCGGTCGACCGGCGCGGTATCCATTATGATCCGGGCCAGCCGAGCGACCTCGAAACCATCCTTGCCGAGGCCGATTTTCCGCCGACCCTTCTCGCGCGCGCCGTACGGCTGCGCGAAACGATCGTCGCGGCCGGGATCAGCAAATATGGCAGCGATTCCTCCCACGCCTTTCCCCCGCGCCAGGCCGGCCGCCGCCTAGTGCTGGTGCCGGGGCAGGTCGAGGACGACATGTCGGTGCGGCTTGGCGGTGGCGGCCTGTCGAGCAACCTCGAGTTGCTGCGCCGCGCGCGCGTTCTGGAACCAGATGCCGAGATCTGGTTTCGCCCCCATCCCGATGTCGTCGCCGGCCACCGCAAGGGCGCGGTGCGCGATGCCGATGCCCTCGCCCACGCCGATCGCATCGTCCAGGGCGGCGGCATGGCGCCCCTGCTCGACCTGGTCGATGGGGTCCACGTCCTCACCTCGCTCACCGGGTTCGAGGCAATACTGCGCGGGCGCGAGGTGACGTGCCACGGCATGCCTTTCTATGCCGGCTGGGGCCTGACCCGGGATTGCGCGACCGTGCCCGACCGGCGTGGACGACGACTGACGATCGAGGAACTGATCGCCGCGGTGCTCATCGTCTATCCGCGCTATCTGGATCCGGTGACCCGCCTGCCCTGCACACCCGAGATACTGATCGGTCGTATGGGCGAGGGTGCGGCGCACAACCGGCTCGGATGGGTCACGCGCATCCGGCAGGTCCAGGGCCGGCTGCTGAGGCGCTTCACCTGATGGCAAAGCATGTCATCCTCGATCTGTCGCGGCTCGTGTCGCGCGCCCGGCACCATACCCCCTCGGGCGTGGACCGGGTCGAGATGGCCTATGCCCGCGGGCTGCACGCGCGGTTCGGCGACCGGCTCCACTTCGCCGCCGTCCATCCCTTCGGCCCTTATGGCAGGATCCAGACCGGCAAGGCGCTCCACTTTCTCGACGCGCTGGAGCGACGCTGGGAGAATCAGGAGGGCGGCGTCGAACGACGCTCGCTGATCGAGGTACTCCCCTCCTTGCTCTCGCTTCTGCCGGAACGGACGCGCGGGTCCGCCGGGAGCGTCTATGTCCAGGCATCGCCGCATCATCTCACCCGGCCTGCGCTGGTCCGGCGTATCCTGGAGCGAGAACAGGCACGGTTCCTGTGCCTGGTCCATGACCTGATCCCGATCGAATATCCCGAATATGCGCGCGTCAACGGCGCCAAGCTGCACACGCGGCGGATCGAGACGATCGCCGCGCTGGCCGACGGCATCATCGTCAATTCCGGGGCGACGGGGGAATCGATGCGCCCCTGGATCGAGCGGACCGGCCGGAATGTCGAGATGCGCGTCGCGCTGCTCGGCACGCATGACATCCATGTACCGGCGACGCCGATCGCCGTGCCGGACGAGCCCTATTTCATCTGTGTCGGCACGATCGAGCCGCGCAAGAACCACCTGTTGCTGCTCAATCTGTGGCGGGCGATGGCGGGCAGGCTGCCGCAGGATGCGATCCCGCGCCTGATCATCGTCGGGCGGCGCGGCTGGGAGAATGAGCAGGTAATCGACATGCTCGAGCGCTGCGCGGCGTTGCAGGGGCATGTCGAAGAACTGAACGGCTGTTCCGACCAGCGCATGGAGGCGCTTCTGCGCGGCGCGCGCGCGCTGCTGCTGCCGTCGTTCGCCGAAGGCTATGGCATGCCGGTCGCCGAGGCGCTGTCGGTCGGGACGCCGGTGATCTGCAGCGACCTTCCCGCGCTGCGCGAGGCCGGCGGAGACGTGCCCGATTTCCTCGATCCGCTCGACGGCCCCGCCTGGAGCGCCCACATTTTCGATCATTTTCGTGCCGGGCCGCTTCATGCCGCGCAGATGCAGCGCCTCGCGCAGTGGCAGCCGCCTTCGTGGGACGATCACATCTCGATCGTCTGCGAGGCTATCGACGACCTGCAGCGATAAAGCGCCGCGCCGGGAGACTGCCCCGAAGTCGCGGACGAGCGAATTCCCAAAGGCGGAAGATTCTTACGGGCGCTTGGCAGGGATGTCGGTGCCGAATACCCGATCCCAGAAGGTCGCGGTGATCGCGTAATTACCTTCCTCTTTGGCGAAATGGTGCCGGATATGGTGCCGCCGCAATCGGCCGAGCACCGGGCCGCGCATCGGCAGCTGGTGGCAGGCATAGTGGATGCCGTCATATACGACATAGCCGATCCCGAAGCCGAGATAGAGTACCGATCCCGCCGGGCCGAACAGCAGATAGAACCCGGCCCAGATCCCGGCCGACACGACCACGCTCACGATAGGCGGCATGATGTTCCGGTACTTGTCGCCGGGAACTTCATGATGATTGCCATGGGTCAGGAAAATCAGCCACTGACCAAATGCCGAATTCAGCTTCATGTGGAAGATGAAGCGGTGCATCGCATATTCGAACAGCGTCCAGATCATGATGCCGAGCAGTACGAGCCCGATCGATGCCGCAAGGCTCGTCACCCCCCAGCTCGCATAGAGTGCGGCCCCGAGGAACACCGTCCATGTCAACACGAACGCCACCGGGGAGATCAGCGTCAGCCGCTCCAGCAGGTCGTTTCGGAACAATCGAACGCGCGGGGAGGATGACCCGTATTTCATCATTTGCAGGTCTCAATTTCTCCCGTCGAAACATCGGCATGCGCACAGCGGGCTGTCTCGTGTCAAGCAGCAATACTTCAGGAACCGACGCATCCGCAAAAACAACGGATGGATTGCCTGGAAGCTGCGACATGAGACGGTCATAAGCCCCTCATGAAGGCGCAACTGCCGAATCGGATACTGATCACTGGTGCCTCCGGTGGCCTGGGGGCGGCGCTCGCGCGTCACTATGCCGCGCCGGGGCGGACATTATCGCTGTGGGGACGCGATGGCGAACGGCTGGAGGCGGTAGCGGCCGTCTGTCGCAAGGCGGGTGCCGATACGGCGGTTCGGTTTCTCGACCTTTCCGACGCCGCCGCTGCGATCGCGGCTCTCGATGAGGAAGATGACAGAGGAGCGATCGATCTGGCGCTGCTCGCCGCGGGCATCGGCGATGTCCAGGCACCGGGCGATCTGGTCGAGGATGCCACGCAGGTGATGCGGTTGGGGCTGGTCAATTTCGTCGCCACGACCACGATGGCGGCCGCGCTTGCACGCCGCATGGCGCAGCGCGGCGAAGGACGGATCGTCCTGATCGGGTCGGCCGCCGCGTTCCATGCCCTGCCCTTTGCCGCCGCCTATGCCGGGTCGAAGGCCGGCCTCGCACGGTTCGCGCAGGCCTTGCGTCTCGGGGTGAAGGAGCATGGCGTGCGTGTCACGCTCGTTTCTCCCGGCTTCATCGACACCGCCGCCGGACAAAAGACCGGCGGCGCCAGGCCCTTCCTCCTGCAGCCCGCCGATGCCGCTGCACGGATCGCCAGGGCCGCGGCGCGCGGCCAGGCGCATGCAATCTTTCCCTGGCCATTTGCCGTGCTACGCTGGGTCGATCGCCTGCTGCCGCGACCGCTGCGCGATCGATTGCTGCTCGGCCTCAGGCCTCCGGCCGGCTGAGCGCCGATGCATCGCCCGTCTGCACGCAACGCAGAATGGCGTGATGAAGTCCGGCAGGCGAAAGGTCGGTCCGACCGGGACCATCCTTCAGGATCGATCCGCCCGAGCCGAAACGCAGGATAACATAAGGCGTGTGACGCGCGCCTCCCGGAGCCGTGGCACCGGGAATGCTCGGTCGGTGATCTCCGAAAAAGACGAGCAGCCCCGACCTGCCGTCACTCGACAGCCGTTCGATTAGGTCGCTCAGCATCGCGTCGCTGCTGTGGAGGTGGCGCAAATATGCCTCCAGCCTGCCGCGTGCGTCCTGTGCATTGTCGCTGTCCCACGGCCCATGGTTCTCCATCGTCACCGCATAGACCAGAGTCGGCTCAGTCGCATTGTCGACCAGGTCGATCAGCGAAGCCCCCAGGGTCCTGTCGTCGACATAGCGACCGCCGCGAGACGAGCCCGTGGCAAAACCTTCCTCGCCGATCATGCGATCGAAGCCCAGCGCCGGCATCAGCCGGTCGCGACTGTAGAAACGCAGGTCGTGCGGATGGACGAAGGAACAATGATAGCCGGCATTCCGCAGCCGCGCCGGCAGCGCATAGGATGTTTCGCCGTGCGCGCTCAGGAAAGGATCGTACCGGCGAAAGCCGAGCTCGGCCTCGCTTCGGCCGAACAGCACGCCATATTCGGTGCGCATCGTGTACGCGCCGAACCCGCTGACATCGAGCTCACCCCATTGCCACGCGGCGGCGCGCGCGCTTGCGAGCCCCGGCAGCGCGCGCTGCGCCTCGCCGGTGATCTCGACCGGATCGGCAAAGGATTCGCATTGCACGATGACGATGATTTCCGGCGGTGCCGGTTCCTCGGCACCCCGCGCGACCTCGAGTGGGGCACAGGGCCGCGGGTCCGGCGTACGCCGCCACCCCCGCCAGTAAAGCAGCAGGCTCGCGAGCAGGCCATAGCGGGCAAGGTCGTCCGGGAGATCGGGGGTTCGCACCGCCGACTCGAGCCAGCCGCCATGGAGAAGGAGGAACGCGGTGCTCCCGGCGAGCAGCAGCAAACCGCCGCCCATGAGGTGCGGCACTAGGCTGGTCGAGAACAGCAGCACGAGGATGACGAGCACGATCGACGCCCCGATCGCCAGCATCCAGCGTTCACGCACCGAGATCGCGGTGAAATAGAAGCGCGGGTGGCGAAAGACGGCGATAATTAGCGCCAAATCGGAGAAGATTAGTGGCTCGCCCAGCATTTTATGCTTCGCATTGGATGCAACAGCGAGGAGCGTGATCGCGGCGGTCGCCAGAATCGCCGCGACGGGGACGTTGCCGGAACCGGCGAGACAAAGGCCGAAAGCGGCAAGCATGACCAGCAGGTGCAGCACGAGCCCCTGCCAGCGCCGCAGGCGCGCCGCGCGCGGCCGTACGGCCACATCGAGCAGCAGCGATGCGACCAGCATCGCCAGAAAGAGGATCACACCGTTCGCCACTGAGGTCGTCGCGTCGCCAGTCTCGATTAAACCACGCCGTCTGGCTGCGGAAGAGAGTCGTAGCTTCTACCTCTAGCGGGCGACCGCCCTGCTGTCACGGTTAAGGCATAGCGCGGCGCAACTTGGAAAAATGTAACCGAATCTGTATGCGTTGGTCGAATGGCGATGCGTTCTGACAGGGGACGCCATTCGAATCGAAAGTGACATCACGAATGCCAGATATGTTTGCCGAGGGGCCAGTCCTGATGCCGCAAGTCGCGGCCCCCGGACAAGCACAGCCCCTCGCCAACCGCAACATCCTGTTGCTGCAGGGGCTTATGGGGCCATTGTTCCGTAAGCTCGGCCAGGCCCTGCGACGCGACGGCTACGGGGTCCACAAGGTCAATTTCAATGGCGGCGACCGCCTGTTCTGGCGCCTGCCCAATGGCATCGATTATCGCGGGTCGCTCGCGGAATGGCCGGAGGCATTGAAGCGACTGATCGCGGATCGCCAGATCACCGATGTCGTACTCTTCGGCGATTGCCGGCCGATGCACATGGTGGCGACCGCGGTCTGCCGGGACCTGCACGTGCCGGTCCATGTGTTCGAGGAAGGCTATATCCGGCCGGACTGGGTGACGCTCGAGCTGGGTGGCGTGAACGGCCATTCGACGCTGCCACGCGACCCGGCCTGGTACCGGGCCGAAGCCGCCGCGCTGCCGCCCGCGCCGGAGCATCATCCGGTGCCGTCGTCCTTTCGCCGCCGCGCGGCCGAGGGCCTGCTGTACAACGCAGCCGATGTGCTGACCCGCTCCTATTACCCCTATTGGGAGAATCATCGTCCCTGGCATCCCTTGGTGGAAGGCATGGGCTGGGCACGCAGGCTGCTGCGGCGCAAGGCGGCCGCACTGCGAACGCATGACGTGCTCATATCGCTCGAAACGCGGGGCCAGCCCTATATGCTGTTCCCGCTCCAGCTCGATTCGGACGCGCAGATCCGGCTGCACTCTTCCTTCGCCGGCATTGCCGATGCGCTGCGCCTGGTGATCACATCGTTTGCGGCCAACGCCCCTGCCGACCTGCGCCTCGTGGTGAAGGAGCATCCGCTCGACAACGGGGTGCGCGACTGGCGGCTTGAAACAGAGACATTGGCGGCACTCCACGGCGTCGCACATCGGGTCGATTATCTCGAAGGGGGGGATATCGTGCCGGTCGCGCAACGCGCCAAGGGCATGGTGACGATCAACAGCACCAGCGGCACGCTGGCGCTTGCGCTCGACGTGCCGGTGATCGCGCTCGGCCAGGCGGTCTATGATATCGAGGGCATCACCTTCCAGGGGCAGCTCGACGATTTCTGGCGCGATCCGGGCAGGCCGGACGCGGAAACCTTCGGCGCCTTCCGCCGCGTGCTGATCGATCGGTGCCTCGTGGCCGGCGGATTCTTCTCCGAGGAAGCCCTCACCAAGGTCACCGAGGGTGTGATTGCCCGGCTCGAAGCGGCCAGTCCGTTGAAGCAGGCATCCCTTGCCCAAAAGGGCATGCCCAAGCCCGAAAAGGGAATTCTGGTCGCGGATTGAGCCATTCCGGCTCCTTCTGTAAAGAAGCCGAAGGCGCGCCCGGTCGCTTGACGGCGTCAATACCTGCTGTCGGAGGAAGGATTGAACTGGAACGAAACGGTCAACGCGCGCGGGCGGAAAGTGCCGCTCGTGGGTAAGTCCCTATATCAGATCGGCAAGGAAATGCGGCCGAAGATCGACGCGATCATTATGCGCCGCTCCCTCATCCCGGATGAGCCGATCATCGACAAGGCGCCCTTCGCCTGGATTCCCATCCTCGAAAGCCGCTGGCGCGATATCCAGGCCGAGGCGACCAGGATTCGTACCGAGGACATCCCGTCGCTCGGCGACATCTCCTTCGACCATGGCCAGATCGCGAAGGATCGCCGTTGGAAGTCCTTCTTCCTGAAAGGTTATGGCTACCGGCTCGAGAATAATTGCGCGCGGGCGCCGATCACGGTGTCATTGCTCGACAAGATTCCCGGCCTCGTCACAGCGATCTTCTCCGTCATGGAAGCCGGCGGCCATATTCCGCGTCACCGCGGCATGACCAAGGGCATGCTGACCTATCATCTCGCGCTAAAGGTACCGGCCGAGCGCGAGAAATGTCGCATGAACATCGAAGCCCCCGATCAGCTTCACGTCATGTCCTGGGCCGAGGGAGAATCCTTCATCTTCGACGACCTCTACAATCACGAGGTGTGGAACGAGACGGCCGAGGATCGGTATATCCTGCTGATACAGATCAAACGCCCCTGTCGCGGGTTGGGCATTTCATCCAGAATTTCTTCCTGTTCTGCGTACGCCACTCGCGGTTCGTTCAGGATATCGTGCTGAATATCGACGATGCGGGGCATAAGGTCGTGACGGTTGGCCGGGCCACTGCATCCGAACAGTGAGCCGGGCCGACCAGAACCGAATACTACACTCATATGTGGCACGGTTGCCGACGGGTCACCCGAGCCAGGCACGGCCCCCTTTGGTGCAGCCCTCTGGAATCATTCTGCAATATGAACTGTCCGCTCCGCTACGCGTCGGCCCTTTTAGCCGTGGCGTCAGGCTGGCCTTCACGATACGAATGGGTTAAACCCATGTCGATGTTCAATTTTGTGGGGAGTGGCCTACGATACTCGCGTTGCCGTGACGAAGTCCGCCGATTTCAGACGCCTGATGCGTCCGCCCGTGTGACAAGCAATGGCTTTCGGGTAGCGCGATTTTGACTCGGCGCCTTCAGAGTAATGGGCGTCCTTGGGAATATCGCCGGACCACGCGTAGCGTCACCGCATGTAAAGACATCCCTGGATCGCTCCGGTTTGCCCACACGCGCCGTGACGAAGCACCCCAGAGCACCCCGTCGGGCAGGACGAACGGCCCACCTTTCCGATGGTCCGCCATTCCGGGTCGGGCATCGACAGGGCCATTTCACCGATGACGAACTCGAATCACATCGCTAAGGCGCCCACACTGCCCATCCCTTCCGACTCTCTTTTTTGAAAAGCACGTTCCTAGATGATCTTCGCAAGAGCCAGAGCCTTCGTCGAGCGGATGGGGTTGCTGTTCAGTCTGACCGTTCTGATACCGACTGTACTCGCGATGATGTACTTCGGACTGATCGCGTCCGACGTATATATCTCGGAGTCCAGATTTGTCGTCCGCTCGCCGGAAAGGCCGAGCGCCTCCACGCTTGGGCTGCTTCTGAAGGGAGCAGGCTTCTCCAACGCTGGCGAAGAGAGCTATGCGGTACAGGAATATATCGAATCGCGTGACGCACTGACCACGTTGAATCGAAAAGGCTACTTCGCCCAAGCCTACTCCGCCCCCGGCATCGACATGTTTCATCGGTTCGGAGCATATGGAATCGATCGGTCGTTCGAAGAATTGTACCGTTACTTCACCAATGTCGTTTCCGCGAAACACGATCCGTCGACATCAGTCACGACGTTGACCATTCAAGCCTATTCGCCTCAGGCGGCGCAGCGGATCAATGCCCAATTGATTCAGCAGGCGGAAGCCCTGGTGAACCGCCTGAACGAACGTGGCCGGAGCGACCTGATTCATTATGGCGAGACGGAAGTCTTGAACGCCGAGACCCGGGCACGGGGCGCGGCGAACGCGCTGGCCGCCTATCGCAACACCCAGCGCGTGCTCGATCCCGAACGTCAGGCGCAGGTTCAGGTACAGCTCGTTTCGAAGCTGCAGGATCAGTTGATCGCAACGCAGGGCCAACTCACCCAGTTGCAGGCATTCACGCCCGAGAACCCGCAGATTGCAGTGCTGCAACAGCACGTCGCAGCGTTGCAGGGAGATATCGCACGAGAGTCTAACCGCGTCGCAGGTGGAGGCTCGACCTCACTCGCTGGCAAGGCATCGCAGTATCAGCGCTTGCAGTTCGAAAACGAATTCGCGCAGCGAGCGCTGGCCAGCGCGCTGGCCTCCTCTGAGGAGGCACGCAACGAAGCTCGGCGCAAGCAGATCTATCTCGAACGGATTGTCGAGCCCAATATGCCGGACAAGGCCATGCAACCACGCCGGCTACGCGGGATTTTCGCTACGATACTCCTGGGTTTGGCCGCGTGGGGGATTCTGTCGATGCTGCTGGCCGGCCTTCGCGAGCACCACGATTGAAAAGCAACGCAATGGAAGAACTCAAATTCCTTTCTCAGGCGTGGCTCGTCCAGCGACGCGTGATCGGCGCTTTATTGATGCGGGAGATCCTCACCCGATACGGGCGACACAATCTCGGCTTTCTATGGCTCTTCGTCGAGCCGATGTTGTTCACCACTGGCGTTACCACACTCTGGACCGTGACCAAGTCGATCCATGGTTCAAATCTACCAATTGTTGCCTTCGCAGTCACAGGCTATTCTAGCGTTCTACTGTGGCGCAATATGCCGTCGCGCTGCATCGGATCCGTCGAGCCCAACCTT
Source organism: Sphingomonas sp. P3_C6 (assembly GCF_056402595.1). NCBI lineage: Bacteria > Pseudomonadati > Pseudomonadota > Alphaproteobacteria > Sphingomonadales > Sphingomonadaceae > Sphingomonas > Sphingomonas sp. P3_C6. The sequence continues at coordinate 22,515 of NZ_JBFUHB010000042.1, forward strand.
TCACTTTTATATCATCGACAGGTCAAGGTCCTCGATATTTTCCTGTCTAGGCTTATCCTTGAGGCTGGCGGCGCCACCGTATCGTTCTCCACTCTGGTATTATTCTTTCATTTCCTCGGCTGGATGGAATTGCCTGAGGATATTTTGGCCGTCGCTCTGGGCTGGTTCATGCTTGCATGGTTCGGCTCCTCTTGGGCGATTCTGCTCGGGGCCCTGTCAGAGCGGTCGGAGTTGGTTGAAAAACTCTGGCATCCTGCCGCCTATCTACTATTCCCCCTGTCGGGCGCCGCCTTCCTGGTGGATGCTGTGCCAAAGGTTGCACAGGACTACCTCCTATTGTTGCCTATGGTCCACGGGGTCGAATACATTAGACACGGCTTCTTCGGTTCACAGATCGTAACGCACTACGACCTTGCCTATATGGGATCCATTTGCATTGTTCTCACATTGCTTGGATTGTCACTGACGCGGCAAGTTAGTCGCGAAGTAGTCCCGGAATGATCACTATCGAGAACGTCACCAAGCGCTATCCGACCCGAAGCGGGCCGGTAACTGTGCTGGAGAACGTGAACCTGACCGTAGCGCAAGGAGAGCGGGTTGGCGTATTGGGTAGGAATGGGGCTGGGAAATCCACCTTAATTCGGCTGATCAGCGGCGCCGAACAACCGACCTCCGGGCATGTCCAGCGCGAAATGAGCGTTTCTTGGCCTCTGGCATTTGGCGGCGCCTTCCAGTCGGGCCTGACCGGCCTGGACAATCTTCGCTTCATTTGCCGGATATATGGCAAGAAGGCCGAGGACCATGTCGACTTCGTCCAGGACTTCTCTGAGCTCGGCATCTATTTACGCGAGCCCGTTCGAACATATTCGTCGGGCATGCGCGCGCGCCTGGCGTTCGCCATATCGATGGTCGTTGAATTCGATTGCTTCTTGATTGACGAAATCATCGCTGTTGGCGATTCGCGGTTCCACGAAAAATGCGTCGTGGAACTGTTCGAAAAACGTGCCGATCGTGCGATGATCATAGTATCACACGATGCCGGCTATGTGCGCGAACACTGCCATCGCGCAGCTGTGCTGGCTGGTGGCACGCTCACGTCCTTCGGTGACGTGGACACCGCTTATGACGCGTATCTGAATGTCAGTCGCTGATATGGGCTGGTTGAAACGATGGCCTTTCAAGGGCCCGGCGCCTCGCCTCGCCGCCATACGAAAACGACAGGGATCAATACCTCAAATTCTAGCCGACGTCTCGGTAATATACAGACACGATGCTCGGACCGGTATTCAACGAGTCGTTCGCGGTATCCTGCTGCAATTGATTGAGCACGGCGCACCGGGATATATCGTCCGCCCGGTATTCGCGACCCGCAACCACGGCTATCATTATGCGAGTCTGGAGTTTTTAGGCGCCCATTCACCAGCAGCGGACTGGAGGGACCGGCCGACTTCACCGGTCGAGATCGGACCCGGCGACATCTTTCTTGGCCTTGACCTGGCTGCGCACTTGTTGCCCTATCATAGGGACGAGGTGGTGCGTTGGAAAGCTAGCGGTGTGTCGGTCCGGCTGCTGGTTCACGACCTTCTACCCATCAGGCATCCCCGCTGGTTTCAGCGAAAGACAGTCCGTAATTTTCGTCGCTGGCTGAAGTTTCTTGGGGAATTTTGCGACGGCGCGATCTGCGTATCGCGCCATACCGAACAAGATTTACGCAACTGGATGGCCGCCCATTTCCCGAAAAGGCTCGCATCTTTCGAAACTCACATAATCCGGCTTGGCGGAGACATCGGAGCGACCGCGCCAAGTCAAGGCGTCAGCGCCTCGGCGCGCAACGCATTGCGGCGCCATGCTGCTCGACCCTTTGCCCTCATCGTCGGCACAGTCGAGCCACGCAAGGGCCTGAGTGCGGCCATCGACGCATTTGAAGCCCTTTGGGCTCGCCATGGTGCTGCGGCGCCGGATCTTGTGATTGTCGGCCGTGCAGGCTGGAAGACTAGCCGGCTGCAACGTCGTATCCTGAGTCATCGAGACGCGGGGAGCCGGCTATTTTGGTTCAGTGACGCGAGTGACGAATTGCTCGATTTACTCTATCATGCGTGCCAGTGCGTCGTCGTACCGTCCTATGCCGAGGGCTTCGGCCTACCTCTTGAAGAAGCGAGGCGCTACGGCAAGGCAGTCTTGGCGCGAGACCTCCCGGTCTTCCGGGAATCGAATCGACAGGTTGCTTCGTTCTTCCGTGACGACAGCGAATTTGCTGACGAACTGGAGCGTTGGATTGGGATCACATGCGAGCGGGCTGAGCCGCCGTCGATTGCAGAATCGCGGGGTTGGGACGTGACACGGCTAGATTTGCTTGAGGCGCTTGGAATTCACACGGCCGCACCGGCTGATGCGGAGTTTCGCGCCGCCCTCAACATCGTAGCGTGATTATGTCACACGAAATCCACCTCCCTCGCCAAGCAATAATCCCGGCAAGCGCGATCCATCGTCTACATTTCACTCTAGCAACGGATCACGCCCCGGCCATCCAAAGCTATCAACTACTCAACTCGGCACTTCCAAACTTGGCMGAGGTTTAGGATCATGCAACTCGCATTATCAATTGAAGCCATTGCCCCAGACATGGGCGGAATCGGACGTTATACGTGGGAGCTAGCGCGTCGGCTTCCCCACCACAGCTCTATAAGTTCCATTCGATTTTGGCGTCACGGAAGATGGTTTCGGGATGTCGCACCTTTCGCGAGCACAGAGCCGACCCGGCGCCGCATTCATATGCCACGCTGGATGCGGCATTCGTATGATCGGTCCGTGATGCGCATGAACCTGTTCCATGGCACCAATTTCTTTCTGCCTGAGGGAGCCGATGGCGGCGTGGTAACCACCCATGATCTATCGGTATTCAACCAACCCGAATGCCATCCCATCGAGCGGGTACGCTTCTTCGAGAAAAACGTACCATCCTCCCTGCGGCGAGCTGGTGCCGTGATCACGTGCACGAACACTGTTCGCGATGAGGTGATCGGGTTCTTCGGATTGCCTGCGGAAAGAGTGGTCGCCGTGCCACTCGGGGTCGCCGCTGCATTTAGACCTCACAGTGCCATGGAGATGGCAGCAGCGCTGACGCGACATGGCCTGAACGCAGACGGATACGCACTATGCGTTGCGACGTTGGACCCGCGTAAGCGCCTGACCGAATTGCTCGACGCCTGGCGCATCTTGCCAGCCGATATCAAGCGACATTGGCCTCTCGCGATCGCCGGGGGCGCCGGCTGGCTCAACGATGATATCCGAAAGCAGTTGGACCGAGGAGTGGCCGATGGGTGGGTTCGTTGGCTCGGATATGTACCAGAGGCTGATCTGCCGGCCCTGTACGCCGGCAGCGCACTTTTCATTTACCCATCCACATATGAGGGCTTCGGTCTGCCGCCAATTGAAGCTATGGCGAGCGGCGTTCCGGTGGTCGTATCCAACGCATCCTGTCTGCCCGAAGTGACGGGCGGAGCGGCAATGCTGGTCGATCCGCTCGACATCGATAGCTTTGCTGAAAACTTGGAGCGCGGATTGACGGATTTGGTTTGGCGCGGTGAAGCGCGAAGTCACGGCCTAGAGGTCGCCGCCACTTATAGCTGGGAATCATGCATCGAGAGAACCGTATCGGTCTATCGTGCCCTATCATCGAGCAGAAATTAGGAATGGCATCGTGCTGAGTAATTCAAACATTTTCGGTCAACGCTCCATGAAGATGGCACGCCTCGCCATCCTAGCAAGCGCGTCGACCTCCCTCGCCGGGTGCAGTTCCAATTTCATCAGCGCGGCGGGACCAACGACGGGACAGGTTGTGCGATCATCCGAGAATCTGACTCTCCACGGAATACGGCTGATCGACGTTACGGATAGCGTCGCCCGAAAACTGATGAACACCCAAATCCAGAATAGTTTTGCCGACACCCTCGGTGATGCCACGCCTAACGGAATGCTCGCCGGCACCGGAGATGTTTTGGAGGTTGTCATTTGGGAAGCGCCACCAGCGGCCCTGTTCGGGTCAAACCCAGGCGGGGATATGCAATTCTCGGGTTTGAGCGCATCCAATGCCAAACCTACCACGCTTCCCGAGCAAATGGTTGACAGTGATGGCCGAATAGCGATCCCCTTTGCGGGGTCGATACAAGCGTCCGGACGCACTACGCAGCAGATCGGCGCGGAGATCGTACGCCGCCTGTCCGGCAAGGCCCATCTGCCCCAGGCGCAGGTCCGAATTTCTCGAAATGCCACCGCACTGGTAACGGTTGTCGGCGATGTCACGCAAAGCACGCGCCTACCTCTCACCGTCAAGGGCGAACGCCTGCTGGATGCGATCGCGAGCGCGGGCGGCGTGCGCCAACCAGTTGACAAAATCACTATCCAGATGACGCGTGGCAACCGCGTCGAACGGATGCCGCTCGCGAAGGTCATCGCTGATCCACGTCAGAATGTTATGCTCTCTGCCGGCGACGTCGTTACGGCCATGTTCCAGCCACTGAGCTTTACTGTTCTCGGCGCGACCGGGCGCAATGAGGAATTGCCGATGGAGGCTCAGGGAATCACGCTCGCCCAAGCGCTAGGCCGGATCGGCGGGCTTCAGGATCAACGAGCCGATGCTCGTGGCCTCTTCATTTTCCGCCTCGAGGATCCAGCCGCGCTGGGTCTCGAAGGGGATATATCGGCTCCACGGACTCCCGAAGGCAAGATCGCGGTGATCTACCGCGTCGATCTGAAGAATCCTGTGAATTTCTTTGCGGCCCAGAGCTTCCCGATGCGCGACAAGGACATTGTCTATGTATCGAACGCCCCGCTTGCCGATGTGCAGAAATTCGTGAGCATCATCACCTCAACTGTATTTCCGATCGCAACACTCAGCACGACGGTGCGATAGAGCTAATACCAAGGCGCGCTGAGAGTGACTCACGTGGTGGATTCCCAAGGTGCTGAAAATCTGATTCGACGTTGCAGGCAGATGGAGGCTTGCGATGGCGGCAGCGGTTGGCGTTCGGCCCGACTACACAGCGGCGGATTTGCGTCGATGTGTGACGTGCTCCCCTGAGTGTTACCACTCAGAGATAGAGTCCTTGCCCTTTGTGCGGGCTGGTTGCTGACATGGCAACGGCCATGGGGGCATGCCCCCATGGCCGTTGGCCGGCGATCTCGGCGGGAGTTTTTCCGCCCAGTTTCGAGTGCGG
>NZ_JBFUHB010000043.1:0-27448 GCF_056402595.1 Sphingomonas sp. P3_C6
GGTGGGCTTGATCTCTCCCCTCACCTTCGCACGTTGAATGCGTATCGCTGGAGTTTGCCAATCTATATCGCTCCAGCGCGCCGCGATCTGTTCGCTGGGCCGCACGCCTGTTCCGAACGCGAATTCATACCAATTCCACGCCTGCTCCGGCGCCCGCGAACGAAGATGGGAGAGGATGGCCTCCATCTCGGCGCTCGTGAAAGGGTCCGGCAGCGAGTGTTGAACCTTCAAATTGCCGATGGAAGCCAAGGCGTCTTTCGTTAGTTGGTTGGAGCACCGCTCTGCCTTCCAGCCGTTGTACGATCGCGGATTGTTTTTGTCAGTGCAAGGTGATCTCAGCTTTGGCGACGACCATCGACGATCGGTCCTCTCCAACCCCGGCCGCAGGCGCCGGCTGCCCTGCCTCGAGCTGGATCGCGACCCGCAAGGGCAGCAGCATACGCCGCGGTGGTCTGGACGCCAGCGCGCGGCCGATGATCGCCGCGCGGAGGTCCGCATTGGCGGTTTCTTCAGGAAAGGGCGGGAAATCGATGCGATCAATCCTGCCGTCCGGCGTGATCCACACTTTGAGGACGAGCGGCGGTGTCGGCTGATCCTCGGACGGCCGGGTCTGGTGCAGGTATGTCCGAACCGCGATCGCGGACGCGCTATCCTCTTCCAGCCAGGCGGTGATGCTCCGGGTGGCCGTCTCGGCATAGCGCACCCACTCGGCCGGCGCCTCCGACGGCGCCACCGATTGCGGCTGCGCCGCAGCGCCGCCGAGACCGGTAAGCCCGACGATGAGGCCGGTCAGCGCCCCCGTGAAACGGCCGAACGGAGAAGTAGTCATGGCAGGCATCCTTGATGGGTTCGATCCTCGCGCCTCGTGGCCCGAGCGGATGTGAAGAGAGCCATCGCGCCATAGCCATCGAGCTGGCCCGCCATGTCATCGCGCAGGAGACCGAAAAAGTAGACTGCGCACAGGCCCGTCAACACGGTGCCGATGAGGAAACCCGCTATAAAGCCGAGCGCGAGCATCATGACACGCCCCCTAACGCGCAGGCGGCGCAGGTGGCTGCTGCGGGAGTCGTTCACGATCGAAGCTGATCGTCTGGATACGCGCGTCGAGACCGCGCACCACATCGGCGGTCAGATCATTGGCGAAGTTGCCGCCAAGCGCGCTGTTGCGATCGAACAGCAACCCGCATTTCTTCTGCCCATAAACCTGGGCTATGACCGGCTGCGCTTCGGTGGAGATGCGCTCGAGCGCCTTGGCGCGGGTCGCCTCGATCTCGCGGCTGGTTTGCGCGGCCTGCTGCTGCAGAGTCTGGAAGCGCGTCGCCAGCGCCTCGCGGCGCGTCTTGTTCGCGGCGTTGTCCGCCTGGCCTTCGAGGGCGCGGGCTTCGGTTTCGATCGGCTTGCGCTGGGTCTCGATCTCTGCCTGCGCCGTGCGGGTCAGGTCCTGCAGCCGCGCCGAAGCCGCCTTGCCAACCGCAGCGTTGGCGAAGATCGCTTCGCGCGACAGCAGGCATACACCCGGGATCACGGGGCCGCCGAGAGGCTGCGCCTGGGCTGGCGCCGGGGACGGTGCCCGGGCAGCGGGCGCGCCGCCCACGTTCTGCGCCGAGGCGGTGGAGGCGATGCCGGCAAGCGCGGCAGCGGAGATCAGGATACGCAAGGACATTGGATCAGGCCTTCTTCGATGTGGCGGGTTGAGTGGGGGCGACGCTTTCCGCGTCCGAACCACCGTGTTGTGACATGGCCGCGACAGGCTGGCGTTTGCTCTGCCGGGCCAGCAGATCGGAGAACCGCTCCAGCGACGCGAGGTGGAAATGCACCAGGGCCAACCAGCCCCGACGATGCCAGTCCAGCACGACGTCGTCCGCAAGAGCGGAGAACTTCTCCGCATCGACGATCTGGAAGCCCTCGAGCCCGAGCTTGCGGCCGTCCGGCAAGGTTGCATCGGCGCGCCGGTCGATCAACAACCCCTGCCCCTTCAAGGCCTCGGCGAATGCCCGCGTCGCGGTGGCTTCAGCCTGGAACGCGTCGCAAAAGGCCAGTGCCTGCTTGGTCAATTCGCTCGGCTGTCCGTCTTCGAATAGAGCCCTGCCCTCGTCCCCGTCGTGAGCCAAGCGCTCCGCTGCGCTATCGATCCCCAGCGCGAAGCCATCGGGGTCGGACGTGGCGATGAAGCCGAACGGGTAGCGCCGGACATAAGCCGGCACATAGGCCGCTTCGATCCAGCGCCCATCTTCGACAAAGAGGTTGCGGCACTCCAGGCCGAGCACGGCGATCGGCTGGGTGTCACCAGCGGCGAAAACGATCGGATAGTCACTGGCGGCGGCGACGAATTCCCCGACGACGATCGGCACGTACGGCACCTCGGCCGCGAAAGCCGCGTCACCGTCTTTAAGCCGCCAGCCGGCGTGGACCTGGCTGGATAGCGCGATAGGCTCCCGGTAGAAGAGCGGGAGACCGCGCGTGGGAGCCGATGCTGGGCTGTGATCTTGAGATGGCATGAGAGACTCCTGAGCGTAACGAAGGCGCGCCGCTTGTGCCGCGCTCCTTCGTTGACTATTCGCCAAATCCGAGGAAGCGGACGTTGAGGATGGTCGGTATCTCGCTGCGGACCTGCGGTCGTGCTCGCTCCGCCAGCTGCGCCGCCTCGTTCACAACTGCGGTCGTAGCAGACGATGCCGCGGTCAGCGCACCGGTGTTGACCACCGGCGGAAGCGGAATGCCGGTCGCATCCCCCTGCACCTGGATGTTCGCAGCGTTGATCACCTGCAGCGCGGCCAGGTTGACGTTGCCCGACACGCGAATGCCAGCCTCGCCCGCGTCGATCGTACCGAGCGGCGCGATCAGGTCGATGTCGCCCGGCTCGACCTCGGGTATCGGGTTGAGCGTGCCGATCCCGGCGCCGCTGGTCGGGACGGTCGGAGACAGCGCGACATTGCCGTATGCGTCATAGGTCCGGCGAACCGGGGCATAGACGATGCTGCCCTTGGCGCCGCGTCCGGCGTTGATGTCGCCCTCCGCCGACCACATTGTGATCCCGCCGCCGAAGGTAGTGAACACGCGGCTGAGGCCCAGCAGCACGCTGTCGCGCGTGAAGACCTCGATATCGCCTTGTCCCTGGGTCATCAGGCCCGTGGTCGAGGGCGGAGCCACGCCGTCGGCGCCTAGGGTCAGGCCCCCGCCGGGGGCGAATATCTGAACATCGCCGCCGAACTCGGTGTGCACGCCAGCACTGCCGAGGAAGGTGATCGATCCGGAGTAGTCACCGGGATCGGTCTCGGTCGACATGTTCGGGAACAGCGTCGAGATCGTCTGCCGCCCGCGCAGGTAGCTGCCGGGCCGTGGACCGTCCGCGTCGTTATATTCCCGGCCGGAAAGCCGCAGTTCCTCGAAATAGACCTGGCGGATGAACACGCCCTGCTGGCTGTCGGGCAGTGCGGCGAAATAGGCGCGTGCGCCATCGGAACCGCCCGCATAGCCGAAGCGCTCGGTCAGCCAGGTCAGCAGTTCCTCGTCGTAGACGCGAACCACCTTGCCCTCGTTCTGCGGGTCGGCCAGCGGCCGCTCGAGGTCGGCGAGATTGGCCGGATCGAGGTACAGATCGCGGAAGGCCGCATAGTTCGGTCCCGCGGCGCCGACGCCCGCGGTCAGCACGATGCTGGCGCCCGGGCGGGTGTCGCCCTGCACGATGGCGCCATAGCTGTTGATCGTGCTGTCGACCTGGTCAACGCGAACGATCGGGCTGGAGAGCGCCTGATAGACATTGCGTCCTGCCGTCACCTCCAGCAGGCCCGGCCCCCAGATCTTGAACGTCGAGTTCAGGATATCGCGTCCGGCGACGATCGATGAGACCTGACGGGGATCGGTGTTCAGGATGAAGCCGCTGGACAGGATATCGCGCCCGGCGCGCATGGCGACCGGCTTGGCCGCCACCAGCGTGAATTGATCCGCCACGACCGCATCCTGGATGACGCTGCCGACCTGCATCGCGACGTCCCCGTTCACCGCATAAAGGCGAATGGGGTCGAGGCTTGCACCGTGCAGGTCGGTGGCGGCGTCCTGACCGTAGGTGAACAGGGAATAACCGGATGGCTGGATACTGTCGAAAAGGCCGGTGTCCAGTGACCGCGGCGAGAAGGGCGTGGCGATGAAGGTTGCGGACCCGCTCGACATCGACGCCCGTCCGAACAGATTCTCGCCGGCGAGCAACTCGAGATTTCCCGCGACACTGGGCGCGAGCACGATACGCGTGGTGATCGATCCAGATGGCGCTACGCCCGCGAAATAGCCGGGATCGTAAACCGGATTTGATGGATTGTCCTCGTAAGCCACGATCGGGTTCTGGAAGATATCACCGCCGCCGGCGAAGACACTATAGCCGCTCCTGTCGGTCCACAGGCTAAAGCTCGTGCGTCCCAGCAGGGACGGATCATCAACCGCCGTCCCGGATGCGGGCGAGACGGCGCGCCCGGCATCGACGCCGGTAATGATCGCCGCGTCGTCGAGCGTTTGCAGCGAAAACCGTCCGTCGCCGACCGCGATTAGCATCGCCGTATAGGCGATGCGATCAAGTGGCAGATGGATCTCTGGCGCTCGGGGATCATTGTCACCGCGCACGCCATAGGCGCTTTCGCGCAGCTGGCCGATCGACGCTGTGCGGAGTATGCTGTCACCGCGCAGGTTCAGCACGCTGCCGACGGGCGAGGACGGATTGTCCGAAATGCCGGTGTTGATTCGTCCCCCGACCTGCATCGTCAGCGTACCGCCGCCATACTGGATCAACTGCCCATCCTGCGCGACATAGCCGGTGCTGGCGACGGCCAGATGCAACCCATTATCGGCTGGCACGTTCGCGCCGCTCACCCGCAAGGAATAGTTGGTCGTTGAGCCCGCATCGCCGCCCGCGATAACCGTCAGGTTGCCGCCGCCGAGCGTGCCGATGCCCCCAAAGCCGGTAAGCTGCACGGCGCGGCCGCCGAAATTATAGTTGGGGTTTAACCAATATTGGCCGAAATTGACGCCCCAGGCACCCGCCTCGCCACGCTCGACATTGCCCTGACGCCACAGCCAGTTGCCGATGTCGCTGGTGACAACCGAGTTGCCATTGGCATAGTCATAGAATGCGTATCCGCGCACATCACCTTGCGCGATGACCGCGACATCACCGCCGTCCTGAGTGAAATACATGCGCTGGGCGTTGAGCGTCGCCTCATAATCTTCGTAGCCGGGACCGAAGATCGTCCCGTCGCCGATCCCGGCCCGGGCTAGATTATAGCCGTCGGGCACCGCGACCTGGGTGCCGGCCGAATAGATGCCGAATAGCGATTCCTGCCGGTAGTCTCCGCCCGCCAGAAGCTCCAGGCTCGCCGCGCCGGTTCGCACGACCGCGATGGCGGGCGACGAGCCGTCGGTGCCGGCCTTGCCCGGCGCGTTCAGGACGATATCGCCGCGCGGGCCCAAGGTGGAGGCCGCCGCCAGCGTCCGGCTGTCAGCCGCAGCAAGATCCGCGCCCGCTACCATTCGCATCGACCAAGATTGGCTGTCCGCCGCCAGCATGGGCGCGACCGCCCAGTTCTTCCCGTCGCGCGGTGTTTCGACGGTGATGCTGGCGTTGCCCGGGTTCTCGGCCGATAGCTGGGTGCCCGCCGCAACCGTGATCGTACCGTAAAGCGCGCCGTAGATGATGTCGCCGGGATTATAGGTGCCATAGGCATCCGTGATCGAGCCGGAGACGACCACCGGGAAGTCGCTGAAGGTATCGTTGCTGGGGAAGAGATAGACATAGTCGAAATAGTTCGGGTTGTACTGCGCGTCGAAGGTGAAGTCCGCGGTTGACGCGGCGCCCGGCGTCAACACCGGTAGCAGCGTGTACCAGTTGGCGTCGTCCGGCGTGATTGGCGGCGGCGCGAAGCCATCGTTGATGCTGCCGTTGACGATCAGGTCTCCGCCTGCGCGCAGCACCAGCATACCCGCCTCGCCGGACCCCAGCACGCCGGGATCGGCGGACGCGCCATAACGGAAGCCGGACAGATCCAGGTCGCCCGTCACCGTCAGGTCGCCATCAAGCGCGGCGCTGCGGATTTCCACACCCGGCCGCAGATGGAAGGCGCCCCCGTAACCATTGAGTCCCGCCAGACGCGTGGCGACGGCCGCATTGCCGTTCGCGGCGTCGATGAAGGCGCCGCTGTCTGCGTGAATTCCGTCCAGCAGGTTCTGGTCGATGATGCCGCCTGCCGGCGTGTAGGACGCGAAAGCGTTAACCGCGATGCTGGCCGCGCCGCGCACGGCAAGTCCAGAAGCGGCGTTCACGGCGACGTCATCGCCGCCGATCCGCGGCGCATTGATCTCCAGCGTTCCGCGCGACACGCCGTCGGCCGATCGCATGTCGATCACCGCACCAGAGGCCAGCGACACCACGCCGGCCGTCGATCCCAGTTCGACACTGCCACGATTGGACGCCTCGATCACCCCGCCGCGCCCGTCTCTCGCCACTACCGCACCCCGCAAGTCCAGCACGGCATTGCCGGTCAGGACCATGTCGTCGCGCGACGCCAACCGGATCGAGCCGACCTTTTGGCCGGACGCGTCGAGCGTGCCATCGATGGTCAGGCTGCCGCCGTCCAGAGAGATCCAGATCTTGTTCGCGCGGATCGCGTCCGAAACCGTCAGATCGCCGGTCTTGATGACGAACCCGCGCGCCTCGAAAAATCCGCCCTGATCGAGCTTGGCGTTCAGGCCGGCGAAATCGGCAAGTTCGCGAACGCGCAGATCGAATGCGCCCGAGGTATAACTCGCGTCGCTGGCCCCCAGCAGGGCGCCGGCGAGATCGAGACGGCCGCCCGCGCCCGTCGCCGTAAGCTTGACGGACCCCGCATCGGCGCGGTGGGCAGAAACATCGATGGTCGATCCCGCAGCCTGCGTGATCGCGCCATTGGTCGTTTCGAACAGCGCGTCGCCGCCCCAACTGTATTTGGTCACATCGAAGAAAGTGACCGCACGGCCCGACAGATCGATGTCCGCGCCGTCCAGCAGATCGATGCCGTTGGTCGCGTTGATCGCCAGCCGTCCGCTCGGCAACGCCACGGCGGTATCGATCGACACAGTCGCTCCCGCCAGCTTGACCTCGGCCCCCAACGCGGACACCTTCGACGGATCGGACGCGGCGACACCCTCGGGCGCGCGCACGGCCAGCACACCGCCGGATTTATAGGCCATTGACGAACCGGCCTCGCCGGTCAGCAGCGGGGTCAGCAGGTTGAGCGCGCCCCCGGCATAGCTCTGGGCGTCGGTTCCGCTCTGATAGACCGCCAGCGTCCCGCGATTGTTGGCCGTGATGCGCTCGCTGGCACTCAGGTTGACCGCGGAGAAGCCCAGCGCCAGCCGATCAAGCGCGACCTGGTCCTGTGACCGCGCAGATGGATCGTAGCCAAACTCGATCCGGCGGGCGTCGATCGTCAGCATGCCGACCCCCGTGCCAGCTCCTCCGGCCATGACCTCGCCAGGCGCGTTGCTGGCATAGGGGCTCTGCGGCGTCCCGTTGCCGCGACCGACGCCGTTCCAGATGACGGTGTCGGCGGAAACAGCCGCAGTCTCATTTGCCGCGCCCAGCCCATAAAGTGCTGGCGTGTTCAGGACGAGCATCGCCTTTCCGGCGCCGGTTTCGCCGCGCAGGTCGAGCGTCACATCGCCGAAGAAGTTGATCGAACCGCCACCGGTCAGCGTGATACGTTCCACCGGCGTGCTCGATCCCAGCAGACGGTCGATCACCCCTTGCGTCAGGCTGACCCCGCTGCGCACGCTTTCCGCATCGTCGAGGCGCTGCGCCGTGCCGATATCGAGCGTCGGCGCGGACAGCGCGAAATACCGCGCCTCAAGCGTCGCGTCACCGATCTGCGGTGCCCCGCTGCTTGAAAAGCTGATCGTCCCCGGCGTGCGCAGCGTGGCGCCGTCGCCGATTGTGATGGCGTTGGCCGGTCGGACCGAATCCTGAACGGCGCCGAGGAAGTTGAGGACGCCGTTGCCGACAGCCAGGATTGCCCGTCCCTCCGCGTTATAACCGTCGTAACTGTCCGAGAAGACATAGCCCAGCGACGAATCGATGCCATCGGTTGCGCCTGCCGTCGTATCGACGACGGCGCCGCTCTCCACGGTCACCTGGTTCCCCAGAAGGAAGACTTGGCCGGCACTGTTCAGGGTCGCACCGTCGCGCACGGTCACGGTCGTATCAAAGGCCGAATTAAACGCGACGCGCGGACCTAGCGCCGACGGTCCACCCACCTGCGGCGCCGCCACCGCCTGAACGAGGCTGAAAGTGCCCCCGATGACGAGGGCACCGGGATTGAAGCGCGACAGGTCTGCGTCGCTGACCGAAGCGACGGCGGTACCGGCCTCCTCGCTATCGGAACGAACCTCGATGTCCTTCTGGCCCGTGATGAACAAGGTGCCCGATCGACCGCCCTTGGCGGCGGAAAGGTCCGTTACCCCGGAAAATTCGAGTACGTCCCCTGTCGCCGTACCAAAGTCGAGCTGAATGGCCGAGGCATCGCGCTCGAGCCTTGGCCGCAATGCCCCGAAGGTCGCAGCATTGGTGATCGCGAAATCGGCGTAGCTGGTCTCGTTATATTGCGAGAATTGCCGGACGGTCTTGCCCGAGGTGATCGTAACGAGCGTCGGCAGGGCGTCGCGCACGTCCGTGTTCGCCACGCCCAGATAGGCTGTGGTGCGGACCGACCCGTCGGGCGCCGCAACCGAGTCGATCGCGCGCGCAGGGGTGCCGCCCAGCTCGATGCGATAAGCGCCCGGCAACAGCGCATAGGTCGATGGCATCAGCGTATAGGTGCCGGCCGGCAAATCCCCGACCGCCTGCGTCAACGTGATCTGCCGACCGATGGCGGGAGCGGCTGCGCCGCTGTCCGGCGACACTGGCGCGTACTCACCACGCATCGTCGGCACCAAGGCATATACCTCTGCGTCCGGCGAGCTTGCGCCGTAAGCAACGGGGTTGGCGTTGGCGAGCGCGGTGCGGAGCACGTCCACCGATCCGCCACGGCCGGTAAAGAAGCCCGCGCCGGTCAGCTCGCCGCCGCCCGACACGTCAAGCAGCGATCCGGTTTCCGCCGACACCGTCGCCTGTCCAAAGACGACGCCGCGATTGATCGTGACCGGGGTGAACCTGTCGTCGTTAGTGAAATCGGCCAGATCGACGAAGCCGACCTTCTCGCCATTGTAGAGATAACTCAGGCCATCGCTGGTGCCGCCATAGGGCATCAGCAGACCGTCGGCGCTGGTGGATGTCACGCTGCCGTCGCGTAGCGTGACGTTGGAGATGTAGTTTCTCGTATTGAACGGTTGTGGTGACCTGCCGATCAGCAGCGACCCCAGCGGCGCGCGGACGATGCCGCCCTGGTCGATGTTCGGCGCGGTCAGCGTAAGCGTCCCGAACACCGAAAGCGGCGCCGCGGGATTGTCGCCCCAGCCACGAATAGTCAGGGTTCGGACGCCGTCGCCCACCTGAGGATTACGCAGCGGGCCGACGCGCACTTCGCCGGTGGCGCCCGTCGTGGGATAAAGTTGCGACGCCTTGAGCGTCATGTTCAGTCCGCCAGATACCAACCGGCCATCAGTGAACCGGATATCGCCGCGGCTGGTCAGCGAAACATCGTCGAAGCCCGAAAAATCGTAGAAGACTAGAGGCAAGAAGGGCGATGGTTGAACGAACGCGTTAATACCAAACATCGCTTGGTGACGGATATCGATCAGGTCAGCGTCGATTGCGAAACTGCCGGTATTGGTCAGGGATATCTCGTCATTCTCGCCCTGCGATCCCAGGCCGGGGATGAGCTCTGCTTCGCGAACAACCACCGACGCCTTGCCGTCGAGCAGCACATAGGGCGCCGACAATTTGACATGCGGTGTGCTCTGCGATCCTTGCGAGGTCAGGACGCCGCGCCGCAGGATCAGCGCTTCCGGCATCGCCAGCGTAAAATCGCCGTCGAATGCGATCGTGTCACGGCTCCACAGGTCGAGCGTCCCGAACCCGCCCGCGACGATATCATCCGCGCTCAGCCGGCTCGCCATCCTGACCGTGCCTGCATTGCCGATGGTCAGGTCGTCCAGCCCGGTTCCCACATGATGCTGCGTGAGCGTCACCGTGCGGAGGCGAGACGGCTCGAAATAGGGTGTATTCTCGAGCACGAGGTTTAGCGTGCCACGAGCGGCGCCCGCGCCTCCCGCTTTGGCGGACATCAACCCATCATTGTAGATGCCGCTTTGCGAACCCAGACGGATCAACCCGCCATCGCCCGCGATCATCACCGACACCGCTTCAGCCTGAAGCCCGGTTCGCGATGGCATGTCGATCGTCGTCGAAGCGCCGTCGGCGAGCAGCCGTGCGCCCTCGCGAATGACGACCGGCGCCCGCGTCGCGTTCGCGAGCCAGCCATTCTCGTCAGGCGTCAGATTCGCAAGGCCGATCAGGATATCGCCGCCGTCTTGGGCGAAACCGTAGCGGCGGCCGAGCGGGTCCACGGCAGACATAGCTTGTCCGGAAACATCGATCAGTGCGCTCTCGCCGATCCATAGCGAACTGCCTGCATAGGCGCCGCTCTGCGCCAACGGTTGAGGCAGCAGCGCCACCGATCCGCCATGCGCGATTAGCGCCCCGTTCATCGTCAATTGGCCGGCGGCCTCCAGCCGGATCGACTGGCCTGGATCCACCTCGATGCGCGCGCCATCGGTGATGTTCAGGTCACGTCCAACCAAAGTGAGACTGGCCCCGGCGCGTTGATTGAACGTACCGCTTTGCGCGTCGGCGATATAGACAGGCGGCTGCCACAGCTCCAGGGCCTGCCGCGGGTCCGCGCCAGACGCTATCGTCGCCGAACCGGCCGTGAGGCGCAACACGGGCACCTGCGGCCGCAACGTCACATTGTCGATGAGAATGCTGGCCCGGCTGCGAATATCATAGTTGGAAAATCCGCTTTCCAGCAGCGACGCGTGTAGCGCGCGCGGGGGTGGGGTAAATCCCACCACCTGGTCCAGAATGGCGCCCTGCGGAAGGATCTGGCCGGCCGTGAGCAGCGCCGGTTCGAGCAAGCGCACGCCGGGCTGTAGAAACACTGTTGAGGGCAGGATCGCCACCCCGTTGGGAAATACCGATGAAGGCAGCGTTACCCCGGGCTGGATGCGACCGGCGAACTGCACAGACGTCCCCGCTGGCAGGATCATGCCCTGCTGAAGGCTCAGGCCGTCCGCACTCCCGAACACACCGGCCGGCACCGTCCATGTCGCCGCCAGAATGGTTGGGGTCGTGGTGTCCACCGGCAAGGGGGAAGTCACGAGCGTGTCCGGAAAGGCGAAGTGTATCGTCTGAGTGGTCGCGAAGGTCAGGACCGTGCCCGCAGGCACGCTGACATCTTCGGTCAATTGAACCGACGCGGGCAACGCCAGGCCCGCAGGCAACATGCCCGATTGCAGGATGGCGTTGTCGCCGAACATCACCGTGCGGGGCGTCTGCAACGTCAGTGTGCCGCCGCCGGTGACGCCATAGCCGCGGATCTCGCCATCAAGCGTCAGTTCGGCCGTCAGGGGCTGGGCTTCGTTCGATCCCTCAACCCGGTCCGCGCCGGCGATCAGGGTCACATCCCCGCCGCGCCCGCCAACGAAACCGCCTTGCTGTTCCAGCGTTGCGCCGGAGGATACGTCGATCACAGCGCCCTGGGCGATATCGACCGAGCCCTGCACCATGCGTACGGAAAGATCGCCGCCATCGACATGAGCGACGGAGGTGGCGGCCGACGCATCGTCGGAACCTTTGGTCCACACCCCGCGCAGGTCGAGCGTCGCGCCTGTCCCAAGCGTGAAGCCGGGGGCACCGTCGCCGAGCAGATACGGAATGGTCCCGTTCGAGAAAGGCGACAGCGGGGCGACATTATCTACCGAAATCGCGCCGCTGCGGATGGTGACGTCGGCATTGATCGCCACCGTCGCGGCGCTCAGGTCGAGCTTGCCGCCATCGGCCAGCGTCAACGCCTGGTCGATCACGATCGAGGCCGCGGACGTGAGCGTAAGGGAGCCGAGGCCGTAACCGCTCAGGCGGGTCGCATCGAGCGACACGGTGTTCTGGCGATCGTCCGGAATGACGCCGTCGACCGGTACTGTGGCGGCGACGTCATCAACGTCTCCAATCAGAATAGGCGAGGCGAAGGCGCCGTCCGCGCCGAACCCGTTGGTGCGGCCGATTACCAGCCCGCCCGCCAAGGCCACACTGTCCTGACTTGTCTTGTAGCCGTCGATGACCCCGTCGGGCCGGGCCAATGTCTGCAGAGATCCGGTCAGGACGCCGGCGGCGACATTCCCTTCCATCAACACGGTCGGCGCGAATACGCGCAGCACGCCGGCGTCGCGGCCCACCGAATATCCGTCCTGCCAGCGCATGGTGGTCCCCCGCGAGAACAGCCGGTTCGCGAAGACCTCGGTATATTGCGGCCCCCAACGGTCGTGCTTGCGCGCGAAGGCGTTGCCGACCGCGAGGAAGGTCATTCCCGCCGGCGCATTGCGCAGATCGTACATGCGGCCATCCGCGCCCAGCATCAGCGAGGAGCGAATGTAACCCGAGGCATAGTCGAGCGATCCGCCCGAGATATCGATGACGCTGTCGGGACGCAGAACGACCTCGCTGGCAGCCAGCGTAACCGAGCCGCCGATCGCCGCCCATTCGCCGATCCCGTGCTGCTGGTTGGCCAGCGCACCGCCGACCTCCAGGAGCCCACCGCCGGTGTACCAACGGTCGCCGTTATAGCCGCCCGTGCCGGAGGGCGCGTAGACCAGATCGCGGATATCGACCCAGACATTCTGGTTGTTGAGGTTGCCGGTATCGCGGTTCGCGGGGGAATCGCGCAATTCGTTGCCCTGGATGTTCACCAGCACCGAGTTCGACGCCATATCGAGGCTGACGCCGCGCACGCCCGAGACGTCGATCAGCGAGCCCGCGTCCGCCAAGATGCGGCTGGCCGCTGTTGCCGAGACCTGTCCGCCCTGGGCGATGGTGTCCGAGCCGCCTGCGAAAGTCACCGCGCCGCCGGAGACGATCTCCACGCGGGATTGGTCGCGCCGATCGCCGGTTTTGCTGAGGTTGTCGAACTGGGCCGAACCATTCGCGCCCGAAAGCGAGTCGTTGTAGCGGAGGCGATCGAGCCGGGCGGACTCGGCGATCAGCGCATCGCGCTGGGCGTTCGCGGCTGTCTCGTCGCTGTCCAGTTCCGGAAGGATCGTCGTCAGGCTGCCAGCAGCCAGCGTGACCGAAGCCTCGGCGTCGCTCGCCGAAGTCAGCAAGTGAATGGTCCCACGCTGGCTCACGTCGGTCGACGAGACGAGAACGCCTTCCTGACGGATGGTCCGGCCGGTCAGGGTGATGTCGCCGCGCGAAGCCTCGACCTGGCCGCGGTTGATCACCGTGCCGCTGGTCGAACCCTCGCCAATCAGCGCGCGCACTTCGTTGCCGCGCGTGGTGGAATAGGCGTTGGCCTGCGTCGAAACGCCCGGCCGCACGAGGAAGTCGTCACCGGCGGCGAGAAGCGTCTGTCCCTTGGGGGTCGTGATCGCGCCCGCATTGACGACCTCGGTTCCCATCAGCAGCACATAGCCGCCGCCCGACGTCACGGACGTCGGCGCATGGGTCGTGATCTGCGCACCGGCCTCAACCGTGACCGCGCCGCCGGCGTTGGTGAAGCTGGGCAGATAGTTGGCGCCGGAGAGGCTGGAATAGATACCCCGATTGAGAAACTGCTCGTTGGTAATGCCGGCGGTGGAGGCGATGAGATTGCGGGTGTTCACCTGGCTTGCGCCGCCGAAGATGATGCCGTTCCGGTTGAGGATGAGGACTGTACCGGGCGCTTTGATCGAGCCGAGGATGCGGGTCGGATCGGCATTGACGTCGGTGACGCGGTTGAGCACGACCCAATCGGCGCCGCCCTGCTTGAAGCTCAGGTCCGTCTCACGGCCGACATTGAAGCTGTCCCAGGTGAGGATGGCTTTCTGCTGGTTTTGATCGACCACGACGTTGGTCCGGCCGTTCGCACCCTGACTCTGGGTTGGGCCACTGGCGCCGATCCACAGCGGGCCCTCGACCGGCTTGCCGTCAGGTCCGAACACGACGCCGTTGGCGACCTGAAGGCCGCCCTGGCCGAGACCGTTGGGGACGTGGCTTTGCGCGGCGAGCGCAGCGATGCGGGCAGCGTTCTGGGCGTTCTGCATGGCGGCGCGGGTCTGGGATGCACGGCGGAATGCAGCGACGGCGCGCTGGCTGGCGGAGTTGGTCTGCGCCGAGCGGGTAGCTTGCGCTTGCGCGGCGCGGATCGCGGCATCGGCGGGATTGACGGCCCCGCCGCGCCCGCGGGTGTCCTGGCCATGGGCGACGCCAGCGAGCAGCATGGAGCTGACCGAGGCGCCGATCAGAAGCTGGCGACGAAGGCTGCGGGACTTGACGGTCATGGCACGGACTCCAGGGGATTTGCAGCCGCGCCATTTGTTCTTTGGGCGGCCGCATCATGGGTGTGATTCGGGAGGCTGGCGTGACGCAGCGCGAGTAGTCGCAGGGCATCAGCCGGAATGAGGGTGCGGATCACGGCCGGCCGCCGGGGCGCGGCGCCGAGGGCGCACGGTTAGGCCGCTGGGGATGCACGGAGTTGCCGAGCGCGTTGCCCATGCGCAGGCGCGAACCCGACAGGCTGGAGACGCCGACCCTGACGTCGGGGGAACCGGCCTCAAGGACAGGCGTGTCTACGCCCGCGCGGGCCTGCGCTTGCGCAACGCGGGCGGCCTCCTGAAGTGTCTGGCTGGCGCAGTCGAGATGCCCGGCCTTGTGGCCGGCGATATCGACCTGGACGCACGGGGCCGGCGGCGTGCCACCGACCCTGACCGGCGGGTTTACCGCCGGTGGCAATGGCTCGGCGCGGACCTCTGCGGGCGCTAGCTCAAGCGGCTGCCGCGGGACGACTCGATCCTGGGCCTCAGCGGCGGACGCAGACACGGCCGCACCGGCGGCGGACAGGGTGAAGGCAAGCGCGACATTCCGCGATACCCGGCCCCGCCCGGGAGAGGGAGTGAACCCGGGCGGGGCCGTCCGCGCAGCCTGGTCGCGGCGTGATTGCCGCAACCAGGTCGCGCAGAGGAGGAGCGTCGCGGTCGACATCGATCAGAACCGCGTCATGATGTCGATGAACCCGCGATCGACGCTGAACGGCGCATCGGCGATCTCTTCAGCCGACAGCCAGCGCAGACCGACGATGGTGTTCGCCGCGATCGCGTAGTTGCCGCCGATCTGCCAGCCTTTCACGTTGGTGCCGCCGATATGGAAGTCGCTATCGGCAAAGGCATCGACGATCGCATCCGATTCCAGATGGCGGTAGGCGACGACGGCGTTCCAGTCGCCGCGCTTTGCAGTCCAGTCGCCCATCCCGTTGAGGTTCAGCACCGAACCCACCGACAGGCGTGCCTGCCAGCCGGTATCGCCGCCGGCATAGGGCCCAGGCGCCGGCATCGTGTCGTTCGGATTGGGGGTGCTGGGGTTCGGCACCTGGATGTCCGGGCCGAGATTGTTGACCGCGCGCGCCGCGACCACGCTGCGGTTCCAGCCCAGGTTCCTGATATAGTCGCCCTCGAGGCGAACACCGAAGCTGTCCGAGGGGCGATAATCGACCGCGCCGCGGACGTGGAGCAGCTCGAACTTCGAGGCGAGGCCAAAATACTGGTTCTCGGGGCTGGTGACCGGGTTGAGGGGATCGGGCACGATGTTGCGGATCGGGAACATGGTGTTGCCGAACTGCTGGAACGCCGGCCGCGTCGCATCGGTCGAGCAGGTCAGTTCGTAATATTGGCAAGGTGCCGAGACCTTGCCCTCGACATTGGTGTAGCGGAAATAGGCGCCCGCGAGGCGCACGCCGATCTGCTCGGTCGGCTTGAACTCGACCCCCGCCTGCGCGGCGAACAGATACTTGTCCTGGCTCTTATAGGGGCCCGTCGTCGCGCTATCGACCGGGGCGTTGCGCGAGCCGAAGTTCAGGTCGGTGTTGAACACCGGGAACGCGCCGGCGGTGCCGAACAGGCGAAGGCTGTCGTTCACCGCACCGCTGCCCGAGATGGCGACGCCGTCGAAGTTCATGTCATTGTCGAACATGAGATCGCTGGTCCAGAACGGATTGGCGAAGCGGCCGATGTCGATGTTGACGTCCTTGACCGGGGTCAGGCGGATCGAGGCCCGATCGAGCCAGAGCTGGTATTTGCCGGTGCCGGTCTCGGCACCCAGCGTCTGGTTAGTGGAGATGGGCGAGCTGTCCGAACCCGTGGCGATGCGGATGTCGGCCGAGACCCAGTCCGCAATCCGGGCGCGGGCGCCCAGGCGCGCGCGCAGGCGGAAGCGCTGGCGGTCTTCGCGCGTATTGATGAAGGGGGGCGCGATCCAGCCCGGGGTCGCATCGTTGATGTTCTGCGGCTCGCCCTGGTTCACCGCGCCATAATTGGTGAAGATATCGGAGTTGCCCTTGTCGTAGAAGCGGCCTTCGGCGCGCATGCGGACGTCGCCGTAGAGCTGGATCCGGCGGGTCCATTCGGGCGTCTCGCCGGGCTTGGCCCAGCCCTGGGCCTGGGCCTGTTGACCGAGCTCGGTACGAACCTGCTGAACGATCTGGTCACGCACCACTTGGGGCACATAGGGCACGATCTGCGCGCCATCGGCGGCAATACCGCCCTGGACGGGCGGCAGCGCCTGCGCCGCCTGCTGTGGCGCCGCCGGCACCGTCGCCCGGGCGATCATGCGATCGGCCTGTGCGCGCGTGATGACGCCCTCGGCCACCAGCTGCTCGACGAGCAGCCGCGGATCGACAATGGTCGCCTGGCCGGCGGGGGCATCCTGCGCCAACGCGGGGTGCGCGAAGCCGATAAGCGAAAGGCTCGCGGCGCAGGCCAGCAGCGCGGGTTTGAGGCGGTGGCGAACGGCGTGAACGGTCATTGGACTTTTCCCCCAGGGAGTTGAAGCGTCGGTAAGCTGGGCCATGTGCATCAGGCTCCCGATCGGGCGTTGAGTTCGATCCGCATCACCGGCAGGCCGGCTGGCGGTCGCTGCGAAAGCTGGACACCGCTCAGCGTCGCGATCAGCCGGGCATCGCGGCGCGCATCACCGGTGCCGGCGAGGATACGGACATTGTTGATCCGGCCTTCCGGCGAGACCGTGACCGCAAGCCGCACCGTATAGCGGCTGCGTGACAGCTCGCGGTCGCCCTGCGCCGCCTGGCGCACGCCGGCGAGCGCGACATTGGCATAGGCGGCAAAACCGTCGCCGCTGCCGCCGGGACGACCACCGATCCGGGTGCCGCCGCCGTTGCCGACGGCAAGACCATAGCTACTCGGCCCGGCCCCTTCGCGCGCCGTCAAGGCGCTATCTCCCGCGACCGGCTGTGCATCCGGGGTCGGCGGCGGCGGGGTATCGGTCACCGGCTGCTCGATTGGCATCGGCTTGGGCTCGGGCGGCTTCTCGACGGGCTTGATGTCTGGCGGCGGCGGGGGTGGCGGCGGCGGCGGCAGGATCACCGTCGTCGTCTTCATCTCGTTCGGGCGCTCGCTGACCGTCACCCGGCCCGCCAGCATATAGACCAGCGCAACCGCCAGCAGGGCGCCAAGCACCACCAGCACCCGGCCGAACGTGACCGGCGAACGCTTGCGCCGGCGCGGCCGGTCAGGCCCCATGCCGGGACCCCCGAACATGTCGGTTTCACGCAGGGCGGCGGCGGCCATCACGCGCCCCCTGGCGGACGGGTCGAGGCCATGCCGAGCGATGGCACGCCGACCTTGGAGCACAGGTCGAGCACCTGCATCACCTTGTCATACTGGACCGCCCGGTCGCCGCGCAGGATGACCGCCAGGTCGGGTGTGGTGGCGATGCTGGTGCGCAGTTCGCTTTCCAGCTCGGCCAGCGACACCGGCACCGCGTCGATCGAGATCGTGCCGTCATTGGTGACCGCGATTACTCGGCTCTTGGGCGCATTCAGCGTCTTGGCGGACGATGCCGAGGGCAGATCCACCTTGATGCCCTGCACCGCCGCCGTGGTGAGCAGGATGAAGATGATCAGCAGCACGAAGGTCAGGTCCACCAGCGGCGTGATGTTGATCTCGTTATACGGCTTTTTGCCCTGGATCTGCATCGTCCGATCCCCCTATTCGGCCGCGATGGCGGTTGGGGTACGACCGTCGGTGTCCTGCCAGGTCTCAGCGATGCGCTTCTCCAGCTCGTCGACGAAGATCTGGTTGTCGGCGGTGATCTCTTCGACGCGGCTGAGCAGATAATTGTAGCCGAACAGCGCCGGGATCGCGACCGCAAGGCCGGCAACGGTCGCCAGAAGTGCTGCGGCGATGCCGGGGGCGATCGCATTGATGTTGACCTCACCGGCCGCGGCGACGCTCGCGAACGTGATCATCACCCCCAGCACCGTCCCGAGCAGGCCGATGAACGGACCACCCGAGATGGCGATGGTCAGCAGCACCATCTGCTTATTGAGCTTCTGGCTTTCGCGGACTTGGCCCGCATCGAGCGCCGACCGGATCGCCGCGATCGACTGCGCGCGGATCGCGAAGCGGCTACCGGAAGAGCGGCCCTCGGACAGGCGATCGGTCAGTTCGCGCCGGCCGATCTGATAGAGCCTACCGAGCGTCGAGCTCGATGCACCCTTGCCCGGATCGAATGCCGGCAATCCGTCATGGTCGCCGCTCCGCCGTGCCTGCTGGCCGTACGCGTCGAGAAAATCCTCGTTGGCAGCGCCGACCCGGCTGAGCAGCAGCCCCTTGGAGATCATCACCCAGATCGCGAGCGCCAGCATCACCGCCAGGATGCCGATGACGACCCACGCATCGGGCGTCAGCGCCGCGAACAGGATGCCGAAGTAATTATGGCCGCCGGTCTCGACCTGCTCGGCCGTGGCGGCGGTCACAAGCTTGGCGCCCTGCCCTTCGGATGCCGCAGCAAGCTGGAACGCCGCCTGCGGCAGCGCCACACCGGCGACCCGGAACTCGTCGACCTCGCCGGCAAAGCCCTGGCCGACCGCCGCGCTGCCGGTGGCGGCGCCCAGCGCGCCGGCAGTCTCGCCGGCAGGCTGACCGTTGATGTAGAGCACGCTCTTGGCACCGTCATTGGCCAAAGCGACATGGGCCCAGGTGCCCGCGGGCAGCGCCGCGCCGGTACTGCGCGTGCCACCCGCGTCGATGAACAGCTGGCCACCCTGAGCGACAAGGCCGACACTGCCTGGCAGCGTGAAGATCGTGCCATCGCCGGTCGGCTTGACCCAGAAGCTCACCGACAGCGGGCCGGCGGCGAACGCGGATGCCGGCAGGCCCATCGGGGTCGTGCCGTCAAGGACCAGGCTGTTGCCGATCAGGCCGCCGGCGTTGCGGCCTTCGCCGCCCTGTGCGTTGGCGCCGTTGGCGGTGGCGTCGCGTGGGCTCCCGGCGGCGTTGAAGTGATACACCAGCTTATAGTCCGGACCGAAGGTGCCGGCGACGTCCTGGCCGGGTTTGGCGTCCTTGTTGCCGTAATAAGCATAGATCGCTGAGGCGGTGCCGGGGGTCAGCCCCTGGACATCGACCCAGACCAGCGCCTGCTGCTCCTGCGGGCTCCACTTCTCGATGTGGAACTTCAGCGGCGTACGATCATCCCCGGCGACGAAGCGCAGATCCGAGCCGTCGGCCTTGACGTCCTTGAAGCTGAAATTGCCGCTATGCAGCCGCACCAGCACCGGCGCGCGCGCGACCTCGCCGGTGATCCCGGCGGCGGCGACGTTCAGGTTGATCTTCGTGCGGTACGCATAGTCCGGCTCCCACCAGGCATAGGCAGGCGTTGCGAAGGCGGTGAGCGCCGCGGCGGCGAGGACGCCCCCGAGAACGCCCTTTTTCAAGCGTGCGGTTAGAGACATCAAAATTCCCCCCAAAAACGAAAGCGAGCGAAGATCGACCCGGACTCGCTGTCCGGGCCGGTGACGAGCGGCGTGCCGAGATCGACCGCGCCGTTGAGATATTTGAACAGGCGGACACGGCCGCCGAGACCGATGCTCGACATCCGGAAGTCATTGTCCTGGCCGAGCAGCGGCTGATGGATCGCGGCCAGACCGGAGTCCAAGAAGAGATGCACGCGCAGCGCATCCACCGGACCGCCGATACGCGGGCCGAAATCGGGCGAACGGAGTTCGGTCTGGATCGCGAAGCCATAGTCGCCGAGCCCCTCGGACTCGTAATAGCCGCGCACCGAGGACATGCCACCAAGGCTGAAGCCCTCGTTCGAAATCAGCGGATCGGGCGACCATTGGCCAGAGAGACGGCTATTGAACTGCAGACCGTAGAAAATGTCCTCGGTGTGCGAGGCGTCCAGTTTGACCGAGAAGAAGCTCGGCCGCGCCCGGTAGCGCTTGGCGTCGAACCGCTCCCAGCCATCACCCAAGCCCCGGATGCCGAACACGGTCGAGAGCGTGATGTCGCTCTGGCGGCCATCGGTGTTCCAGTCGCCGCGCCACGACGCGGTGATCGGGAAATATTGTATTGGCGCCGAGGCCCGGTCGGCCCCCAGCAGCACGTCCTCGGAGAAGTCCTTCCAGTCAATGCCGAGCGTCAGCGCATGATAGAAACCCTCGCGGCTGCCGAGCGACTGGATGAACCGGGCGCCAACAATGTTGCCCTTGCCGATGACGCTGGTGCCGCCGACCACCGCGATATCGCTGTCCGAGTGCACGCCGTATACCATCAGCTGCGTGCCCTGGCCAAGCCGCATCAGGTAATTGCCCGACAGCACCGTGCCGTCCTCGGTCCGGCGCGGCGCGGTCTGCGCCGAGATCGAAAGGCTGTCGCCCCGGCCCCACATATTGTCGTACCGCAGTGTACCGGACGCCCTGAGGGCCGTCGTCGCGGCCGAGGAGAAATTGTTCAGCTCGGCCGAGGCGTGGAACGGCGAGCTCTCCTCGACCGTCAGCACCACGTCGAGCGTGCCCGGCGCGACTCCGGCCTTCAGCTCCGGAGTGACCCGTCGGCTCGGGTTCTGGTTGAGCGCGACCACATCGCGCTGGAACTCGGGCAGGTTGGGCGTCTGGCCTGGCGTCAACGACGGCGCCTGTGCGCGGATCGCGTCCTTACGCTTGGTGCCCTCGACCAAGACCTGGCCGATAGCCTGCGACTGCACCTCCAGATTCAGGATGCCGCCCTCCACCGACTGCTCGGGGATGAATACTGACACCGCGATATAGCCCGCTTTCTCGAATGCAGACTGCAGCGCGGCCCGCGCAGCCTCGACATCTTCCGAGGTCTTGCCGGGCCCCGTGAACGGATAGATCGCACGCTCAACCGCATCAGCCGGCAGCACCGTGTTGCCGCGCACCGCAAAGGCGCGTATCTCGAAGTTGGCGGCTGGCGCTTGCGCCGCAGG
Organism: Sphingomonas sp. P3_C6; assembly: GCF_056402595.1. NCBI lineage: Bacteria > Pseudomonadati > Pseudomonadota > Alphaproteobacteria > Sphingomonadales > Sphingomonadaceae > Sphingomonas > Sphingomonas sp. P3_C6. The sequence goes on from NZ_JBFUHB010000043.1 coordinate 21,449, forward strand.
AGCTGCCTCCTGCGCCGACGCCGCAGTGCTGGCCGCGCCCAAGGCAAACGCAAGCGCCACCAGGCTGGGCGTCCGGCGCCAACGTTCTCGTACCGTCCTCAAAACCATTTCCCCCCGCCGGCAGAAAACACTGCCACGTCACTGCTGCGGGTGGGGCGCTGTGCTGCGCTATCACCTCCCGACGGGTGGGCCTTACCGGTTAGCCAACCGCACCCTCAAGTATTAATGCGGCACCGCACAAAGAATGATGCGTTTCTTCCAGTCAGTGCTAGGTTATATGTAATTTACGTGACACCAGTCGTGAGACAACAGCCATAGACTTGCCAATTATTTTGACATATCAAAAACCTATATGCTGAGCAATGACAAAATAGTTTTGCACATAACGAGAAACAGCCGCTTCGAATGCTTTCGAAGCGGCATATTTACTTGCCATTCCCCGCGCATAACGGAGTTATTATTCGCGCACCTGCCTGAAGGCGTTCGTTCGTGTCTGCGTCGGCGTCTCCGCGAACCTCTGCTGATAGGCACGTGCAAGCATGGCGGCGGTGCCAAAGCCCGCCGCTTGTGCGAGTTGACCAACGGAGCGACTTTCATTGCAACTGCCCAATCGATCTCGCACCCAGTCAAGGCGAGCGTCGCGCACGACCTGCGTAATGGTCAGACCCAGGCAGGAGCGGAAATTCTTGCGCAGGGTGGCCGCGGTCACGCCGGCGATCGGCGACAAATCCTCAACGGCCCACGGTTCCTGCGGGTGACGCCGCACATGCTCGAGTGCACGGAGAACCGATTTGGCGACCGGGAAAGCGGCTCTCGCGAGACCGGCCATCTCCAGCGCGCGGACCAGGCTCACACAAAGCGCGCTCTGAAGCTCGTGGCCAGCTTCGTCGGACCGATGACTCGCGGCAAGGTGGGCACTCGGTTTTACCGTCCAGATCGGACGGTCCCTCCAGTCAAACGCCGATACGAAGCTCGCGAGGCGACGCGGTTCGTCAAACAGCTGGGATGCAGCAGCCTGGATCACGGAACGGGGGATGTTGAGGAACAGACCCACCGAGCCACCCTGCCATACACAGCTCGCGCGCTCGGCGCGTCCAAGAAGGAGTGCGCCGCCCTCCCCGGCTTCATACGTGTCGTCGGCCGTCACGGCGACGACGGATCCCCGCAGTGGAACAATGACATGTACAAGGCTGTCACTGGGAGCCAACGCGATGGCGCGTTGCGCCGGAAACTGCCGGAACGCGGCATTGGCGGAGCCGAGCTCGAAGCGTGCGTCCGCTACCGACGACCACCCTGCAGCGCACAACCCCGCACGCGACGCGTCGCTCCGCCGCTGCAACAGCGCGGGCTGCCCGGTCCGGGCGGGGGTGGTGGTCGGTTCGAGCGTGTGCATACCTATGTCCTCATTGGGAAGACCGCTCTCGCGCATGCGAACGAAACGCTTTTTGCTTTCCCCGCGATTTTTGTGACCGCGCCGTCCCGGAAGCCGGTTCTGGCACCTCTGCTTAGAGTGTCACACGCGCTTGATATTCACCGGCTAAGCGAGCGGGGAAAGGTGACAAAGGCGTGACAACGGGTGGACTCAAGCCAGATATCAGCAGTCGTATCGCAGGATTCTTGCTCTCAGGCGCTGTGCATCTCGCCGTGGGTCTGGCGCTGTTCTACGCGAGCGAGCAAGGCGTCCCGCTGAGCGGGCCGACGGCGGGTGACGACGGCGCAGTGCTGGTTGTGGAGCTGATCCCCTTGGAGCGCGCCGGTGGTTCACGTGGCGATAATAGTCTGGACAAGCCGGGGCCTACGTCCAAAGTCTCGCTGCCGCCGCCCCCGCCGGGGGCAAAGGGTGTGCAAAAGCCTTCACAAAAGTTCCATGCTTCTGGAACGGCGACGTCCGATTTCGCTGCGTCCAGCGAAGAGCGTGGCGACGCGCGGCAAATGGCCGATCTACCGAGCTCGGAAGTGACAGCTTACCGCCAGCGTCTAGAGAGTCATTTGGCGCGGTATAGGGTTTTCCCATCCGGCGCCCGTTCGGCGGGCCGCGAAGGTGTCGTGACTATCTATTTCCGGATGACACAGGAGGGCCGCGTCCGTGATGCCTGGGTCGAAGCCAGTTCAGGCGTCAGCGACCTTGATGCCGAAGCGCTGGCCGCGATCCTGCGTGCCCAGCCACTTCCCGCCCTTCCTCGAAGCTGGCCGAGTGAGATCGATGTCAGCCTGCCGGTGACCTTCCGGTTGGGATGAAGGCGTGGAGTCATCACGAAGGTGCGAGAAGGATCGGCAGCACCGTCACCGCAGTCGCCCTGGTCGTCTGTTTGCTGCTGCACGCCGGTTCCGCGCCGGCACAAATACCACCTGGCACCCACCGCTTCGACATGGTGCCTCAGCCGCTTGCTAGCGCTCTTGCAGAGTTCGCCACTGTGAGCGGGGTAGATATCGCTTACCGGCAAAGCCTGGCCGCAAACCGTCGATCGAGGGATGTTCATGGCGACTATACGGCGCCGGTTGCTCTGCAAATGCTCCTTGAAGGCACTGGTCTCGCGGCGCGCTTCACTGGTCCGCGTGCCGCGATCATCTTCGAGCCCGGAACATCGGAAGTCAGCGCACCGCGGCGCGGCACCAGCGCTACGCCATCCCTCAGGCTGGGCATGGCGGAAGTGCGAGCGCCGGTGATCGTCGGGACCCGTAATCGAACCGGTCACCGCCAATACGCAATGGTGGTCCAAAGCGAGGTGCGCGAGTGGCTTCGCGCAGATCGCGCCTATCAAGGGCGAGCCTTTCGCCTCGAGATTGGCATTTTAGTCGATCCGCATGGCCTCATCCGCCAAGTGACCGTGAGACGTCCCAGCAGTGAAGCGGCGTGGGACGAACACGTAGTGCGCACTTTAACCGGACGGTCGCTGTCGCAGCCTCCGCCAAGAGACCTCTCAAGCCCCCTGGCTTTTGAAGTGTCGTCCGATCGGCCCGCTGATCGAGCCCCCCGCCGCGACGGCACGAGGCCATGATGGTCAAGTCCACCCGCGCGACGCTCCGGGACGCGTTGGTCGAGCACTACGTCCATTTGCGCGAGCGCCTGGCCGCTCGCCTCGGATCGCCTGATCTCGCCGGCGAAGCCCTCCATGAGACTTGGTTGAAACTGCAGGATGGGGCCGAGCTCGCGCCCGTAAGCGATCCCGACGCCTATTTGTATCGTGCGGCGATCAACACGGCGTCGAACCTGGCATCAACGCAGCGTCGAGTCCTTGGCAGCGCCGAGATCGAGGAGTTGATGAATGTCGCCGACGACGCGCCCGGGCCGGAACGCATTGCGATGGGCCGCAGCGAGCTAGCGCATGTGTGGAAGGTGATCGCCGACCTTACGCCGCGGCAACGCCACATTTTCACCGAGAGCTTTACCGGCGCCGTCACGCACGAAGAGCTGGCAGAGCAGTACGGAGTGAGCGTGCGGATGATCCAAATGGACCTGCGCGAAGCGATTCTTCACTGCGCCCGCAAGTCGCGCCGCAAAAATCCTTTCGTTCGCGGCGCATCGCGGGTGTCTACACGATGAACGGGGGACAATCAGATGAGAACGGCGGCGAACATATGGCCGGGGCTGCATCCACGATGACGACGGGATCTGGTGCGGTGCCGGACGAGCGCCTGATCGAGGAAGCGGCTGACTGGGTCGTTGGGCTTGTCTCGGGCACCGCCACCGACGAGGATGCTGAACGCCTGGCGTGGTGGCGTGCGCAGAGCCCATCGCACGAAGCGGCTTTTCGCGAGGTCGCCGATGTCCGCAGCTATGCGCTTGTCGCTGCCCATACCAAAAGACCGGTCAATCGGCGCGCGCTCCTCTCGGCGGGCGGGGGCGGAGCGCTGGCCTTGCTCCTTGGCGTAGGTGTCGCGCGTCCGCCTCTCGGCTTATGGCCGTCCTACGCCGAGTTGATGGCAGACCATCGGACCTCGGTCGGCGGCCGGCTTGAGATCCATCCAGTCGCCGGCGTCGATGTTGAGTTGAGCTCCCGTACTGCCGTCTCGCTGATCGACGGTGGACGTGGAATTCGGCTTGTCTCAGGCGAATCCTATGTCGCCTCGAAACGAGCGGCGGGCGTCTTCAAGGTTGAAACAGCTAGCGTGCGCATCCGCGCGCAGGATGCCGAGTTCAATGTCCAGGCTCTGACAAGCCATGAGCGCGTCGCCTGTGTGCGTGGCGAGGTGCGCTGCGAGGTCGGAGGGCGGTTGTCGACGCTAGCCGCGAACCAGGCGCTGTCCATCGGATCTGACGGGGTGACGCGCCGCAATGCCGTCGATGCCGCGAAGGAGAGTTCTTGGCGAAAGGGGCTTCTCGTGTTCGAGGGCACGCCTCTTGCCGCAGTCGTCGACCAGATCAATCTCTATCGTACAGGCCGCATCGTGCTTACCGATCCAGCGCTGGGCCGGGTGCCACTCAATGCGGTGTTCCATATTTCGCAGATTGAAAACTCCGTCGCGCAGATCGAACAGTTGGTGAATGTGCGTGCGCGCTATGTCGCCGGTGGCGTCGTATTGCTTGGTTGAGCGAACCTCCTCTGCGCCGACCAGGTGGCGACCTGTGCCTGAACTGCCGCGCGCGGGCGAATGCCCGGCGAGCGCACAGGATATGATCCGCCGTTCCAGCCGCAGACACTGAAAGGCCCGCCCCCGCGAAAACAACGAGGTGCTGGTGCTCGGCGGCACGCGAGGCGATGATCGCCGCCATGATCGGACAGATGCCGCAGAATCACCGAGCCTTCCTGCTCGGTTTCAAGAAGGGAGATCCGGACTGGGCAGCGCTCGTCATCGAGGATGCGGCAAAGCTTCCCGCAGTGCAGTGGAAACTGCGCAACCTGGAACGCCTCGGTAGCGACAAGCGCGCGGTTCTGGTTGGCCGCCTCTCGGAAATACTCGGTACGGGCTGAGCGAGGCGGTCGCCAAGCGGGCCGGCATCGCCACGCGGAGAACGAGTGATGCCCACTTAAAGACTTAAAGACTTAAAGACGCAACCGGACGGCCAAATGCCCCTCATCTCAGAGCAGAGGCTGGCGGAATAGTATATCGATGAAGCAGCAATAAGGGTGACATGCGCACCGACCCGCGACCGCCAGTTGCCCCTATGATCGACCTGGCAGTTTGCGCGCCGATAACAGCCGGTCCGGAAGACGACTGTGGCTTCGCTGAACCGACCATCGTTCAGACGAACCTCTTATGAACACTGAAGATCATTGCGGACATGGTCGAGGTCGTCGCCCATGAGCTCGCGAGATCATCGGAGAATGCACTGAAAGCCCTTGCCAACCTCAAAGGTGCCGATGTTCCCGACCGACTGCGCAGCTATTTCAACACGCTACAAACTGAGATGAAAAGCGTCAGCAGCGGGTCCGGGTGTTTGATCCAATGAGCGTTTCTGGCCGTCAACGGTCTGAGTTGTTCTCGCTAGACGATGCCATTCGGGACGCGATCCAGGCGCATCATGCCCAGTTCAAGCGCCACAAGATTACCCCGGTGCTAGATTTGCCGTCAAAGCCGCTGCGGAGCCGGGCGGTGACGGGTATGGTCGTGCAGATCATTGAGAATCTTATCTCCAATTCGGTCTACTGGCTGGATATGCGCGCCGAGCGAGAGCCGTCGTTCAAGCCCGAAATCCGGATTAACCTTTCTGCAGGACCGCCGACGATGGCGTTCGAAGACAATGGCCGCGGCATCGCGCCGGAGAACCGTGAGCAGGTCTTCAAGATGTTCTTCTCTGCGCGCGAGACTCCGAGCGCCTCGCATATCCACGATACCGGCCAGATCCCCCGGTGCTTCGCGATGAAGGCGAACCTCATATCGAGTCCTTCGCGAAGTAGGCCGCCGCTTTTTTTAGGATGTCGCGCTCCGCCTTCATCCGAGCCAACTCGCGGCGCAGCCGCTCAATCTCAAGCTGCTCTGGCCTCATGTTGCCGTGGCCGGGAAACGCCGATCCAGGGTCGCCTTCCGCTTCGCGGATCCACTTGCGCAGCACGTTCG
>NZ_JBFUHB010000044.1:0-21479 GCF_056402595.1 Sphingomonas sp. P3_C6
GACGCTACGTGTGCCGATCGTCGTCGAAGAGGCTGCCACCTCAACCGGCGTCGGGCCATCCGCCTCCGTGAATTCGGCATCGCCACCTAAATCCGGAAGGTCCGGATCCAGACCCGCGCTCCAATCGGCCGTGCCGCCCAACATCGGAGCAGGCCCAAACTCGAAATCCCCATAGATCCACGCGTGCGGCCCGCGGGTTCGGGCCTCCAAGACTTTCGTACGCCTGCCGGCATCCGAAACTCTTCAGGAGAGCGGAACGACCGCTGTGAAGCGGCGAATGGCGTAAGCGGACGTTCGTTCAGTCGCGCCATCACAGGCGCTATGCGCCCTAATTTCGGCCGTACCGACCGTGATTGCAAATTCCTGATACCGGCCGTTCGTTCAGTTGGCCGGCACCATCAAGGATGGCGCAAAACGGAACTAGTCTAACGCCTCGCCGACCAAGATGCCGGCTCTGTCGATCCCGAGCACTTCAGCGCGCGTAAATCCGATGCCAAAGCGCTGCGAGCCGGGTAACCCGCCTCGGAGAGCAGTTAGCGTAGGCGCGCGGGACGGACGGTCGGAAATGAATGCGGGAAGAGGCGTGCCCCGTTTGCCGGCCCGTGGCCTATTTGGGCTTAGGTTCGGGCACGGTTTCCCAAACGCCACTGCGCCAGCGGACGGTCCCGTACCGGCGCGACGCGGATTCGCAAACTACCTCCTGCGCCAACCTCTCGCCATCTGCACTGGCATCCCCAGCGACGATATGGCGCGGGCCGACCGCCACACCGATCTGCTCCCCCGGATAGGAGTTCTTGCGCCAATGCTGCATGGTCAGGCTACTGACCACGACGAACCGGGTCGGCCCGGTTGCGCTAAGATCGACCAGCCGCTTGTACGGCCAGCGATAGAAATTGGTGCCACTGTCGAGGATCGGAAGAAACAGAAAGTCGGGCTCATAAGCACGGATCAGCGACTCGATTCCGGCCATCATCAGATCCTGGCAGATTAGCACCAGGCAGCGTCCCAGGCCCTCGATATCGCCGATCGTGATCGCATCCGACCAGCTGATCTGCTCCATCAACTGCTTGGCCTTGCTGATATCCTTGATTTCGAGATTGGCAAAAGTGGTTTCGAGCATGTCATAGGCGACCAGCTTGCGGTGCGACCATAAGGGCGCGCCGGCACCGTTGATGATGTGCGACATGTTCCAAGGCGGGTGGCTACCATTGGCGTCACTGCCCGAACCACAGACGATCAGCCTCGGTCGGTCGCCGGACGCCGTTGTGAGGGTGTCGCACATCGCGTCTACATCCGCGGGTGCGACAACAAGCTCGGGCAAAAGGAGGACGTCGGTATCACCGAGATCGCCGAGCATGCTGGCAAATATATCGTGTGGGGCAAAACCGGCACCTTGTTCGATATCGATATAGAAAGTGCCGCCATCTTCGCGCACGCGCGCAACAAGGTCTCCGGTTGCCTCGGCGAGGGGCGCGAGCGTGATCGCCTCGCTTCCGCTGCGTCCAAGCCGCGGTGGCACCCCCCTCGCGATGCCTTGCCCGACCACGGTCACGGCGACCTTGATCGTGCGTCCATCTTCCTCGATTGCAAGCGGGGCGACAGCACAGGCAGCGAACTGGTCGGCGAGCGAGAAATTGTTTGTCTCCAGCGGCCCGCGGGCATTGCGGGCAAAAGGACCGCGCGGCACTAGGCAGCGTCCACCGCTCACGGCATAAATGCCAGCGATCGTGCGCTTGTCGCGGGCGGTGATCGCCCAGCCCGGCGGCGGCGCGAGCGCGGCGTGCGAAAGCAACGTTCGCGGATGGATTGCCAGAAGTGCGTCGTCGATCGCTCGCATGGCCCCAAGCAAGACGCCAGCGCGGGTCTTGCGACCTTTTTCGCTGGCCTGATCACTCCAATAGTCATTTAGGACCTGGACAACCCCGGCCACGGCGTCCCTGCCGTCGTCTTGGCTGAGCGCTGCTTCGAAAGCGTCGTCGACCGCCCCCGCAGTGGTATAGGCGCCGGCAAGATGGGTGCGCTGCACGGCCGACGAATTGACGTGCTGCCAGATTGCCAAGAACAAGTCGGCAGGGGTCGCAAGCGCGGCCCACCCCGCCCGCAACCGGCTCATCCGTCTTCATCCTGGTCAGTGCCGCCAGCCTCGGCGAGTGCCTCGCGCAGCTGGACGGTAAGGCGAGTCGGCAGCCCGCCGAGCTGCAGCCGGTCGGCAAGCTGCTCGTATGCGGCGAGCATGTCGGCACTGGTTTCCGCATCGGTAAAATCGCCTGTCCGGGCATTGCGCTTCGCCCAAATCCGCAGCACTCGCGCCGCCGCCTCGCTGAGGCGTACAAACATGGGCGCGGCTTCGTCGGGAGACAGATTACGCACCGCTCGCGCGAGCTGATTAGCTACAAGCGCAAACCCAAGCGCGGCTTGGGTCGTGCGGCCATAAGGCAACGAGCGACCAACGCGTTGGTCGCCGAACAGCGCCTTGCCTAATCGCAATGCGGTGTTGGCGCGGTCGTGTGTGTCGAGCAAAAGCATGACGATCGGAACGAGACGCTCGATGTCGCGCAATACCGCCCGTGGTTGCATAGTGATCGCCGCCATCAAATGGGCGCGGCGCGTTTCATCCTCGCCATCGAGCTCGGCCAAGGTAAGCAGTGCTTCCGCGCCGAGCGACAAGAGGCGCCGGTCGTCGCTGTCGCCGACTTGAGCAAGCAACCGCTCGAACTGGTGCTGCGCTTCCGCGGCATCGCCGAGGCCAAGCGCGGCCCGGGCCCGCAGATCTGCGACGGCAGCGCGGATATAAGCTATCTCTTCGGCATTCGCCTCAAGACGCGCCGCCTTGTCGGCAAGTCGTTCGGCGCGCTCGGCGCGCTCGTGCACCACCGTCATGTCCCCGCTGTCGCGCGCGAAAAACGCCATCGAAACCAAAGTCCGAGCGCGACGGAGCAGAATGTCGGCGTCCTGATGCCCCTCGGACAGAACCCGCTCGACGCGCGCGAGCCGCGTGACGTGGGCATCGGATGTACGGTCACGGAAGCTGAACTCTTCGGAGGCATCGACAAAATCGATGCGCCAATCGCCTTCGCCGATCGCATGCATCTGCTCGATTAATTGTAGAGTCTTGTCCTCCAAGCGGACGATTTGGGCATCGTCTTCCTCCCAACTGCTGCCAATGAGCTCGGTCGTTGTGGCGACGAGCGCGCGAACATACTCGGGATCGAGCTCGAGCGATGGGTCGGCGTCGATTGCGCCGTCGAGATAGCGCTCGATTTCATCGAGCGCGCGATCGGGATCGGCGGTCTCGAGCTCACGCAGATAATCGATGGTGACGATCGTCGGCTGAAGCCGAGCGCGAACCGCTTCGCTCCAGGCTGGGTCGATTTTGAGTCGCGGTAAGTCGCGGCCGAGCAAATCTTCGCTCAGGCGCATATAGGCCCAGTTCAAATCGCCAGCGGCATGTTCGTTGGACGTGAACGGCGCCAGCGACTCATAATAGGGCACGGCCGAGGACGCGGGCACCGAAAGGCTATTCAGATCGGCTTCGGCGCGCGCGGGCGGGAGACCGGCACGCCGCAGCTCGCGCAGCGCCCGCGAGCGGGCATCGGCCTCCTCGGTGGGGCGTTCCTTGGAGACGCGCATCGGCACCGCGCGAACTTCGACGGCACCTCCGCGCGCGGCAACGATCGAGGCGGCGACATGGGCGCTGCCCTCTATATTCTGGCGGTTGAAGACGAAGCAGAGATAGACGCTGTCAGGGATCTGCATGGTGCAGATGCCGGCGACGTCGGCGAGACCGGTGCGGCTGTCGATCAGGACCAAGTCATAATTGGCGCGGCACCAGCGCCCGATCTCCTGAATCAAATTACCACCGGCAAAATGGTCGAAAAATTCTGACCAATTGAAGCGGGACAGGGCTTCGGCATAACTCGCCGGCTCGGGGCAGTCGATCTGCGGACTACCGGCAGTCACGACGTCAAGCTTGGCACCATCGGGCAGGCGACGCCGCTCGATCAGCGGATGCACGCAGTTGCGAAATGCTGCATGGCCGCGATAGGGCGCAAGGCGCCCCTTGAGCTCATCGGGATCGCGCGCGCCTTCGACCGCCAGGCGCCAGCCCCAGAACAGGTCTAGCACGCCTGGCGCCTTGCGAATGCTCGCAGCACCGCGCTGGTCGATTAGCCCGCGGAAATAATAAGGCAGACCGGGCGCTTCGAGATCCCAGTCCATAACCAGCACCCGGCTGCCGTTCATTGCGGCGATGAATGCGCAATTGGCCAACGCCATGGTGCGCCCGACACCGCCCTTAAACGAGAAGAAGGTTGCGACCTTGCCGGCCGGGGCGGGCGATGCGGCACGCCGCGCGCTGCGCGCCATTCAGGCAGCCTTTCGGGGTTTGCCGTCGCTGATCACCGGCAGCTTACGTAGATGCGGCGGCACTTCATCGGCCATTTCGGCAATCACCGTCTCCATAGTCTCGCCCTTGCCGCCGGCATCGACGAGCGGCTCAATGCCGCGGTCGAGCAGCATCGCCTTGGCTGTAGGTGTCAGTTTGTTGACGCCGCGAGTGCCTTGCTGGCGCGAGACAACCAGGCCGCGCTCGCGCAGCACCGCTAGCTTCCGGCTGACGGTCTCGACTGCTTCCTCGACCAGGCGGGCAAGCGTCACACCGTCCTTGGCACCACTCAGCATTGCGCGCAGATAGGATAGATAGCGCTTGTCCTCGATCGCCGCGCTAAAGCTTGCATCAACGCGCGTGTCGAGCGTGCGCGCCGCGAGGAGATGCGCGAACGCAGTCTGGCCAAGTAGAAAGGCGGCAGCGGTCGCGGGATCGCCCGAGCCGCGCACCCCAGCGCGCGCCGCCTCGGGCGCCGCGGCCAGCGCCTTTTGGAAGAAATGACGCAGTTCACGCTCGACATTTTCGGGGGTGATCGCTGGCGATCCCTCAAGCGCCGCGCGGACATGGTCGGCCACCATCGTTAGCACGCCGTCAGGCACCGAAGCAGCGCCAGATGCGCTAAAGTAATCCAGGGCGCGAGCGAGAGCGACCTGCATTGATGGATTATTGATTTTCCCCGGCATGGTCACAGAATATGCGTCCTCACGCGCATTATCAAGAAGCGATCAATCTACAGCGCCTCGCTTACCAAATGGTTGCGCCTAACCGCTACAGCCGCCCCGTGAGTCGCACTGAAGTGCGACGCTCCGCCCACCGTAGGCAAGCTGACCAGTCACGGCGCAGTTACGTCCGCACCCCAGCCCGAAGGGCAACTATCGTTGAAAGCTGTTCCAAAAGCCGACGGTCTGCAATCGCTGGCTCGCTCGAACCACCTGTCGGCAACGCGGTGAAGGGCGCAGCGGAAGCTGAATGAATTTCTCGTTCCGGGAGGCGCTTCAGCGGCCGCGGACGTCCGCATGTGGGTCCTAGTGGCTTCGCGAACCTCCTGAACCAACGCCCGCTCTTCATCCGCCCCGCCTAGGCACAAGCCCCAGTCGGGTTCGCCACACCCTCCGCATAAGTGCCATGCCCCTCGATCACGAGCGCCCCCGCGAATTTCAGCACTTCACACACCCGCGCCTGCTTCTGGTTCACATAGGCGATGACCAGGCACTCCACGCCGACGAACACGGCATCGACCGTAAAATGCAGGTCCGGAATTCTCGCGATACCCAGCGACCAATAGTCCCGGATCGCGGCTTTCCCGATCAGCCTGCCGCCGCTCCCGGGCAGCAGCAGCGCCGCAAAGGGGGACGAGAAAGTCGCATCCTCGTGAAAGTGGCGGAGCACCGCTTCGATATCATGCGCATTCCACGCCGCTGCCCATTCGTCGGCGAACCGCTGAGGATCGATCTCCATGCGCCCGTCCTCCATCCCGGCCTGGTGTCACTGTTGCGAAAGCGGTCCGGCCGTCTCGATGCGGCACCAGTCCGCTCGCCGCTCGTCGAAAACCTCGAACCTGGGCTCGGGGAAATCCCTGTCGGCAAAGCCGCCGGCCGGCACGCTGATCATGCCGGGCCGTGCCGAGATCTCATAGAACACCGTCGTGCCGCACAGCGGGCAGAAGTGAAAATCGGCCCAGCGCCCTTCCTCGCCCGGCCGGCGATAGGTCGTATAGTGCCCGCTCGTCGAAACCTGCGTCGCGTCATAGCCGGCGGTGTAGGAAAAGGCGCTGCCGCTGCGCCGCTTGCAGTTCAGGCAATGGCAGACGGAGACCCGGGCCGGCTCACCCTGGCAGGTCGCGCTCAGGGCGCCGCACAGGCATTGGGCAATTCGACCATCCGTCATGCCGCAAGTCTGCGGCATCTCCGCCGTCGTCGCAACCCGGTTGGCACGACGTCCAGGACACGAGACAAGGCGATGCGCCATGCTACGCTCGGTCGCGAAGGAGTCGTCGATGTCCGATCAGCGCAGTCTTCTCCCGTCACGTCGCGCCGTCCTTGCGGCAGGGGCGGCCGGCCTGTTCGCCGCCGGTCGGCTTACCGCGGCAAAACCGCTTCTCACGGTGCCCGAAGTGGACACGCTCAGCCTGCAGGTCGTCATCGACTCGGCGACCTTCGGCCCGTTCCTGGAAAATCTCGACCTGCCCGGCATGAAGGTGCTCCGCGCCGGCAATGGCGCGCAACGGAACATGCCGCGCATGTTGCCGCACGCGCTGCTCGGCGAGTTCGGCCTGTCACTCCTCGGCGTCTCGACCCTGGGTGATCGCACCCGGCGCGTCCTGGTCGATTTCGGCTATTCGCGCGAAGTCCTCGCCAACAATCTCACCCTGCTGGGGATCGATCCGAACACCATCGACGCGGCGGTGCTCAGCCATGGGCATCTCGATCATTATGGCGGGCATCCCGGCCTGTTCGGCGACAAGGCCGCTGCCCATCGGCTCGACCTGACCGTCGGCGGCGAGGAGACGTTCTGCGAACGCGTGGCCTTGATCGGCGACCCGCCGCCGATCATGGGCAGCCTCGATCGCGCAGCGCTCGCCAGGGAAGGGTTCGATGTGCGGATCAGGCCGGAACCGGCGATCATCGCCGATCAGGCCTTCACCACCGGCGTGATCCCGCTCGACAGCTTTGAGCGCGCGGCCATCCCGACCCAGATGCGGCCTGGCATCGGGTGTGACCGTGCCCTGCTCGATCCGGCCAAACGCACCGTCGCGCAACTGCCGGACGATGGGGAGCATGAATTGGCGACCTGTTATGCCGTGAAGGGGCTCGGCCTGGTCGTCATCGCCTCGTGCAGCCATCGCGGCGTGATCAATTCGGTACGTCGCGCGCAGGCCGTGTCGGGCATCGACAAGGTCCATGCCGTGATCGGCGGCTTCCATCTCGTCCGTCCTCGCACCGAGGATGAGGCGCGGCGCACGGTGGCCGAATTCGCCAGGATCGATCCGACCTATATCATTCCGATGCATTGCACCGGTGAGGTTTTCATCGCCGAGGCATTACGGCTGATGCCGCAAAAGGTCGTGCGCTCCTATGTCGGCTCGACCTTCGTTTTCAGGGCGTGATCGCCTGATGCCGCGCGGTCGCGCTCGGCCGCGAACCATGGCGTGATCCGCCGCAGCGCTTCCTCGATCCGGTCGGTCGACACGGCGAAGCTGAACCGCATGAAGCGATGCCCCTCGACCGGATCGAAATCGATCCCCGGCGCCGTCGCCACGCCGGTATCGGCCAGCAGGCGCATGCAGAAATCCATGCTGTTATCGGTCAGATGCCCGATATCGGCCCAGACATAAAAGGCCCCGTCGGGCGGCGCGATCCGCTTCAGGCCGAGCGCGGGCAGGGCGGCGAGCAGCAGGTCGCGGTTGCGCGCATAGGCCTTGACATGCGCCTCCAGCTCGTCCCGGCAATCGAACGCGACCAGCCCGGCATGCTGCGCCAGCGACGGCGGCGTCAGGAACAGATTGCCCATCCGCGCCCGCGCCGCGTCGATCAGCGACGGCGGCACCACCAGCCAGCCGAGCCGCCACGCCGCCATGCTGAAATATTTGGAGAAGCTGTTGACGATCAGCGCCTCCGCATCCTCCTGCAGCACCGATCCCGCCGGGCCGACATAGCTCAGCCCATGATAGATTTCGTCGGAGATGATCCGGATGCCGCGCCGCCGGCACACCGCCACGATCGCGGCCAGTTCCTCCTCCGGGATGATCGTGCCGGTCGGGTTGGCCGGACTGGCGAGGATCAGCCCCTGCGGTGCTGGCTCGATCGCATCGAGCGCCGCGGCGGTGATCTGGAACCGCTCCGCCTCGCCGCAGCCGATCTCGACCGGTTCCAGGTGAAGCGCCTTCACCGTGTTGCGATAGGCGACATAACCCGGCCGCGCGAACGCCACCCGGTCGCCCGGCGCGAACAGGCAGGACAGGGCCAGCATGAAGGCGGGCGAGGCGCCGCAGGTGAGCACCACCTGTTCCGGGTCGATGGTGACGCCGTACGCCTCGTCATAATGCCGCGCGATCCGCGCCTTGAGCGGCATGCTCTCCCAATAGCCCATGCCGTCGGTCGCAAGCACATGCTGCGCCGTCGCGATCGCCGCGGCCGGCGCGCCGGTGGAAGGCTGGCCGAACTCCATATGGATCACGGATCGGCCCTCGGCCGACATGCGGTGCGCCAGGCGGCTGACGGCGATGGCGTGGAACGGATCGATCTCGACTGACATGATCCCCGGCTTAGCGTTCGCTGCGAGGCGCACAATCACCAACCGCCCAAAATCCCCCTCCCGCTTGCGGGAGGGGTTAGGGGAGGGCCTGTCCGATAGGGCCGGAGCTTTTTGACAGGCCCTCCCCTGATAGTGCTCGGAGCCTTCAAGGATGGCGCCCGTGTCGGGCAGCCGCCTCCCCAACCCTTACCGTCACCCCGGACTTGTTCCGGGGTCCATCGTTCCGCAARCGCAACCGGCGTGGCGTCTGCGGAAACATGGATGCCGGAACAGGTCCGGCATGACGGGGGTGGAGRTCAGTGAYTRTCCCGCGGCAGCCCTCCGGTCTGGGCGATGCGCACAATCACCAACCGCCCAAAATCCCCCTCCCGCTCTGGGAGGGGTTAGGGGAGGGCCTGTCAAAGCCGTCCAATCCTATCGGACAGGCCCTCCCCCGACCCAGTTTCAGGAGAACGATGCCCCGCATCGTTCAGGTCAGGCCGGGGGCCTGACCGACCTAAACCTCGCAGAGCGGGAGCGGACGCGAAATCGATCTGAACCTCGCTACTCGCCCGGTTGGTCAGCAAACATTCACCCGAAAAGGCGCATCGCCGCCAGCGCTGCGGTAAAAGGATGTGGTTGATGTCCCAGTCGATTCGGCGAACTGCCTGTGCCCTGGTCGCTCTGGTCACGGCGATCTCCCCGATCACGGCCTCGATGGCCACCGCCCAGGATTATCCGCCCCCGCCACCGCAGCAGCAGGGCTATGGTGATCCGCCGCAGCAGCAGGATTACCGCGATCCTCCGCCCGATCGGCAGCAGGATTATTACGAGGATGATGAGGCGCCGCCGCCCGGCTATGACGGGTCGCAGCCGCCCCCGCCGCCACCCGGCTATCTGGCGGATCAGGCCGATGAGGCGCAGCGCGACCAGGATCAGCGCTACGAGGCCTATGCCGAGGACTGGTCGGCACGGAACTGCATCAAGGCGCGCAGCAACGCGACCGCGGGTGCGGTGATCGGGGGCCTGTTCGGCGCGCTGCTCGGGTCGAGCGTCGCCGGCCGCCATGATCGCGGCGCGGGCGCCTTTATCGGCGGCGTCGCCGGTGCCGCCGGCGGTGCGGTGGTCGGCGATTCGACCCGCGACAACACCAGCCCCGGCTGCCCGCCTGGCTATGTCGTGCGCAACGACGCGCCGACCTTCGTCTATGGCGGCTATGACGCGCCTTATTATTACGCGGCACCCGGCTGGTACCGGCCCTGGGTCTTCTATGATGGTCGCTGGAGCTACCGGCCTTATCCCTATCGCGCCTGGTATTACCGCCATCGCGGCTATGGCCGTCCCTATCCCTATCGCGGGGGCTATGGCCGGGGATATCGGCACTATCGCCGCTGGTGAGGGCAGGGGCCTGCGCCACCCGTTGCGCGGCCCCCGCACGCCACATTAAGGGCATCCTGTCCCGTCCCGCGCGAACGGGCGCACCATGAAGGATTGCCGATGTCCCGCATCACCCTGAACCAGGCGAACACGATCATCGAGGCCGCGCTGGCAAAGGGAGCCGAGCTGGGGCTCAAGCCGCTGAGCGTGTCCGTGCTCGATGCCGGTGGCCATATGGTCGCCTTCCAGCGCCAGGATCGCGCGTCGAGCCTGCGGGAGCGGATCGCATCGGGCAAGGCATCCGGCGCGCTGGCGCTCGGCGTGTCCAGCCGCAAGATCGGCGAGATGGCGGCGGAACGGCCCAACTTCGTCGCGGCGCTCGGTTCGGTGACGACCTACGGCATCATCCCGGCCGCCGGCGGCGTGATCGTGGTCGATGCGGAAGGCCTGCCGATCGGCGCGGTCGGCATCACCGGCGACACGTCGGACAATGACGAGGCCTGCGCCCTTGCCGGCATCGCCGCGGCGGGGCTGACCGCACAGGCATGACCCAGGCATAACCTTGCTTCCCCGGCGAAGGGTTGGGGAGCCGGGTCGGGCCGCCGGCGACACCGTGCCGTGGCAGATGGGCGGACAACTCGCCAAGGCCGCCGGGACGTCAGGCAAGTCCGGTGCCGCTTTCGTCATCAGGGATGCGGCCATGCCCCCGACGCCACGGCGCTGGCGATGGTCCTGCGCGCTATCACGGCAAGGCTGGATGGGATGACGCTACCGATCGGCCCCACGCTAGCCCGGACGGCGCATCTCTGCCCTTTCGCCCCATAACGCCTCCTTTCCGCCTCTGCCCTCCTTCCCGGTCCCCTTGACTCCGCCGCGATAATCTGTAATTTCTGATTTAACAGAAATAACCGGAATAAGAGGAAGAGATGGCAACCCTTGCAGCGCGCCCGGTCCCCGTTCCGCACCATGCGCCGCGTGCCGGCGTCACCGTGGTCGACCCGCGTTTCCGCCAACTGCTCGGCGATGCAGGCTGGGCCAGCCTGCCGCCGACCGTGCGGGCGCGGTTCGGGCGCAAGGCGCTGGCCACCCAGACGATCAGCTATGTCGGCGAGATCGTCGAATGCCGGATGAGCCGCGTTGGCTGGCTCTTTGCCCAGGCCTGCCGGCTGGTCGGCGCACCGCTGCCGCTCGGCACCGACACCGGCGTCGCCGCCGCGGTCTGCGTGACCGAGGATGCGAGCGGCGGCGGCCAGTTCTGGACCCGCCAATATAGCCGGCGCGCGGGCTTCCCCCAGGTGATCCACAGCTCCAAGCGCTTCGCTGGACCGACCGGGCTCGAGGAATATCTGGGCATGGGGTTCGGCATCGCCCTCAGGCTGCGGGTCGAGAATGAGGCGCTCTATTTCGACAGCGACCAGTATTTCTGGCGCATCGGCCGGTTACGGGTGCGCCTGCCGCGCTGGCTGACCCCGGGCCAGCTCAGCATCGGCCATATCGATTGCGACCATGGCTGGTTCGCCTTCACCCTCGCGCTCGACCACCCCTGGTTCGGCGCGCTCGTCCATCAATGCGGCATGTTCACCGAATATCGTCCGGGAGACCTGGGATGACCGTTTTTGGGATGAACGATCCTGTCTTCGTCGTGCTGCTGCTGTTGCAGATCGCGATGGGCGGCTTCGACACGATCTACCATCATGAACTGACCCTGCGCCTGCCGTGGCGCCCGGGCCAGGCGACCGAGCTTCGCCTGCATGGCGCCCGCAACCTGATCTATGCGCTGGTGTTCCTCGCGCTTGGCTGGACCGAACCGCACGGCGTGATGGCGATGATCCTGATCGCGGCGCTGGCGGTCGAAATGGGCATCACGCTGTTGGATTTCGTGGAGGAAGACCGCGTCCGCGCCCTGCCCCCGAGCGAGCGGGTCACCCATACCCTGCTGACGCTCAATTACGGCGCATTGCTGGCCATGCTCGCGCCGGTCCTGATCGCCTGGGCCCACCTGCCCAACGCGGTCTCGATCGGCGGGCATGGCATCGTCTCGATCCTCCTGACCCTCGCGGCGGCGGGCGTGGTGGTCTGCGGCATCAGGGACCTGTTCGCCGCGGCCCGCAACGAGCGGCTAGACGATGGCCCCGTATTCGGGTTGGTGAGTGCGCTGCCCGCCCGCCAGGCCGTGCTGGTGACCGGCGGCACCGGTTTTGTCGGGCGCAGGCTCGTCGCCGCACTGGTCGAAGCTGGGCACGACGTCACCGTTCTCACGCGCGACGCGAAGCACGCGCTCGGGCTCGCCACACCGTTGAGGGTGGTCACCGATCTCACCGCCTTGCCCAACGACTTCCGCTGCGACATCGCAATCAATCTTGCGGGCGAACCGATCGCGGCCGGCCGCTGGACGATCGCGCGGCGGCGGCGGATCGTAGACTCCCGGCTGGGGGTTACCGGGGCGCTCGGCGCGCTGTTCGACCGGTTGGACCACCGACCTGCGGTGCTGATCAGCGGCTCTGCGATCGGTTTCTATGGCATCGACGACGATACGACCCTCGACGAGACCGTGGCAAAGGGCAGGGGCTTCGCGGCGGATGTCTGCGCGGCATGGGAGGCCGCGGCGATACGTGCCGCTGGTCCTGAAACGCGCGTGGTGTTGCTTCGCACCGGTCTGGTTCTCGCATCGAGCGGCGGAATGCTGGGTGGCCTGCTGCCGATCTTCGAATTCGGTCTCGGTGGTCCGATCGGGGCGGGCAGGCAAATGACGAGCTGGATCCACCGCGACGATCTGGTGCGCCTGATCGCGACTGTCGCCGCCGACCGCGAAATCAGGGGGCCGATCAATGCGACGGCGCCTAACCCGGTCAGCAATCGATCCTTTGTGGCAGCCATCGGTCACGCGCTCGGCCGCCCGGCGATCCTGCCGCTGCCGGCGCTACCGCTCCGCCTGATGCTGGGCGATCTTGCTGATGAACTGATGCTGGGCGGGCAGAAGGTGCTGCCGGTCAAGGCAGTCTTTCATGGCTTTCGGTTCCGTTACCCGCGGGTCGAGGACGCGATCGGCGCGATCGTCGGCCGCTCACCGTCTGTCCCATATCCGGCACGGCGACCTTTCCGTGAGGTCCAGTTGCTGCACTGAGGATCAGGGTGCGATGCGCTTTCCCGTCATCGTGCCACCGCCTTGATGGAGCACGACCCCGGTTATCTGGCCGCCGGTATCGGCCGAGAACGTGACCTGGGCATCAACCACCCGCCAGAAAAAGCTGAGCGGCGCTTCGGCGAAGATTGGGAAGGCCAGCTGGCCCGTGAGCTGCGCCTTTAGCCCCGATCCATTGCGCACGACGGTCATCTCGAGTCCCGAAGTGAAGCGATAGCGCCCGACGACACGGTCAAGGTCGGCGGTCCCCAGGTCGATCGCGGTACGGGTCACACCGGGCTTTGGCGCCGGCTGCACTGCGGCGGGCGGGGCGACCGGGGTACCCAGCAACAGATGAAAGGCCATGTCGCTGACCGATTCCTCGATTGCGGCATTGGTGAGCACCACGGCACCACGCCGCTTGGCAGGATCATAGGCCATCGCGGTGCGAAACCCGCCCGTGCCGCCGTCGTGGAAAACGATATCACCTGACGACGTCGTCAGGACCATCCAGCCGAGCCCGGTGGCCACGCCGGGCGAAGCCCCCGGCCAGCGTTTCGCCAGCATTGCCCGCATCGCGGGCCCGAGAGGAGAGGGCTTCGTGCCGATGCTGACGTCGAGGAAGAGCAGCAGGTCGTTGACGGTCGATCGTATCGCGCCTGCCCCGGCCAGCGTCGGCAGCGCCCACGCGCTCGTCGCCCGCATATACTGGTCATGGCCGGTGGCGAAGCGCGCCTTTTGCGCCGGTGTCAGTGTGATCGTGGTGTCGCGCATGCCGAGCGGGACGGTGATCCGCTGCTTGAGCAATGTCTCGTAATCGGTGCCCGCCCGCCGCGCGAGCAGATAGCCGAGCAGCCCGGCACCGAAGTTGGAATATTCGAACTGGCTGCCAATGTCCCGGGTCAGTTGATAGCGGCCGAGAAAGTCGAGCAGATTGGCCTCGCTATAGTCCGCATAGGGGTTGGTGGGATTGGCAAGGGAGAGGTTGTCGGGCAGGCGCGGCAGTCCGGAGCGGTGCGTCGCGAGATCCTCGAGCGTGATCTTGCGTCCGCCGCGCGCCGGCATCTTCGCGCCAGCGGGAAGATATTTCTCCGCCGGATCATCGAGGGCTACCTCGCCGCGTCCAACCATGTCGGCGAGCAACAGTGACGTGAAGACCTTCGACATCGACCCGATCTCGAACAACGTCGTCCCGTCGAACGCCGCTGCGCCCGCCGGACCGCGATCGGTGACGCGGTGACCCGCGGCATCGGTTATGCCGATCGCGATCCCTTCACCCGCGCGCCCCGCAATGCGCTGATCGATCAGCGCGTCGATCGCGGATTTGTCGGGAATTGCCCAATTGGCAGGCAGCGGCCTTGGCGGTGCGGGCGCTAGCGACTCCCTGGTGCCGGCGCTCAGCGAGAGCGGCCAGCTCTGGCCCAGTTGGCTCCAGGTGCCCGACCAGCTTTTCGCCGCGTCCTTCCAGCTCGCTTCATAATGCCCCTTAACAGCGGGTACGTCGAAGGAGAGGCTGCCCGCGACCGCCGCCAGATTGGTGAGGGGCATGCCGAGCGCCTGTTGATCCAGGCTGTCGAGCGTACCCGTCAGCGCGCCGTTTTCGGCGACGGCGATGTGCACGGCGAGGCGAAGCTTTACCGAAGCGTTCACCTGGAGCGTACCCGCCCAGTCGCCTTTAGCTTCCTGTGCCGGGGCCGCCGCAGGAAGCAGGATGAGTCCGAGCAGCAGGAACCAACGCTTCATCATGGGAATCATGCCTCTTCCGTCATCCGCGTTGCGAGGGCTTGGCCGGTCCCGGCGGGACGTTGTCGGCGCGTGCGGCTCATGAGTCCTTCGGGCGGGTTCGCAGCCATGACACCATATGCGGATAAGGCCGCTCGCCGCGTTCCATCGCAGGGAGCTTATCCAGCGTCATGCCGTAATATTGCAGCATCGGCACGGCGAGATACCGGCCCTCGGCGAAGTTCTCGAGCAGCGAATCGCTGCCCCCGCGATATCCGTGTTCGTGAAATACGATTTTGGGGTCCAGCGCCATCGCGAGCGCTGCCGCATAGGACCAGCCGATTGCCGACATCTCCTCAGCCGGATCGGACTGAACCTCGCTGAGCTTGGATCGCTCCTCGGGCGGCGTCACGGCGACGTGGCCTGCTTCATGTAGCAGGTCGCCGGGCCATTCGAGTCGGGCGGGATCATAGACCACGGCGCCCTTCCGGATCGCGATCGCGGGCAGGAACGAGCCCTCCGCTATCACGTCGGTTTCCACGGGAATGCCGATCTCTTCCAGAAACGCCACGATGCGGGCCGTTATGGGGTCCTCCAAAGCCAATGCGATCTCCTTCCTCAGTCAAAACCTAACCGAGCGCCGCGGAAAAGGGGAGGGTTCATCGACAAGTGGCTCATGAAGCACGCTTGCCGCCGCGGCGTGACAATCTATGCTCGCGGTATGAAACCAGCCCTTCTGCTCGCTCTCGCGCCGCTGCTGCTTGCCGCGGCCCCCGACAAGACGACTGACATCGACGCGCGCATCGCGAAAGTCCTCTCCCGGACGCCGCTGATCGACGGTCATAACGACTGGGCGGAGACCTTGGTGGGGAAGGCGGGAGACGAGCGCTGGACGATCGATCTGAACAAGCTCGATCCGGCGAAATACGACACCGATATCGATCGGCTCCGCGCGGGGCATGTCGGAGGACAATTCTGGTCGGTCTATGTTTCGGCAGGCCTGCCGGAGACCGAACAGGTCGTCGCGACGATCGAGCAGATCGGCCTGATGCATCGCATCTTCGCGCGCTATCCGGACGTGTTCGAACCGGCCGTCACCGCCGCCGATGTCCGCCGCATCCATGCCAAGGGCAGGATCGCCTCGATGCTCGGCGTGGAGGGTGGGGGACAGATCGACGGCAGCTTCGCGGTGCTGCGCGCCTATCGCCGTCTCGGTGCGTCCTATTTGACGCTGACTCACTCGCGCACGATCGCCTGGGCGGATTCAGCGACCGACAATCCGCAACATGACGGTCTCACCAAATTCGGTGAAGCGGTGGTCGGCGAGCTCAACCGGCTCGGCATGCTGGTCGACCTCAGCCATGTCAGCGAAGCGACGATGATCGACGCACTACGCGTGTCGAAGGCGCCCGTGATCTTCTCGCATTCCAGCTCGCGCGCCCTGTGCGATCACTCGCGCAACATTTCCGATGCGGTGCTCGGGCTGGTGGCGAAGAATGGCGGCGTGGTGATGGTCAATTTTGCGCCGGGCTATATCTCCGAGGCGCGGCGGCGTTGGGACGCGGCGCGGGCGGGTGAGGTCGCCAGCTACAACGCGCCGCCGTTCAGTGGGCTGTATCTCGGCCAGCCCGAAGCGGCCAAAGCGGCCTTGGCGGAATGGGACAAGGCACATCCCAAGCCGGTGGTGACACTCGCGATGGTTGCGGACCATGTCGATCATATCGCCAAGGTCGCCGGCGTCGACCATGTCGGGATCGGGTCGGACTTTGACGGCCTCGCAGAGCTGCCCGACGGACTCGACAGCGTCGCGACCTATCCCGCGCTCTTGGCCGAGCTGATGCGCCGCGGCTGGAGCGATGCCGATATCGCCAAGCTGGCGGGCGGCAATATGTTGCGGGTAATGGAGGGGACCGAGCGCGCCGCCGCCGCGATGAAGGATGTGCCGGCCGCGACTGGAACGGTCGCTTCACTCGACGGCGTCAAATAGGCCCCAACGAAAAGGGGCGGCCCGTTGCCGGACCGCCCCTGTTTCGCGAAATCGAGAACGATTTAGCGCTTCGAGAACTGGAAGCTGCGACGCGCCTTGGCGCGGCCATACTTCTTGCGCTCGACCGTGCGGCTGTCGCGGGTCAGGAACCCGGCTGCCTTGACGGGTGCGCGCAGGATCGGCTCGAACTTGGTCAGCGCCTGGCTGATGCCATGCTTGACCGCGCCGGCCTGGCCCGAAAGGCCGCCGCCCTTGACGGTGCAGACCACGTCATACTGACCGTCACGCTCGGCGACACCGAACGGCTGGTTGATGACGAGGCGCAGCGTCGGACGTGCGAAATACACTTCCTGGTCGCGGCCGTTGATCGTGATCTTGCCGGTGCCCGGCTTGATCCACACGCGTGCGACGGCGTCCTTGCGGCGGCCGGTCGCATAAGCGCGGCCGAACTTGTCGAGGATCTGATCGCGCAGCGGCATCGGCTCACGGACGACGACAGGAGCGGCGGGCGCATATTCGTCACCGGCGAGAACCGTTGACGTTGCTGCGACCGGTGCCGGCTGGCTGGTCAGGTTCGCGAGATCGGAAAGGGACTGACGATTGTCGGACATCAATTGCCCACCTTGTTCTTGCGGTTCATCGAACCGATGTCGAGGACTTCGGGGTTCTGCGCTTCGTGCGGATGCTCAATGCCCGAGAAGACGCGCAGGTTGCGCATCTGCTCACGGCCGAGCGGGCCGCGCGGGATCATGCGCTCGATGGCCTTTTCCAGGACGCGCTCCGGGAAGCGACCCTCGAGGATCTTGCCCGCTGCGACGCCCTTGATGCCGCCGGCATAGCCGGTGTGGCGGTAATAGATCTTGTCCTTGAGCTT
Organism: Sphingomonas sp. P3_C6; assembly: GCF_056402595.1. Classification (NCBI taxonomy): domain Bacteria; kingdom Pseudomonadati; phylum Pseudomonadota; class Alphaproteobacteria; order Sphingomonadales; family Sphingomonadaceae; genus Sphingomonas; species Sphingomonas sp. P3_C6. The sequence goes on from NZ_JBFUHB010000044.1 coordinate 17,702, forward strand.
GTTGCCCGTGAACCGGATCTTGTCCGCGTTGATGACGATGACATTGTCACCGCAATCGACATGCGGGGTGAAGCTCGGCTTGTGCTTGCCGCGCAGGACGTTGGCGATGATCGAGGCTGCACGACCGACCACCAGGCCGTCGGCATCGACGATATGCCATTTCTTCTCCACCTCGTGCGGCTTTACCGACTTGGTGGTCTTCATCAGCGCCTTCATGGTGCCAGACCTCTTTCGTTCAAACGACATGCGCCGCCCCCAGGGGACGGCGCTGATGGCGGGCTAATGTGGGGAAGGGCCAAAAAAGTCAAGCGAAAGGCCGCTTTTATGGCGGGTATCAGGATACCTGAGCTGTTTCCCCATAGATCCAGTCGCCGACTGCGGGGTCCACATCGGCCTCCCAGGCCTCGATGACGGGCAGGTCGTAGCTGTGCTGCGCCGCGATCGCCGCCCTCAGCGCGACAGCGCGGTCAGGGGTCGTCTTGAACAGCACCGCGGTCTCGTCGTCGGTCTCGACCTTGCCCTCCCAGCGATAGATCGAGTGAGTCGGTGTCAGCGAGGCGCAGGCGGCGAGGCGGTCTTCGATCATCGCCCGGGCGACACGCGCTGCCTCATCGGCACTGCCGAAGCTGGTGCGGACGAGCAGGATCCTGCTCACCGCGTCGCACGGCCGATCGAATGGGCGGCGAAGGTCGCCGCGATCAGGGTGAGCGCCGCATTCGCCTGATGCGCAATGGCGATGACGATCTGCACGCCGCTGAGCAGGGTCGCGATGCCGAGCACGATCTGAAGCACGACCAGCCAGATGAGCACCCGGCCGGCGATGGCGCCACCCTGGCGGATAGCCCGCAGTGCCAGCAGGATCAGCGCCGTTGCCGCAATGAAGGCGAACCAGCGGTGGATGAACTGGACGACCACCGGATTGTCGACCGCATTGCGCCAGATCGGCTCGATGAACGCGACGCCCGCCGGGAAGATCGAATTGCCCATCAGCGGCCAGCTCGAAAAGGCATAGCCCGCGTCCAGGCCGGCGGTGAAGGCGCCGAACATGATCTGGCTGAACAACAATGCCAGCGCCACGACGGCGAGCGGCTTGAGCGAGGCAGGAGCGGCGAGCCGGCTCTCCGCCAGCGCGCGCAGGTCGAGCGCGGTCCAGACCATGCCCGACAGCAGCACCAGCGCCGTCATGAGATGGATGGCGAGCCTGACATGGCTGACGTCGGTGCGCACGGACAGGCCGGAGGCGACCATCCACCAGCCGATCGCGCCCTGCAGCCCGCCAAGTGCGAGCAGCGCGACCAGCCGCCAGCCATAGCCCGGGGGAATGCGTCGGCGGATGGCGAACCAGAGCAGCGGCAGGGCGAAAGCCATGCCGATCAGGCGTCCAAACAGACGGTGGGTGAATTCCCAGAAGAAGATCGACTTGAACCCGGCAAGCGTCATGCCGTGGTTGATCTGGGTATATTCGGGAATGCGTTTGTAATGGTCGAACTCGGCCTGCCACGCCGCCTCGGTGAACGGCGGGATGATACCGCTGATCGGCTTCCATTCGGTGATCGACAGGCCCGACTCGGTCAGCCGCGTGATGCCGCCGATCACGACCATCAGCACGATCAGTCCGGCGACGGAGAAGAGCCACGCGGCAAGGGCGCGCGGCCGGGACGGATGGGCAAGCGAAGAGGCCTGAAGCATAGGCGGCCTCTAGACTCATCGCGCCTGTACGTCGATTCGGGATTGCACCGGCCCCCCGGGTCAAAAAAGCGCCGATGATATATTGTAACTTCTACTGCGCTGTGCCAAATGAGCCGCGCAATGACAACGCATGCTCATTCCCACTCGCCCGCTTTTGCGTGGTTCGAGTCGCGCTTCGATCGATTCGCGATCGGGCTATCCGGGCTGTGCGCAGTACATTGTCTGGCGAGTTCGGTGTTCCTCGCCTTGGCCGCATCGGCCGGCGGTCTGCTGCTCAATCCGCTGTTCCACGAGATCGGTCTGACTTTCGCGATCGGCTTCGGCGTGCTGGCGCTTGGTCGCGGTATCTTCGTCCATGGCTATATGATGCCGGCGGTGGTCGGCTCGCTTGGCCTCGGCATCATGGCGGGGGCGATCACCATGCCGCATGATGGCGGCACGGAAACGATATGGACGCTGATCGGCGTCGCGATCCTCGCGCTCGGTCATGATCTGAACCGCCGGGCCACCTATTAGGCCTGCGCTTGCCGCGGGGGGCGGCAGCGCCTAAATTGATCCCATGGCCGCACATCATCACCATCACGAACCGCAGGGCGCAGACCTTTCCAAGGCCGCACGCGAAACGCTCGAGAAATCGGGCGAGCAATGGACGACGATGCGCGCCCAGATCTTCGAGGCGCTGGCGAGTTTCGACAAGCCGGCCTCGGCCTATGACATCGCAGAAGCCGTGTCGAAGACGGAGGGTCGCCGGGTCGCGGCGAACAGCGTCTACCGCATCCTCGACCTTTTCGTGGGCGCGAACCTGGCGCGGCGGGTCGAAAGCTCGAATGCCTATGTCGCCAACGCACATCCGGATTGCCTGCACGATTGTATCTTCCTGGTCTGCGATACCTGCGGGCAGACGACTCATCTCGACAATGACCGGATCACCAGCGGCGTTCGTTCGGCGGCCGAGGCTGCTGGCTTCTCGCCGGTCCGCCCGGTGATCGAGGTACGCGGCAAATGCGCCGATTGCGATCACGAGGAGGCGGCCTAAGCCAGCGGCTTGCCCATTCGTACCAGAGGCACGGCGACTCCCTCCACTGGCGCGGCGGCGACTCGCTCGATTTCGACGTACCCGCACGCCCGGTAGAGCGGCTCGCCCGCAAGGGTCGCCATCATTTCCGCGCGTTTGAAACCGGCGTTGCGCGCCGCTTCCTCGCATAGCGACAGGATCAGCCGGCCGATTCCGCGCCGCGCGAAATCCGGATCGGTGAACATTGCACGGACCCGCGCCGCGTCACGGACCGGATCGAGCAGCTTCGGGTCGCGCAGTGCGGCGCTGTGATCCCCACCGTATAGAGTCGCGCGGGCGCTCCAGCCGCCGCAACCGGCGAGGCGATCGCCTTGTTCGACAAGGAAATAGGTCCCGTCGTCGATCAACTGCGTGTCGAGGCCCATCACAGCGCGACTCGCGGCGACCTCGGCGGGCGTGAGGAAGCCGTGCTGCAACTGTCCGATCGATCGCGCCATCAGGGCGCGGATCGCGGATATGTCGGGGCGGATGGCGAGGCGGCTGGTGAGGGGCGGCATTGGCATTATTGTCACGATTCCGTGCAGTCTTCGTCAAGAAGCGGTTGCGGCTGCTACAACAATCGACACTCAACTTCGCTTTCGCTAAGCAGGCCCGATGTCTGATGTTTCCGAGACACCGTTGCTGGACACGGTACGCACGCCCGCGGATTTGCGGGCCCTTCCTCCGACGAGGCTTCGCCAACTTGCCGACGAGTTGCGTGCCGAGACGATTGCGGCGGTGGGGGTGACGGGTGGTCACCTTGGGTCGGGGCTTGGCGTGGTCGAGCTGACGACGGCGATTCATTATGTGTTCGACACGCCGCGCGACCGGCTGATCTGGGATGTCGGGCATCAATGCTATCCGCACAAGATCCTGACCGGGCGCCGGGACCGGATCAGGACGCTGCGCATGGGTGGGGGCCTAAGCGGTTTTACCAAGCGCAGCGAGAGCGAGTATGACCCGTTCGGGGCGGCGCATTCGTCGACCTCGATCTCATCGGCGCTGGGCTTTGCGATCGCCAACAAGATCAAGGAC
>NZ_JBFUHB010000045.1:0-20644 GCF_056402595.1 Sphingomonas sp. P3_C6
TCTGGCCTCATGTTGCCGTGGCCGGGAAACGCCGATCCAGGGTCGCCTTCCGCTTCGCGGATCCACTTGCGCAGCACGTTCGCATGCACATCCAGATCGCGCGCTGCCTGCGATGCCGAAACGCCACGCTCCAATACCAGCTTCACCGCCTCGAGCTTGAACTCCCGGCTGAACTTCCGTCGTTGCATCGTCACCCTCCGGTTCCAAAAACACCTTATCTCGGTGTCCACGAAACCGGGTGCAGCTCATCCCTCCTCGACGAGTTCGCTCCCGACGAATGCCAAAATTACTTCAACAACTCAGGCTATGCCTAACCTAAAATCATCACGCTCTAGTGCCCCAGCTTTCCGCGCGGACGATATGCGCTCCGAGCGCGGCGCTCGGCTATGGGATTTTGCGCGGTGTTCGAAAGGACAACCCCGTCATCGGCGTGAAGCGCTTCCCGGGAAGGGAGATGGAGCGGTTCCTGTCCACCGTCAGAACTGGGACGGCTGGGCTAAACGCTGGCCGCGGCGCCGGCGCCTGGTGTCGAAAGCGTGTTCGCGATCGCCGCAGGAATCCGACCCGGCGATCGAACAAACCCGACATAGTTGGATCGCCGCCACACGGCAGGGATCAGCCGCTCCGCCGGCCCATCGCGCGCAGCACCAGCCATCCGCCGATCCCAGCACCACCGGCCGCCGCGATCAGACCATAGCTAGTGGCGCCACCACCCATCCCCGCAGGGGGGCCGACGGCCGCCAGTTCCTTGCGCTCCGTGCCTGCGACCGGTTCGTTGGCGCCCCGCTGCGCCGGCACGAATCCCTGGTCGGTCAACTCCATCGTCGACAGGTCGAGCCCCATGCCCCGCGCGCCCTGCGCGACCGCGGCGCCGACGGCATCGAGTCGCCGCCGGTCGCCCTTGGCCTGCTCGACCGCGGTGTCGATCAGCGCCGCCTGCACCAGCAGTGATTCGGCAAGCTCCTGCTTCGCCGCATCGCCCGCGCCGGCGAATTCCGGCGCGGCGGTGAGCGCGCGCGCCGCCTGTTCGCGCACCGCGTCCTTCACCGCCGGGCCCGGCGTATCGTTGCGGCCGCGCGTCGCCTGCCACGCATTGATCCACCAGATGGTATAGGCGTCGGCGACATTGTCGACATGCAGGTCGTAGGGCGCAATCGCCTTCCCGATCTTGTCGATGAAATCGCCCGACGCGAACAGGGTCGCGAGATCCTTCGCGCCGGCGGGATCGGCCTTGCGAGTCTTCTCGACGAAATGCGCCAGGTTCGCCGTGCGGCGCGCCTTTGAGGGGCTGTAGCGGAGCGCGGCGGGGTTCGGCGCGACCATGTCGCCGCCGTCCTGATATCCGCCACCCCGATATCCACCGCCGCGAGCGTCCATGTCGCGCGGGTCGATCCGCGGGCGCACGCTCCGGCCGGGCGGCGGCCGGCGCACCTGCTCGCGCAGCACGATGCCGAGCTGGTCGGTGCCCGCGACGGAGGGGATGATCGTTCCCCATGCCATGTCCTGTGCCGTCGCCGCCACCGGCGACAAGGCAGCGATCCCGAGGACCAGAGCCCCAAGGATCGGGACCTTGGGGACCAGGGCTAGTGCGCGTTTCATCGGACCCTCCTTCACACAAACACAAAAAGGGAGAGCGGGTGATAGCCCGCCCTCCCCCGACTGAGAACCGCGAAGCTTATTGCTTGCGCGACATACCGCTGAGACCTTCGCCGATCGTCTTGATGACGGTGCTGCTGGCATTCATCAGATAGGAGAATTCCTGGCCGGCGACCTGCAGGTCGGTCGATGCCTTGACCGACTTCTTGCTGCCCTGCTTGTCGAGCGCCTGCGCCATCTTGTCCATGTCCTGGACCTTCTTGTCGAGCGCCTGGGCCATTGCATCGGCGATCGCCTGCAGCCAGGAACCGCTGCCCTTGCTGCCGCGCGACTTGCGCGCCTCGGCCATGTCCTTGCCGCTTTTGAAGGCATCCGCCAGCTGCGTGTACATGTCGCGCGAATCCTGCTGCGCCGAGCGCTGCAGCTCGCCCTGCTCCGCCGGCGACAGGCCGAACTGCTGGGCCAGATCCGACACCGCCTCGGCGATCGTCGCCGGGCCGCCGGTCGTACCGGTCGCCGCCGAGAAGGCGTTCTGCGCCATGTTGATCATGCCCTGCGGCAGGCCCAGCTCCTGGCCAAGTTGCTGGATGACTTCCTTGGCGATCGCCGTGCCGATCGTGCGCACGGCGAGCGAAGCCCAGCCCGCGGGGCCCATGGCCAGCTGCGCCAGGCTGACCGGATTGATTAGCGAACCTGCGATACCGCTCAAGAAGCTCATGACCGTTCCTTCCAGAATTTCGCGCTCCTTCGGGGAGCTGGCCGGTTGCGGCTGTTCGCCGCGACAGGGAGAAAACTGCCCCGGATCGCGCCGCCGCGCGCTCGACGATTCGTTTAGTTGGCCTAAACGATTCGCTTAGTTTTTCCGCGGCTTCCCTCATTCGAGCGGCATGAACAGCAGCCCGGCGAGGCTGTTCAGCTCGCGGACCCCGTCCAGTTCCAGTTTGCGGATGGCATTGTTCATGTGCGTGCGGACGGTGTTGTCCGTCATGTTGAGCAGGGTCGCGATATCGCCATTGGCACGCCCCCAGCCGAGGAAGCGCAGCACCGCCGCCTCGTTGCGGGTCAGCGTCTGCAAGCCGGCGATGTGGAGCAGCGGCACGCGTGCACCGGTCACGCTGAATTCGCCGATCACGATGTCGCGGGCATGCGCTTCACGCTTCGCCTCGGCCTCGCGCAGCCGCTCGACCAGCCGCGCCAGTTCCTCGGCATCGTCGATGCCGTCTCCGGCGAGGCCCGGCATCGGTCGCGCATGGGGCTGCACCGCGTTCACCGCGGCTGCGCCACGCGCTGGAGCACGCCGCCGGCGATCTGTTCGCGCGTGCCGAGATCGGCGAGCACCGCCTGGGCGAGCAGCGGCAGGGTCAGTATGACGACGAAGATCGACGCGGCCGCCTTGATCGGCATGGAAAGGGAGAAGACGTTGAACTGCTGCGCGAAGCGGTTGAGGAAGCCGAGCGCGGCGTCGATCACATAGAGCACGGTCAGCACCGGCGCCGCGAACAGGAAAGCGAGCGCGAACAGCCGCCCGAACTCGCCCTCGAAATATTGCACCGCGCGCATGTCGAGCAACAGGCCGCCGGGGCCGAGCGGCCACACCATATAGCTGCCCATCACCGTGCCGACGAGCAGGGTGAGCCCGCCCCCGGTGACGAAGACCACTTCGGCGAAACGCCCAAGCAGGATGCCGGTGAGCGAGGTCGTCGTACCGCTCAATGGGTCGACGAGCTGGCCGATGGTCGCGCCGACCTTGGTGTCGATGATCTCACCGGCAGCAGCGAGCGCCCAGAGGATCGTGCCGAAGAACAGGCCGATGATGCCTCCGGCCGCCGCCTCCTTCAGCAGCATCTTCGCCCAGTCCATCGCGCTCAGGCTGGCCGGCGCGAAGTGCGGCTGGAGCGCAAGCGCGACCAGCCCGAAGGTGACGATGATGCTGTTGCGCACCGTCGTCGGCATCACTTCCTTCGAGAAGATCGGCACGAACACGAACGCGAAGGCGAACCGCGTCGCGGCAATGCCGACTGTCAGCAGCTGGTCGAGCCAGGGGATCGCCGCGAACAGCGGCACGCCGATGCCGTGCGGCGCGCCCTCGATCACCGCCCTACCCCCGCCAGGCCAGAGAAGATTCCGTCGGCATAGCTGAACAGCGTGCCGGCCATCAGGCTGGCGGTGACGAAGATGCTGACCACGATGGCGAAGAATTTGAGCGTGTACTGGAGCGTCTGCTCCTGCAGCTGGGTCGCCGCCTGGACAATCGCGACGAGCAGACCGACGACGGACGCGGCGAGGATCGGCGGGGCCGACAGCAGCAACACCAGCCACAGCGCCTGGGTGGTCAAGGTGACGACATCGTCGCTCATGCAGGAATCTCACGCATAGGACAGCACCAGACCGTGGCTGAGCTTCACCCAGCCATCGACGAGCACGAACAACAGGATCTTGAACGGCAGCGATATCGTCACCGGCGACAGCATCATCATGCCCATCGCCAGCAGGATGTTCGATATCACCATGTCGATCACCAGGAACGGCAGGAAGATCAGGAACCCGATCTGGAAGGCGATCTTGAGCTCCTTCACGACGAATGCCGGGATCACGATCACGAAGTCGCTGTCCTTCAGCGCGCTGACCTTGGTCGGATCGCCGATGCGCTGCTGGGTGCGCAGGAAGAAGGCGCGCTCGCGCGGGTCGCTGTGCTTGACCAGGAATTCGCGCAGCGGCTCCTTGGCGCGGTCGGCGGTGGCGAAGATGTCGCCGGTGCTCTCGATCGGATTGTCCGCCTGTTGCGGCTCGCCCGGCATGGTCGGCGCGGCCGGACGCTCGATCGCGGCGGCCTCCTGCATCTTCTCGAGCGTCGGGTACATCACGAACACCGACAGGATGAGCGCGAGGCCGTTGAGCACGATGTTGGGCGGCACCTGCTGAAGTCCCAGCGCATTGCGGACCAGGCTGAGCACCACCGCGATCTTGGTGAAACTGGTCACCATCACGGCGAAGAACGGCGCGAGCGCGATCAGGACGACCGTGATGAGCGCAGAGCCGGGCGTGAAGTCGGACAGGTTCACGCCTGCGCCTCCGCCGCTTCGGGATCGACCGCGACAGGGTCCGCGCCGACATCGTCGATCGCGGCACGCTCCTCGATCAGCACGGCGAACCGGTCGCCGAGCTGGACCAGCTCACCGCGCGCAAGCGGACGGCCGGCGACGAGCAGTTCGACCGGCATGCCTTCGGTGAGCGGCCCGAGCGGCAGCGCCATGCCCGGGCGCAGGGCGGCCAGGCTTGCTGCGCTGGTCATGCGATCGGGCAGGCGCAAGGTGAGCGGCACCGCGAAATCGCGCGGCGCGGAAGTGTCAGCGGCCATCGGGCCTCCCTGTGGATGCGGGGTGAAGCGTCCGGACAAAAGATCGCATTGCCCGGCAAGGGCGGTGCCGGTGTCGGTGTCGGTGTCGAGCGTGGCGCCCGGACGCGCGGCGAGCAGCACGAGATCGCCGGGTTCGAGGCCCCCCGCCTCGGCAATGGGCAGGCGCGGGCCTTCCACCAGCAGCCGCACCACCACCGGCAAGGTCGGCGCGACCGGGTCGAGCGATCGGGCGCGCTCCTCCCAGCCGGCGCGTCCGGGATGCTCGATCGAGACGGCGATCAGTCCCTTGGTTCCCGCGTCGCTGAACGAGATGATCACGGCATCGGTGACCCGCTCCTCCTCCAGCGCGCCGGGTTCGAGCATCAGCTCGAGCGCCTGTTCGAGCCGTTCGAGCGCCGGCTCAGCCCGGTCCAGCAGCGCGACGGCGTCGGCGGTCCGTTCCGGATCGAGCAGCACCGGCCGCCCGCCGCAGCGCAGGATCCGGAAACGGACGCTACCGGCACAAGCAAACCATGCCGCCACCGGTTGCGGCTCCCGCACGATCGCAGTGTCGAAGCCCGCGTCGCCTATCAGCCCGCACAGCACCGCCCCAAGCGCGGCCGCGCCAGGGTCGAGCCTGGGCAGGTCGGTCAGGCCATCCAGCGCCAGCGCCGTCGCCATCAGTTGAGCGCCCCGGGCAGCGGCCGGCTCGCCGGGGGCACGGTGCCGTCGGGCCAGCGCGCGATCAGCGTGATCGACGCGGTGGTGACGCCGACCAGCATCGTCTCGCCCCGCGCCTCGATCAGCACCACGCGTTCGCGCTGGCCGAGCGGCATAGACCGCAGGAAACGGATCGGCGGTTCGCCGTCGCCGTTCGACGCAACGCCGAGTTGGCGGTCCTGCAGCTTCTTCAGCAGCCAGATCGCACCCCAGGCCATGCCGAGCACGATGGCAAGCGCGACCACGATCGCGACGATCGACGACAAGACGGCTCCGATACCCATGGTTCTCCCGATTCTTCCGTTGATCTATTCGGCGGCGGCGGCGAGCGCGGGACGGCGCACCGCCCCGTCCATGTCCTGCCACATCGGCGCGTCGCCGCTCTTCGCCTTGCTTGCCCAGAGGATGACGGCGGCGATCGCGTCGAACATGTCCTCGGGCACGATCTCGCCGATCTCGCCGCGCGCCCACAGGCTGCGCGCGGTGCGCACATTGCGGATGATCGGCACGCCGGCATTCTCCGCCTCGGCACGCATCGCCGCGGCCAGCGGGCCGGCGCCCTTGGCAGCGATCACCGGCACCGGGCAGGCCTCGAGATCATAGTCGAGCGCGATCGCGATATGGGTCGGATTGACCAGCAAGGCCGCAGATCCGCGCGTCGCGCCGATCGCATTCTGGTTGGCCCATTCCTGGTGCATCTCGCGCCGCATCGACTTCACCTGCGGGTCGCCCTCGTCTTCCTTGTGCTCCTGCTTGATGTCCCGCCGGCTCATCTTCATCTTCTTGATGAAGCTGGCCTTGGCGTAGATCCGGTCGGCGACCGCGACGAACAGGAAGACGCAGACGACCATCGCGAACATTTGCAGCGTCAGCGACCAGGTCTGGCTGAGCGACGCCATTGCCGCCGCAGGCCCGCTCGAATCGATCGGCGAACTTCCGGCCAGGGCGATGAGCTGAGTCGAGCTGGTCAGGGCATTGTGCAGCACGATCCAGGCGATGACGCAGATCAGCGCGACCTTGACCAAGGTCTTGGCGAGCTCGAACAGCCCGTCCTTGCCGAACATGCGCTTCAGGCCCTCGATCGGATTCATCTTTTCGAGGCCGAACTTCAGTTTCTCGGTGGTCAGGATGGGCCCGACCTGAAGGAACTCCGCAAAGGTCGCGATCAGCGCCACCGGCACCAGGGTGACGAACGAGATGCGGACCAGTGTCGCCGCCGCATCCCAGCCGGCGGCTGCGGCTGCCTGCTCGAACGGCAGGGTGGTCGCGCCGGTCAGGGTATCACTGGCAAGGCGGGCTAGGTCCCTGGCGACATAGCCCGACGCGGCCAGAAACAGGACCAGCCAGGCAAGTGTCAGCAGACCCGCGCCAAGATCTTTCGACTTGGCGACATCGCCCTTCTTGCGCGCATCGCGCAAACGCTTGGGTGTCGGCAGTTCACTTTTGTCGGCACCATCATTCTTCTGGGCCATGCGAGTGCCTGTCTCCAGAGATAAAGAACATCCGGCACGCATCGCGCCGAAATATTCCATTTCATCAGCCGAGCAGGGCTAAAGGTCACGTGGCTCGTGGGGCAGAACCGCGTTTGCCTAGTTTCAGAAACAAACTGTTACACGTCAACCGGTCGAATCAAAGAATTCGTAGTTATCGTGACTATATATACTGGGTGTATACGTGGTTTTGCCGACAAACTGTGCAAGCTATACGTCAAGTCGAAAACATCGCATTATCGTTTCGACGCCGTTACGTCGAAAAAGTTCCACCCTCTATCGTCAATTCGTCGCATCATTGGCGCAGCTCACCGTACTTGATGTAAATCAAAGAAAATTTTGCAAGATGACTTGAAAATGAAAGAATTCGCCCGCAGGCTATTGATCACGCCCGAGTTCTGAGCAGGCTTCGGGCAATGTGGGGCATCGTACTGGATCCCGTCGGTCGTCGTGGCCGATGGCTGGGAGAACGATGCGACATGGCAAACCCCCTGCGCTGGCCTCGTAGTGCCGGCTTTTTCGTCATTGCTGGCGTGGCATTCGCCGTACAGCCGGTGGCCGCGAGGGATCGCGCGCCACCTCCGCCGCCCTGCCCGGTCGGCGAAACGCTCCGCGTTGCCGGCGCCGGTTCGCTGGCCGGCATAGCGTCGCTGTCGCAATGCTCGAACGTCGTGATCGCGCCTGCCTCACCCAAGGAATATGAGGCGCCGGTCAACCGGACGATAACGCCCGAAGCGCCGGCGATGCGGCGAATCTCGGACGAGCCGGCGACCATCAGGATCGCTGCGATCGCACCGAAGACGGCCGAGCCGGTCGAGCTCGCCGCGCTGGCCGGGCCGGTCGATGCGGAGCGGATCCTGACGATGCAGCCGGCATCCTACAGAACGCCCTATGATTCGATGATCGGCCGTGTCGCCGCGCGGCACCGGATCGACCCGCTGCTATTGCACGCGGTGATTACCCAGGAATCGCGCTATCGGGTCAACGCGACCAGTTCGGCCGGCGCGCGCGGGCTGATGCAGCTGATGCCCGGCACCGCGCGCATGCTCAACGTCCATGGCGGCGCGATCACCGATGCCGAGGCCAATGTCGATGGCGGCGCCCGGCTGCTGCGCCAGCTCTATGGCCGGTTCAATGATTTCTCCCTGACCCTGGCCGCCTACAACGCTGGCGAAGGCGCGGTACGCAAATATGGCAACCAGGTCCCGCCCTATGCCGAGACGCAGAATTACGTCCGGCAGGTGACCGCCAATTATCAGCGGCTGGTTTCCGAACAGGGCGTGGCGGGGCGCTGATCGTGGCGCGGACGCTCCCTTTCCAGCGCCTGCGGGCGCTGCCGATCCGGGCAGCCGATGTCCTGCTGGTCGGTGTCGTCGTCGCTGTCGTCATGCTGATGATCGTGCCGATGCCGCCGCTGGCGCTCGATGTGCTGATCGCGACCAACATGACGATCGGCATCCTGTTGCTACTGAGCGCGATGTACGTCGTCAAGCCGCTCGATTTCTCGACCTTCCCTACGGTGCTGCTGCTGTCGACCCTGTTCCGGCTGGCGATCAGCATCTCGACCACGCGCATGATCCTGACCGAGATGGATGGCGGCGCGATCATCCAGCAATTCGGCGAGATGGTTGCCGGCGGCAATCTGATCGTCGGGCTGGTGGTGTTCCTGATCATCACCATCGTCCAGTTCATCGTCATCTCGAAGGGCGCCGAGCGCGTCGCCGAAGTGGCCGCGCGGTTCAGCCTTGATGCGATGCCGGGCAAGCAGCTGTCGATCGACAGCGACCTTCGTTCCGGCATCCTGAGCAAGGACGAGGCGCGCGAGAAACGCCGCACGCTGGAGATGGAGAGCAAGCTCCATGGCAGCCTCGATGGCGCGATGAAGTTCGTGAAGGGCGATGCCATCGCCTCGATCATCATCGTGCTCGTCAACCTGATCGGCGGCCTGGCGATCGGCATGCTCTATCACGGCATGTCGGCCGGCGCGGCGGCGACGACCTTCTCGATCCTGACGATCGGCGACGGGCTGGTGGCGCAGGTGCCGGCGCTCTTCTCGGCCATGGCTGCCGGCCTGCTGGTCACCCGCACGACGGACGAGGATCGCGACCGCGATCTCGGCCCCGCCATCTCGCGCCAGCTGCTCGGCAAGCCGCATGTCCTGCTGGTTGCCGGCGGGCTGACCCTGCTGCTCGGGCTGATCCCCGGCTTCCCGACCCTCGTCTTCTTCGCGCTCTCCGCCGCCTTGCTTACCGGCGGCGCGCTGAACCATCCGACCTCTGGTCGCTGGGTGCGCGAACGGCTTGGTTTCGCCGTCGCCGACAATGGCGTGCCCGTCGGTGAGACGACGATCGTCGCCCAGGCGATGCCGCGGCTCGACGCGCTACGCCTGACCGTCGGCGTGCCCTCCGAACAGCCGGAATTCGCCGCGCTGGCGGGCCGCGTCCGCGCCGGCATCGCCGCCCTCCAGGAACGCAGCGGCGTCGCCATCCCCGACCTGCGCATCGTCGCCGATACGACCGGAGCCATTCCGGACAATGGCTGGACCCTCTCCGCCCATGACGCGCCGCTCGGCAGCGGCGTCGAGGCGAGCGAACTTGCGAACCGCGTCGGCCTGCATGTCGAGCGGCTGCTCGAACGCAATCTCGTGCTGTTCCTGGGGCTCCAGGAGATCACCGACCAGCTCAACCGGCTCGGCGAAAGCCATCCCGAAGTGGTCAAGGAAGCGGTCCGTGCCGTGCCGACCGGCCGGATCGGCGAAGTGCTTCGCCTGCTAGCCGAGGAGAAGGTGCCGCTGCGCAACTTCCGCGACGCGATCGAGGCGATCGGCGATGTCGGCCAATATGAGCGCGAGGCGGTGCCGATGGCCGAACGCGTACGCATCGCCATGCGCCGCCACCTGATCGCGCCGATCTGCGATGCCGGCCGGCTGCGTGTGCTGATCGTCGGCAACACCCTCGAAGAGATCATCCGCCACACGCTGACCCCGGTCGACGGGCAGATGCGCCTGGCGATCAACCCGCACCAGATGCGCGCGCTCAACACCCTGCTCGCCGAGCAGGTCGCGGCGAGCGGCGCGCGCGCGATCCTCACCGCGCAGGATCTGCGCCGACCACTCCGACTGCTGATCGCCGGCGACCTGTTCGACGTGCCGGTCATTTCCTTCAACGAGCTCAATCCCGCCGTCCCGCTGGACATCGTCGGCGAGCTCAATTCCGCCCCTGAGAGCCTGGCCAGCCAGGCGCAACGCGAGTTTGCCGAATGACGCGAGTTTCGTGGCATACCCCGACTTTCCTGGGAACACTCTTCCTTGCCTGCGCCGTGGTGGCGCCGGCTGCCGCGCCGGCCGAGGCGCCGCCCTTCACCGACAAGTCGGTGACGGTTACCGCGCGCAACCAACGCGTCGATGCGGCGATCGCCGACCTGTTCGGCCAGGCCGGGCTGAAGGTGAAGACCAGCTCGGCGATCAACGGCAAGATCAACGGCGTGTTCGTCGGCACGCCGAAGACGATCTGGACCCAGTTCGCCCGCGCCTTCAACCTCGTCGCTTATTATGACGGCGCAGTAGTCCGGGTCTATACCGGGGGCGAGATCCAGTCGCGCAGCTTCGAGGCGGCGAACCCGGCGGGTATCGTCCAGGATGCGCAGAAGATGCGGATCGTCGACAGCGCGAACACCGTCGCCGCCTCGGCCAATGCGGTGAGCGCGACCGGCGTTCCGGCGTTCCTCGACCGTATATCCCAGCTTGCCGGCAGTACCCGCGCCGCCAACCCGGCGATCATCCAGGCGTCGGCCACGCCGTCCAACGCGGCGATCATCTCGCCGCTGCTTGGGCCGGCGGCGATGGACACGGTGAGCAGCGCCCCCCTCCGCTCGCGCGTGCTGAGCTCGGCGACGACCCGCTCGCCCTATGAGGTGCGCATCTTCTATCTGCGCTACGCCCGGGCCGACGACACGATCCAGAAGAGCTTCGACCGAACCGTGGTGATCCCCGGCGTCGCCTCGATCCTGCGCGGGATGATGGGCGACGGGCGGCCGTCCAACACCGTATCGACCAGCGGCAATTTCGATCTCGAACGCCAGTCGATGCCGCGGCTCGGCGGACGCGGGCTCAATTCGGTGCCGCCCGATGAGGCGCAGCGAAGCTTCGACCAGCAAGGCACGCCCGGTCTCGACACCACCGTGGTGCGCGAGGCGGCGCCCCGCGACATCAACGGACCGCGGGTCGAGGTCGACCCGACCAACAATGCGGTGCTGATTCGCGACCGGCCCGAATCCATGTCGGTCTATGAGGACATCGTGAAGGGGCTCGACGTCGAGCCGCGCGGCGTCGAGATCGAGGCGACGATCATCGAACTCGATACCAGCCGCCTGAAGGACCTCGGTATCGATGTCGGCTTCCGCGACGGGGGCTTCGCTGCGCTGTTCGGCGGATCGCAGTCGAACCCGAGCGACAATTTCTCCGGGGCCAATGCCGCGGCCACCTATCTCACCGGCTCGCTCAACGGCTTCTCGTTGCGCATCACCGCGCTCGAGAAGAGCGGCATCCTGCACGTCGTGTCCCGGCCGCGCCTCAGTACGCTCAACAACATCCCGGCCGTGTTCAACAACCAGGTCCAATATTATGTGCGCGTCGCCGGCGACCGCCAGGTCGACCTGTTCCCGGTGACCGCCGGCATGGTGATGCGGGTCAACCCGTCGGTCCTGTTCGACGGTGGCGAGCTGCGCACCCGGCTCTCGATCGAAATCCTCGACGGATCGCCCACCGGACTGATCGTCGACAGTATCCCGGCGGTGAAGCAGTCGAGCATCAACACCAGCGCGGTGGTGAAGCAGGGCGAGAGCCTGCTGATCGGCGGCATGACCGTCGAGACTCAATATGACTATAAATCCAAGGTGCCCGGGGTCGGCGACATCCCGATCATCGGCCAGGCCTTCCGCAAGCGCAACAAGGGCTCGCAGCATATCGAGCGGATCTTCCTGATCACGCCGCGGATCCTGTCGCAGAACAGCCCGGCCGGGCTCCAGCCCGCGTCCGCCACCACGCCGATCCCGCTCGAAAAGCTTCAGGCGCTCGCCGCGGCCGGCAAGTCCGGCGGGAAGCGCAAGCGGTGAACGCACCCTTCGCCCCGCCAATGGCCGGCGCCACCGTGCTGCGTGTGCTAAGCGGCCGGCTCAAGGGCGCCGAGCATCGCCTGCACGGCGGCAAGTTCGTGCGGGTCGGCCACGGTTTCGACCATGACATCGTGCTGCGCGATCCCTCGACGCGCGGCCTGTCGCTCGAATTGCACCTCGGCGACGAGGTTGCGACGGTGCGGGTCGTCGCGGGCGAGGCGCAGTTGTTCGGCCGCCCGGTCGGCGCCGGCGAGGAAGCCGCCCTCCCCGCCTTCATCCCGATGATGCTGGGCGGGTTCGCCGTCGCGGTGGGCGAACCGACATCCGAGCGTTGGGAAGAAACCGAGCGCCTGTCCTCCATGCTGACCGTTTCCGAGACCGGCGGCCAACGCGCCGCCCTGGGGGAGCGGGTCGCGACCCGTTTCTATCCGATGCGCGATGCGCTGTCGCTCGAACGGCGTTGGCCGATCTACACGGCGCTGGCCGCCATGCTGCTGCTCGTCATTGCGGTGACCGGCCCGGCGACACGCTGGATCGGCCAGCAGTTGCACAGCAGCGCGACCGACCGGGCGGTGCTCGCTGCGGCCGGCTTTCGCGACCTGACGCTTACCGAAAGCGCGAACGGGCCGATGATCCACGGGATCGTCAGGGACGATGCCGAGCTCGCCCGGCTTCGCCTGCTCGTTTCGGAGCGGATCGGGCCGGCGATTGTCGATGTCGACACGATGCAGGCGCTAGCCGCATCGGCGACCGACCTGCTCCGCGCCCAGGGCGTGGACGGCGAGGCGAAACCGCGCGGCGGGCACAGCCTGCTCGTCACCGCCGAATTCCTCCCCGCCGACCGCCGGGCCGAGCTCGAAAAGCTGATCAAGCGCGACGTGCCGGGCGTCACCCAGGTGGCCTTCGCCCCCGATGGCGGCCGCGGCGACCGCGACCTGCAATATTTCTTCTCCGGCTCCGAATATGGCCTCGCGACCTTTGTCGACGGCAATCCGGGCTACATCACCACGATGGACGGCACGCGCTGGTTCGCGGGCGCGCTGGTGCCGACCGGGCACAAGATCATCACCATCGGCAATGGCCGCGTCAGCTTCGAGCGCGACGGTCAGGTCGAAGAACTCATCCTGGGACCGGAAACGCCGCCGGCCCAGCCCGAGACCAACCTAACCGGCGTCCGATCCAATGAAGGAGCGCAGTCATGACCAACCCGATCAACAGTGCCTCACTCGGCACGCTCGCCTCGATGGGCAATATGGGCGACAATGATGTCCGCGAGGGCAAGGGCAACTGGTTCGAAGCCTTTGCCGATGCCTGGGGCAAGGCGCTCGACACGCAGGCGGATGTCATCACCGCCAAGTCCGATGTTGTCTCGCAGGGCGGCGACAAGCCGTCCGACATCACCCAGCTGACCGCCGAATCGATGCGCATGAGCTTCATGGCCAACAGCTCGCACAGCTCGATCGACAGCGTGTCCAAGGCGCTCGAAACCATGGCCCGGAAGAACTGAGCATGAGCATCGATGCAATCGGCGCGCTTGCCGCATCAGCCGCAGGACCAGCCGGGGCCACGGGCGCCGGCGGCCGCGCCTTCGACCTGTTGCCCCCTGGCGGCGGCGCTGCCGGCACATCGGGTGTCAGCCCGACGGTCGAGGGGCGTTTCCATCACGCGCTGGAGAAGATGGGCGAGGTCCAGGGTACGGTACAGGCCGGCCCGATCCCGCCTGCCCTCAAGGGCATGTTCAGCGCACTCGACCAGGTCAATGTCCAGGCTCGCGCCGTCTCGCGCTACGCCGCCAGTGCCGAGGCGAGCGGCGGGCAGCTGACGCCGGGCGAGATGGTCCAGCTCACCATGAAATGCTCGGAATTCATGTTCCAGGCGCAGCTCACCTCCAACATCGCCAACCGCAGCTCGGACGGCGTGCAGCAATTGTTCAAGCAGCAATGACGCCCGGCGCGCCCTTCGCGTCGTCATGGCGGGGGCGGCTGGCTGCGCCCCTGCTGCTGCTCGCCGCCTTCACCCTCGCCGGCTGCAGCCGGCAGGAGGTCTATGGCAAGCTGACCGAGCCGGCCGCCAACGAGATGCTCGCGGTGCTGAACCAGGCCGGCATCCAGGCACACAAGGTCGCGGGCGAAAAGGACAATTGGAGCATCACCGTCGACCAGGGCGAGTTCGCCCGCGCCGTCGAGACGTTGCGCGCGCACGGCCTGCCGCACGAGAATTACGATTCGCTCGGATCGGTGTTCAAGAAGGAAGGCTTCACCTCCACCCCGCTCGAGGAGCGTGCCCGGCTGATCTACGGCCTGTCGCAGGAGCTGAGCCGGACGATCAGCGAGATCGATGGCGTAGTTCAGGCGCGGGTCCACCTGACCATGCCCGAGGCGGATCCGCTGTCGCGCGAGGCGAAGCCCTCGGCGGCATCGGTCTTCGTCAAATACCGCACCGGCTTCGACCTGCGCAGCCAGACCGGGGCTATCAAATCGCTCGTCACCAACGGGATCGACGGCCTGACCTATGACCGGGTGTCGGTGGTGATGGTCCCGGCACAGAGCCTGCCGGTCGTGCCAGAGAATCGGGACATGGTTTCGGTATCGACCCTGGTGCGCACGCTCGCGGCGATCGTCGCTGCGCTACTGCTTGCCTTTGCCGGCCGGGCGCTGTGGCGCGCACGGCGGCTCCGCGGCGGCCTGCCGGATACGGTGCGCCCGTGAGAGGCGAGGACCGGCGGCGGCGGCACGCGATCCTCGCCGAAGCGGCCGGCGAAGGGCGTGGAGCGCGCTTCGCCCGCCGGCTGGCGGGCATGCCAGGGCCCAGTTTCGCCGATATCGGCAAGGTGCCCGACTGGCTGAGCGCCGAGCCCGCACAGCAGCAGCGGATCGCCACGCTCGCCGCCCTGCTCCGCTATCGCCGCGCCATCGATGCGGAACTGTCCGGGACCAGGCTGGCGGCGCTCGCCGCGACGGTCGGCGAGGACCTGCTCGACGCAGCCTGTGAGGCGCCGGCACCCGACCGGTCGAGCAACCTGCCGCTCCCCCCGCCCCAGCACCTCCATGCCGAGGGTCGTGCGCTGCTGCACGCGGCGCTACCGCTGCCCTTCGCGCACCGCTTCCCGGATGCGCGCGACGATCCTCAGGCGCGTGACCTCGCCGCGCGGGCAAGCGCGATCGCGGCGGTGCTGGCATGAGCTTCCACCTCGTCCACACCGACGATCATACATTGCTCGCCAGCGGCACGGCGGTGATCAAGCGCGCCCAGCGCGTGGATTTCGCCGACGCCGTCGCGCTGTTGCAGGCAAGTGCCGCGATCCGCGACCGTGCCTCGGCCGACGCCGACAACGCCCGCGCTGCCGGCCGGGCCGAGGGTCTCGCCGAAGCAAAGGCGGCCGCCGCCGACCATATCGCGGAGCAGCTGGCCGGTTTCGCCGCGGCGATCGAGCAACAGGAAGAGGCACGCCGCGCCGCCGTCGCCGAAGCGGCCCATGCTGCCGTCCGGGCGATCGTCGGCGAGATCGACGACGAGACGCTCGTCCCGCTTATGGTCGAGCGCACGCTCGCCCGACTGCCCGGCGAAGGCCCGGTGACCATCTCGGTTGCGCCCGCGATGGCCGACCGCCTTGCCGCTCGGTTCGCCGACTTCTCCCATGTCACCGTCATCGCCGATCCGATGCTCGGCCCGACCGACTGCCAGATGCGCACCAGTGCTGGCCAGGTGATCGCCAGCCTGTCGGTTCAGCTCGACGCGCTCGCCAAGCGCTGGGGCATCGCTTCATGAACACCCGGCCCGACACGCTCTCGCTGGTCCGGGCGCTCGATTCGGCACCGATGTTCGAACAGCATGGCCGGATCGTGGGCGCCCTCGGCACCACGCTCCGCGTCAGCGGCGTTCGAGCGCGCATCGGCGAGAGCTGCGAGATCGTCGATCCCGAGACCGGCTTTACCCTTTGGGCCGAGGTGATCGGCCTGGCCGATGGCGGTGCGATCCTGACCCCGCTCGGCGACCTTCGTGGCCTCTCGCTCGACAGCGACGTGATCCTGCGCAGCGGCGATGACCGCACGCCGTGCGGCACAGACATGTTCGGCCGCGTGCTCGATGCGCGCCTCCAGCCGCTCGACGGGCTGGGCCCGATCCGCCGTGGCAGCGACCGCCCGATCCATGCACCGGCGCCCAATCCAATGGACCGGAAGCCGGTGGATTCGGCGATGGAGACGGGCATCCGCGCAATCGACGGGCTGCTGACCATCGGCATCGGCCAGCGGGTCGGCATCTTCGCCAGCGCCGGCGTCGGCAAGAGTACGCTGCTCGCCAATCTCGCCCGACAGGCAAAATGCGACGCGATCGTCATCGCGATGATCGGCGAGCGCGGGCGCGAAGTGCGCGAGTTCATCGAGGAGACGCTGGGCGCCGAAGGCCTTGGCCGCTCGGTCGTGGTCGTCGCGACCTCCGACCGGCCGGCGATGGAGCGCGTGCGCGCGGCGCATGTCGCCACCGCCATCGCCGAGGGACTGCGCGAGGAAGGCCGCCATGTCCTGCTGCTGATGGACAGCGTCACCCGCTTCGCCCGTGCGCTGCGCGAGATCGGGCTGGCGGCGGGCGAGCCGGCAGTGCGCCGCGGCTTCCCGCCCTCGGTCTTCGCCGAGTTGCCGCGCCTGTTCGAACGCAGCGGCACGTCGGCAGCGGGTGCGATCACGGCGCTCTACACCGTGCTGCTCGAGGACGAGGAGGGCGATCCGGTGGGCGAAGAAGTCCGCTCGCTGCTCGACGGCCATATCATGCTGTCGCGCAAGCTCGCCGCGCGCGGCCATTATCCGGCGATCGACATTCTCGGCAGCCTGTCGCGCCTGTTCCCACGCCTCGCGCCGGCATCGCAGCAGCGCGCCGCGACCGGGCTCCGCGCAATGCTGGCCAAGCTCGATGAGATCGAACTGCTCGTCCAGATGGGCGAATATGAGCCGGGCCGCGACCGGCTCGCCGATCGCGCGCTGGCCGAGCGGGGCGCGATCAACGCGTTCCTGCGCCAGACCCGCGACGATTCGGCGACGCTCGCCGAATGCACTGCGCGGCTGCGCACCTTCGAGGAGATCGATCATGCCCGTTGATCCGGCTGGGCAGAGACTTGCCCAGGTCGCCCGCGTGCGCGGGCTACGCCTGTCGCGCGCCGCCGCCGAGGCCCACGCCGCCGCCGAGGAAGCGGCCGCGGCGCTCGACCGTGCCCGCGCCGACCATGCCGCCGCCGCCGCCGCCCGGGCCGAGGCGCGCCAGGCCTTCACCCGCACACCGGCCTGCAGCCAGGCGCGGCTCTGGCTCGACCATAGCATCGCGCTCGAAGCGGGCGCCGCAGCCCATGTCGCCGAACGCCATATGCGGCTCGACCTCGCCCGTGACGCGCATGGCGAAGCGGTGCGCGCGGTCGGCCGCCACCAGCTGCGCAGCGACACGATCGCCGATCATCGCCGCGCGGCGGTGCGGGTCGAGCAGCGCCGCGTCGAGGACCGGTTGGAGGCCGACATGCCGATGCAACCCCGGGCGCACCTGTCATGAACGCCGCGCCCCCGCCCCGGCCGAGCTACACACCCTCGCCCCGTCCGAGCCATAACCCGCAGTCCGAGCCACAGCCGGCCCAGAAGCGCGCCTTTGCCGATGCGCTCACCCGCACCGCCGGCAAGACCAAGAAGCAGAATCCCGACGACACCGTCTTTGCCGCGCTCACCATGCCGCGCGACCTCGCCGCCGCCCCGATGGCAGAAGCCGCCGCCACCGCGGGCGATGTCGATGCGATGCTCCACGCCCATCTCGACCGGATCGCCGCAGCCATCGCCGAAGTGGCAAAGGGCGGCGCCGAGCCCCAGGTGCAGCTCTCGCTTCCGCTCGGCGCCTATCGGATCGAGGGTGCGGTGCTCGGCCGCGACCTGGCCGGGCAGATCAACGTGCTGCTGATCCCCGCCACCGCAGTGCCGCCGGCCATGGCAGCGCAGTGGAGCGAGCAACTGAACGAGCGGCTGTTGCGGCGCGAGGTACGAGTCGGCCGGGTCGGCGTTCAGGCGCCGTCGAGGCGGGCGTTCACCCCGGCATAAAGCGCGATGGCGCGATTGACCTCGGCGCTCCGATCCCGCCTGCCCGGCTCGTCGACCCGGTTACGCCCGATCGTGAGCATCAGCGAGTCGATCTGGTTGTAGGCGACGAAGCTGGAGATCGTCTTCGAGATCTCGCCCAGACTGAGCGTCGTCCGGCCGGGGCCGTAACGGCGGCCAGGCGCCGTCTGCGTCAGCAGATTCTGCGTGACGGCGTTGCCATATTCGTCGCTCCAGCGTCCGGTGATGTCCGTGACGATGGTCAGCCCGTCACGCGTCGCGGCGTCGATCGCCTCGCCGTCGAAGCTTTGCTCGACCGTCAGGTCGCCCATGGTCTCCTGCGATAAGCCGGTGACCACCATCGCCCGGTCGTCCCGCGTGACCGTCAGCTTGTCGAGCCGGAACAGGTCGTCGATCGTCGCGTCGGCCGCCGTCTCCATCGTGATCCTGGTGCCGTTGCCCAGTTCCACGGTGGTCGTGCCCCAGAAGCGGGCGGCCTCGGCACCGTCGAGCGCGATCTCGGCCGCGCCCCAGACCAGTAGAGATTCCCCCGTCTCCGCATTGGTGACGTAGATCGACGATGTCGCCTCGTCGAGCGTCAGCGTGTAGCCGTCGCCGAGCTCGAACATGATGCCGCCGATCGAGATCGCCTTGACCTCGAACGCAGGCGGCCCGGAAACAGCGGGAAGGCCCTCGGCCGGGGCGACGTACAATGCGATGTCGGCCGTCTCAGGCAGTATCGCGGCGGCGTCAGCAGGGGCGGCGATCGGATCGAGCAGCACGACGCTCGCGACCATCGAGGTCGCGTCGTCCGAGAGCGTGATGCTGATGCTGTCGACCGCCGACGAGGCGACCGGCCCGGTCACCAGGGTGCGTCCTCGCGCAGGCGGAAGATCCCCGCCTGGATCGCGGCAAAGGCGTAGTCGGCATCGGTCGAACCGGGCCGGCCATCGCCGTCGACCAGGTTGAAGTGGAGTGCCGAGACCATGCCGAGCACGCTGCTATGCGGTTTCGCCGCGATCGTCGCCGCGACCTCGCTGGTGAATTCGTGCAACGCCCGGCTCAGCCGCCCGGTATCGGCCGGGCCGCCGCCGAGCGACGCCGAAAGCTCCGCGGCGACCTGGCCGACACCGTACGCGTCGTTCGCCGACCCGCCGGAATAGCCGCCGCGCGCATCGGGATCGACCAGCCCGAGCTGGCCCGTCAGCGTCGTCGCGACGCGGTTGGACAGGGTCGTCATCGCGGCTGCCGCGCGCGCGCCGGGGCCGCCATTACCGCCATCGAGTCCCCCGAGCGAGACCCGCTCGGCGCGTCCAGTGCTGATAGGATTGATCATCGGTCAATACTCGTCGGACGGTTGGAACATGCCGTCGTAAATAGCGTGTCCCGGGCTCCTGCGCGCTCAACGATTCGCTTAGGGAAGAATATGGAACTCGGCCGCTCGGGAGGCAGCAGATGATCGGCACCGTCGTCGCAGGGATTCTCGCCAGCACGGCACCCGTATCGGGGGCAGAGCGCATCGCGATCCTCGACGCGGCGCGCCAGCCGGTCGTGCGGCAGCTGAGCAAGCCGGTGAAATTCCTGGTGCGCACTCTCAACCGCGACGGCGATTGGGCATTCCTGATCGCGACGATGCAGGACGATCGCGGCCGGCCTATCAGCTATGCCGGCACGCCGCTCGCTTCGGCCGAAGCAGAGGGCATGATCTCCAAGGACTATGTCGCGCTGCTTCAGCGGTCGGGCGGGCGCTGGCGGGTGATCGACCAGGCGGTCGGGCCGACCGATGTCGCATGGGAAGGCTGGGCGGCACGGTACGGGGCGCCGGCGGGGCTGTTCCGGTAGGCAGAATGGTGATTCGAAACGGGTGATACTTCCAACAGGATGACGGTTTGCTGGCTGTTCCTGGCCGATTATTTTTTTACTGGCTGTTATGTTGGATTTTCAATTCATATTTTCAACACAGATTCAATCGCTTGATCCATTTATGGCTGTTATCGAATAACAGCCAAGGAGCAGCCAGCGACCTCGCTGTTCTGCCGGGAAACGACGGTACGCAACGTCAGATTCATCGGACCTGAGCGACTATCTGGCGTGTCAACGATTTCAAAGAGCGATGGCGAGTTGTGCGCGTGTTTCGCGTGCCTTTGAATTGAGTCTGACGAGGAGTTTTCTTGCAAGGGCGATGCGGACGACCATTTTTGGTTTTCCCTGTTGGGTTGAGTCGTTGATGGAAGTCGTTCAGGGTCGGGTCGAACTTGCGGGCGATATTGGCGACGAGGAAGAGGATGGTGCGGACGGAAGCCCTTCCGCCTCGGACGGGTCGG
>NZ_JBFUHB010000046.1:0-20365 GCF_056402595.1 Sphingomonas sp. P3_C6
CTGCTGGATGGCAAGGATGCGCCGACCAGAAACCCTCTCCTGCGTACCCTCGCGTGCCGACCCGATCATCTCCGACGACGTCACGCGCGCGTTGCGCAAAAAACGCGTAATCCGCATCTCTCCAGCACGGCTCCCACCAAGCGAGCGTACCCGTACCCGCGCCGCGCCGGTGCCCACCAACCGACCCAGCAAAAACGCCCCCCTTTTTGAAGGCGCAGGTCCCCAAAACAGCCCAGCCCTGACTTCATCACTTGCCCTCCGATCAAACCCCTCAACGGAATCAGATCGAACACCGAACCGCAAGATGTGTGAACGTCCTAGGGCCTTCGCCGGGGAACAAGGAAGAAGGCCGAAGCGATGTGTCCGACGGGTTGGATCCGAGGCAGGACGATCTAGCCCGCGGGCCTGACCCGGTCGGGATGCGCGGCCGCGATCTCCGGCATCGCGTTCGCCGCCGCATCCGCCGCCACCAGCCGCGGGAACGGCTCCAGATCCACCGAAAAGCGCCGCGCATTGTACATCTGCGGCACCAGGCAGACGTCGGCGAGATTGGGCGCGTCGCCGCCCAGGAACGGGCCCGCATTCGCGCCCGTCAGCGTCTCCAGCGCGGTGAAGCCCTCGATAATCCAGTGGCGATACCAGTCGTCCTTTGCCGCCTGGTCGGCACCGAACTGGTTCTCCAGCCGCTTCAGGATGCGCAGATTGTCGACCGGATGGATGTCGGCCGCGATCACCAGCGCCTGGGCGAGCACGCGTGCCCGGGCGAGCGGATCGCGTGGCACCATCGGCGGATCGGGATGGAGCGCGTCTAGATAGTCGATGATCGCCAGGCTCTGGGTGATTGGCTGGCCGTCCACTTCGAGGGTCGGCACCAGACCCTGCGGGTTGCGCGCGAGATTCGCCGGGCCGCGGTGCGCATTCTCCAGTAGCGGCACGTCCCGGCTCTCATAGACGACGTGTTTCAGGTTGAGCACGATCCGGACGCGGTACGCAGCCGACGACCGCCAATAGTCATAGAGGATCACGCCGCATCCGATTCGATCGCCCGCTCCGAATTGCGTTCGAGCGCTACCTTGATCATCGCCACGATCGGATCGGCGAGCGCGAGGCCGAGCACGCCGAACAGGGTGCTCGCCAGAATCTGCGACGAGAGGGTCAGGGCAGGGGGCAGGTCGACCGTACGCCGCGCCACCATCGGGATGACGACATAGCCGTCGAAGGTCTGCACGCCGAAATAGACGGCGATCGCCCAGAGGCCGGTATCGACCCCGGCGCTGAAGCCGACCGCGATCATCAGCACACCGCTGGTGAAGGCGCCGATATTGGGGATGAAGGCGAGCAGCCCGGTCAGGATGCCGAGCAGCAGCGCCATCGGCACACCCACCGCCCACAGGCAGAGCCAGGTCAGCACCCCTTCGAACAACATGCCGGCCAGCCGCCCGGCGAGCAGCCGGCGCATCGTCGCGGCCATACGCTCGATGGTGATGGCGAATTCGCCGCGCATGTCGGACGGCACCATCCATTGCAGCCCGCGATCGTAGATCTTCGGCTCCATCGCGATGAACAGGCCGATCACCAGCACCATGAACAGGCTGGTCAGCGCGCCGAGGGCGGTGCCGACCCAGGAGGTGAGTTTCCCGAAGGAGCCCATCGCCTGCTGGATCAGGCCGTTCACATCTGCACGCCCCGGCATCAGGCCCATGCCCGATGCCCAGGAGACGAGCCGGTTCCCCTGCACCTCGAGCGTAACACGCAGCTGCTCGGCCTGCGCCGCGACCTGAACGCCGGTCATGTAGAAGACGCCGAGCACGAAGATGACGGCACACAGCATCACGATCAGCAGGCGCAGCCCGCGCCCGATCGGCAGCACGCGACCGAGCAGGCGGACGCCGCCGTCGAGCATCGCGGCAAAGACGAGGCCGCCGAAGATGATCAGGATCGGCTGGATCAGCACCACAACCAGCGCCATCGCCGCGGCGAGGCCGAGCCAGACGGTCGCGCGTTTCAGCTCCTTGCGGACGAAGGGATCGCGCAGCTCGTTCGGGCCGGGTTCGGGGTCGATCGCTGCGGTTTCCTTCGCCATGGTCATTCCTTCGGTTTATCCCGTGCCGCGTGAAGCGAGGTGCCGGCGCGGCCCGGCCGGAAGCTCTGCCCCCAGGTGAGGGGATTCCACGTCCCGTTGCCGCTCTTGGAGAAGGTGATGAACTCGGCGCGGCCGCCCAGATTCTCCCAGGGCACGTCGCCGCCCAGGCCCATCGCCGCCACGGCGAAACGGCTGTCTGCGCTATGGTCGCGATTGTCGCCCATCAGGAACACATGGTTGGGGCGGATCGTGATCGGTCCGTAATTGTCACCGTCGCTCGGGCCGCTCTCGACCGTGTCGTAATGCCGGCCATTGGGCAGCGTCTCGGTGACGAGCGTCAGGCGGCAATATTGCTTGCCGTCCGGGCCGGTCTGGAGCGCACCGGGATATTGCTCGGGATCGCACACCGTCTTGGCGTCGACCGGGATCATCGCGTCGTGTGGCGGGCCGCGCTTCACGGCGACGCCGTTGATGAAGACGGTGCCCTCGATCACCTGCAGCCGGTCGCCCGGCAGGCCGATCAGGCGTTTGATATAATCGGTGTTGCGGGTCGGCGGCGTGACGATCACGACATCGCCGCGCTCGGGCATCTTCCCGAACAGCCGGCCATGGACGAAGGGCAATTGCACGCCCCAGCTCTCGACCTCCTGGCGCAGCACCAGGCTGCGGAACATCGCAACTGGATTGGGGATGGTGGGCGAGACGAACGACCAGCCATAGGCATATTTGGTCACGATCAGCTGATCGCCGACCTGAAGGCCGGGCAGCATCGATTCGGACGGGATGTAGAAGGGCTTGGCGATGAAGCTGTGAAAGCCGAGCACCGCCAGAATCAGCCAGAAGATACCCTTGACCTCACCCCACCAGTCGGTCGTGGGGCGTTTCCCGGTCTTTTCGGGCGCGGGCGCGGCCTGCTGCTCGGGCACTCCCTCCAACGCCAACTCCTCACTCATTTCAATGTCCTACTCGGCCCTGATCGCTTCGATCACCACGAAAGCCTGAGCCCATGGATGATCGTCTGTTAGCGTCAGATGTACATGGGCGACGTGGCCCGCGGGGGTCAGCGCGTCAAGCCTCGCCCGGGCGCCGCCGGTCAGCGCCAGTGTCGGGGCGCCCGACGGCGCGTTGATCACGCCGATATCCTTCATGAAGACGCCGCGCTTGAACCCGGTGCCGACCGCCTTGGAGAAAGCCTCCTTTGCGGCGAAGCGCTTGGCCAGCGTGCCTGCCTTGGTGAAGGGGCGGCGATTGCCCTTGGCGCGCTCGATCTCGGTGAACACGCGGTTCTCGAAGCGGTCGCCGAATCGATCGAGCGACGCCTGGATCCGCTCGATATTGCACAGGTCGGAGCCGAGACCGATGATCACTTTACCCCCTCCCGCTTGCGGGAGCGGGCAGGGGGGGGCTCGCGCTATCACGCACGTTACCTTCGGTGGTAAGCGGGAGGGGGGAAGAAGAGCAGCCTCTCACCGCGCCGAATCCATCGCCGCCCGCATCCTGCGCACCGCTTCGCCCAGTCCGACGAACATCGCCTCGCCCACGAGGAAATGCCCGATGTTCAGTTCCCGCACCTGCCTGATCGCGGCGATCGGCGCGACATTGTCATAGGTCAGGCCATGCCCGGCATGCACCTCGATCCCGTTCTTCGCAGCCAGCGCGGCGGCATCGGACAGGCGGCGCAACTCCTCCGCCTGCGCCTCGCCCTCAAGCTCGGCATAACGCCCGGTATGCAGCTCGACCACCGGCGCGCCGAGGCGCAGCGCCGCCTCGATCTGGCGCGCATCGGGCTCGATGAACAGCGATACGCGTATCTTCGCCGCGCCAAGCTGGCTTACCAACGGTGCCAGCAGGTTATGCTGTCCGGCCGCGTCGAGGCCGCCCTCGGTGGTGCGCTCCTCGCGCTTCTCCGGCACGATACAGGCCGCGTGCGGCCGGTGGCGCAGCGCGATGGCGAGCATCTCGTCGGTCGCGGCCATCTCCAGGTTGAGCGGGATGGTCAGCTGTTCGGAAAGCCGGGCGATATCGTCATCGGTGATATGCCGCCGATCCTCGCGCAGATGCGCGGTGATGCCGTCGGCGCCAGACTCGGCGGCGAGCAGCGCGGCGCGGACCGGGTCGGGATACCCCGCCCCGCGCGCATTCCGGACGGTCGCGACATGGTCGATATTGACGCCRAGCCGCAGCAAATCGGTCATGCCGCAGCCCGGCTGCCCGGCTTGATCGCGGGCAGCGCCGCCAGCTCGGGCGGCAGCGACTCGGCATTGTAGGTCGGCACGTCGACCCTGATCAGCGGGAAGAAGGGCACGCCCAGATCGGCAGTGCCGCCCGACCGATCGACCAGCGAAGCCGCGGCGATCGTCTCGCCGCCGGCGCGGCCGATCGCCGCGATCGCCTCACGGGATGAGAGGCCGGTGGTGACCACGTCCTCCATCATCAGCACCTTCGCGCCGGGGGTGAGGCGGAAACCGCGGCGCAGCTCGAATACGCCGTCGGGCCGTTCGAGGAACATCGCCTCGACGCCGAGCGCGCGCGCCATCTCGTGTCCTGCGATCACGCCGCCCATCGCCGGCGACACCACGACGTCGATACGCGAGCGGATTTCAGTCGGGATGCGTGTCGCCAGCTCGGTCGAGAGGCGCGCGCCGCGGGCCGGGTCCATCAGCACACGCGCGCATTGCAGATAGCGCGAGGAGCGCAGCCCGGAGGACAAGATGAAATGTCCCTCCAGCAGGGCGTCGGCGGCACGGAACTCGGCCAGGATTTCGTCGTCGGTCATCTGCGCTGTCTTTCGTGAAAGCGTGCGGTTGATAGGAGCCCCACAGGGGCCGCGCAACGCCCACAACCGGCGGGATGGCAAAAAACGCCCCGACACGCTTGAGACACCAGCACCTCCCGCGTATAGGCCCATCGCAACGAGCGTATTCCCGCTCGCGCGCCATGGATGGAAAGGCGCAATCAGGGGTGACGAGACGCATGCGCAGTAAGGGGTTGAAGTCGATCGTGCTAGCGGCCGGACTCGCGATAGCGGGTATCGGTTATGCCGCGGCGCCGGCGCCACAGGCGGCAACGCCAACCACCACGGCGGCTCCGGCAACGACCAATGCTGCGCCGACGACCGGGGCTGCGCCTGCCGCAGTGACTCCGACCGCCGCCGCGCCGACCGATCCGATGCTCGTGCTCGACGGTGGCCCGGACGTGAAGCCGGTCACCGGCGTCGGCATGCCGGTCGACGGCCATTGGTGGCTTCAGGCCCAAGTGACCCCGAATGGCCGCCGCGCCCACTGGTTCCATGATGCCATCCTGTTCCCGGTGATCGTCGCCATCTCGGTCCTGGTGCTGTTCCTGCTGCTCTGGGTGATGTTCCGCTATCGCCGCTCTGCGAACCCGGTGCCGTCCAAGACCTCGCACAACACCTTCATCGAGATCATCTGGACTGCGGTCCCGGTCATTATCCTCGCGCTGATCGCCGCGCCCTCGATCGGGCTGCTCGCCGCGCAGTACAAGCCGGCCCCGGCCAATGCCATCACGTTGAAGGCGATCGGCAACCAGTGGTACTGGACCTATCAGTATCCGGACAATGGCGGGTTCGAGATCACCTCGAACATGCTGAAGGAAAAGGATCAGGTTCAGCCGGGCGAGCGTTTCCGCACCGACGACGACGGTCCCAAGCTGCTGGCGACCGACAACCGCGTGGTCCTGCCGATCAACACGCCGATCCGCCTGATCACCACCGCGAACGACGTGATCCACAGCTGGGCGATCCCGGCGTTCTGGATCAAGCTCGACGCCATCCCCGGCCGCCTGAACGAGACGAGCTTCACCATCGAGAAGGAAGGCGTCTATTTCGGCCAGTGCTCCGAACTGTGCGGCGCGCGCCATGGCTTCATGCCGATCACCGTCGTTGCGGTGAAGCCCGAGGTGTTCGCCGCCTGGGTGAAGGCAAAGGGTGGCACGATGCCCGGCGCCGCCAAGCCGGCGGCTGCGGCGGCTGCAGCCCCTGCACCGGCGGCCGAGACGGTCACCGAAAATGCCACCGGACCGGTCGAGAACGCGACCAGCGCCGCTCCCGCTACCAATCAGGCTGCCACGGCTAACACCGCCGGCGCCGGCAACGCTGGACAGTAAGACAATGACCGACACCGCCCTTCACCCGTCTGCGTTCGAAGCGCATCATGACGATCACGCGCATCACGATGCCGATCACAAGCCCGCGTTCTTCGCGCGGTGGTTCATGTCGACGAACCACAAGGACATCGGCACCCTCTATCTGATCTTCGCGATCTTCGCCGGCATCGTCGGCGGCGGCATTTCTGGCCTGATGCGTCTTGAGCTGGCTGAGCCCGGTATCCAGTATCTCGGCTATTGGGCCACTTGGTTCCACGGCAGCGCGCAGAGCCTCGACGAATCGCTCCATTTCTGGAACGTTCTGATCACCGCCCACGGCCTGATCATGGTGTTCTTCATGGTCATGC
The DNA here is from genome assembly GCF_056402595.1 of Sphingomonas sp. P3_C6. Classification (NCBI taxonomy): domain Bacteria; kingdom Pseudomonadati; phylum Pseudomonadota; class Alphaproteobacteria; order Sphingomonadales; family Sphingomonadaceae; genus Sphingomonas; species Sphingomonas sp. P3_C6. Next base: position 6,556 of record NZ_JBFUHB010000046.1, read on the forward strand.
CGGCCATGATCGGCGGTTTCGGCAACTGGTTCGTTCCGATCATGATCGGTGCGCCGGACATGGCCTTCCCGCGCATGAACAACATCAGCTTCTGGCTGCTGGTTCCGGCCTTCATCCTGCTGTTCTCGTCACCCTTCTTCGGCGGCGCGGGCACCGGCTGGACGGTCTATGCGCCGCTCTCCACTTATGGCGAGCCCGGGCCTTCGGTCGACATGGCGATCCTGTCGCTCCACCTTGCGGGCGCCAGCTCGATCCTGGGTGCGATCAACTTCATCACCACCATCTTCAACATGCGCGCGCCGGGCATGACGCTGCACAAGATGCCGCTGTTCGCCTGGTCGGTGCTGGTCACCGCCTTCCTGCTGCTGCTCTCGCTGCCGGTTCTCGCCGCGGCGATCACCATGCTGCTCACCGACCGCAACTTCCACACCACCTTCTTCGATCCGGCCGGCGGCGGCGACCCCGTCCTGTACCAGCATCTGTTCTGGTTCTTCGGCCACCCCGAGGTGTACATCATGATCCTGCCGGGCTTCGGCATGATCAGCCACATCATCTCGACCTTTTCGAAGAAGCCGGTGTTCGGCTATCTCGGCATGGCCTATGCCATGGTCGCGATCGGCGTGGTCGGCTTCGTCGTGTGGGCGCACCACATGTTCACCACCGGCCTCAGCGTGAACGTGAAGATGTACTTCACCGCCGCGACGATGGTCATCGCGGTCCCGACCGGCATCAAGATCTTCTCCTGGATCGCGACGATGTGGGGCGGCTCGCTCAGCTTCAAGACTCCCATGGTCTGGGCAATCGGCTTCATCTTCATGTTCACCGTCGGTGGCGTGACCGGCGTCGTGCTCGCCAATGGCGGCGTCGACGACATCATGCAGGACACCTATTACGTGGTGGCGCACTTCCACTACGTGCTGTCGCTCGGTGCGGTGTTCAGCCTGTTCGCGGGTTTCTATTACTGGTTCCCGAAGATGTCGGGCCGGATGTACAACGAGTTCCTCGGTCAGGTGCACTTCTGGGTGTTCTTCATCGGCGTGAACGTGATGTTCTTCCCGATGCACTTCCTGGGCGTTCAGGGCATGCCGCGGCGTATCCCCGACTACAATCCAGAATACGCGTTTTTCAACCACATGGCCTCGATCGGCTACGCGATCATGGCGCTCTCGATGCTGGTGTTCTTCGTCAACATCATCTGGTCGCTGTTCGCGGGCAAGAAGGCTGGCGACAACCCCTGGGGCGAAGGCGCGACGACGCTCGAATGGACCCTGTCGAGCCCGCCGCCATACCATCAGTTCGAGACGCTGCCGCGCATCGACTGACGACCGGCGCCGCCCGCGGCGGCACCGACTGAGTTCCCCTCCCGCTTGCGGGAGGGGCTAGGGGTGGGCTCCCGCTCACCATGAACGTAACGTGCGCGGATAGCGCGAGCCCACCCCCGACCCCTCCCGCAAGCGGGAGGGGAGAGTTAAACAGATGAACACGACGACCGCACAGCCTCTCATGCTCCCCGCCGACTGGCGCGATTTCCTCGCGCTCACGAAGCCGCGGGTGATGACGCTCGTCGTTTTCACCGGCCTGTGCGGGATGCTGGCGGCGCCGGTCGGGATCGATCCCGTGCTCGGCTTCACCGCGATCCTGTGCATCGCCCTCGGGGCAGGCGCGGCGGGCGCGCTCAATCAATGGTATGAGGCCGATATCGACGCCGTGATGAAGCGGACGGCGCGCCGGCCGCTGCCGGCCGGTCGCATGGACCGGCAATCGGCGCTGCATTTCGGCGTCGGGCTCGCCACCTTTTCGGTGATCCTGATGGGGCTGGCGGTGAACGTGCTCGCCGCCGCGATCCTCACCGTGTCGATCCTGTTCTACGTTCTGGTCTATACCGTCTGGCTGAAGCGCCGGACGCCGCAGAACATCGTCATCGGCGGCGCCGCGGGCGCTTTCCCGCCGCTGATCGGCTGGGCCGCCGCGACGGGTGACGTCGCCACCCTGCCGGTGCTGTTGTTCACCCTGGTGTTCCTGTGGACGCCGCCGCATTTCTGGGCGCTCGCGCTGTTCATGAAATCCGATTACGCCGCCGCCGGCGTGCCGATGCTGCCCGTCGTGGCGGGCGAGCGCACGACGCGGCTGCAGATCGGCCTCTATACCATTCCGATGGCGGCGGTGGCGATCGCGCCCTGGGCGCTTCACCTGACGGGCATGATCTACGGAGCGGTCGCCATCGCCACGACGCTGGTCTTCGCGGCGCTCGCGCTTCAGGTCAGCCTGCGCACGACTAGCACCGGCGACACGATGAAGCCGGAAAAGCGGCTGTTCGCCTGGTCGATCCTCTATCTCTTCATTCTATTCGGCGCGCTGGTCGTCGACAGGTGGGTCGGCTGATGCAACATGACGACGATCAGATCCGCGCGCGCCAGCGCTCGCGCTCCATCGTCATGGCGGTGCTGCTCGGCGCATTCGTCATCCTGGTGTTCGCGATCAGCATCGTGAAGATCAAGGCGGGGGTCGCGCATTGACCCGCAAGCTCCGTACCGCGATCCTCGCCGGCGTAGGCGTGTGCTGCATGACCGGGCTCGGCTATGCGAGCGTGCCCCTGTATCGCATGTTCTGCGAGGCGACCGGCCTCAACGGCACGACCCAGCGCGTGCTGGTAGCGCCGGGCGCCGTCGGGGACGCGCAGGTACGAATCGATTTCGATACCAATGTCGCGCCCAAGATGCCCTGGGTCTTCAAACCCGAAGTGCCGTCGGAAACGATCGCCATCGGCGCGCGGGACATGGCGTTCTTCACCGCGACGAACACCAGTGACAAGCCGATCACCGGCACCGCGACCTATAACGTGACGCCAGCCCAGGCCGGCAAATATTTCACCAAGATCCAGTGTTTCTGCTTCACGCAGCAGACGCTGAAGCCGGGTGAGACCGCGCGCATGCCGGTCATCTTCTTCGTCGACCCGAAGATCCTCACCGATCCGGATGCGGCCGACGTGAAGAATATCACGCTCAGCTACACTTTTTACCCTGTGGATTCCGCGAAAGCCGCAAGCTAGAGCGTTGTCGACAGCCTAATAACGGGGACCGAAGAATGGCCGGCGCCAAGAACCACGAATATCATATCCTGCCACCCGATATCTGGCCGTTCGTCGGCTCCTTCTCGGCGCTCACCATGGCGATCGGTGGCATCATGTGGATGCATTCCGGCAGCGTGTTCGGCATCGGCGGCGGCGTGATCTTCTTCCTCGGCGTCGCGGCCGTGCTGCTCACCATGTTCTCCTGGTGGGGCAATGTGATCCGCGAGGCGCATGCCGGCGATCATACGCCCGTCGTGCAGCTCCACCTGCGCTACGGCATGATCCTGTTCATCGCCTCGGAAGTGATGTTCTTCGTCGGCTGGTTCTGGGCGTTCTTCGACTTCTCGCTCTTCCCGGCACCGGTGCAGATCGCCGACGGCACCGTCAGCCTGATCGCCGACGCGGCCCGCGGCACCTGGCCGCCCAAGGGCATCGAGGTGATCGACGCCTTCAAGTTCCCGCTGCTCAACACGCTGATCCTGCTGACCTCGGGCACCACGGTGACCTGGGCGCACCATGCGCTGATCCACAATCAGCGCGGTGGCGAGAAGACCGGTCTCTGGGGCCTGCTCGGCGTGGGCAACCGCGACGGCGTGCTCAAGGGCCTGTGGCTGACGATCATCCTCGGCCTGCTCTTCTCGTCGATCCAGGCGTATGAATATTCGGAAGCGCCGTTCCCGTTCCAGGGGATCAACTATGGCGCGTCCTTCTTCATGGCGACCGGTTTCCACGGTTTCCACGTCATTATCGGCACGATCTTCCTGATCATCTGCCTGGTCCGTGCGTACAAGGGTGACTTCACCCCGCGCCAGCATTTCGGTTTCGAAGCGGCCGCCTGGTACTGGCACTTCGTCGACGTGGTGTGGCTGTTCCTGTTCGTCTCCATCTATGTCTGGGGCGGCTGGGGCGCGCCGGTCCATGGCGGCTAAGCCGGCGTGACGGCACGCTGGCATCTTGCACAGGTCAATATCGGTCGGCTCGTTGCGCCGGCCGATGACCCGCAGGTCGCCGGCTTCTTCGAGGAACTCGACCGGATCAACGCGCTTGCCGAAGCAAGTGCTGGATTCGTCTGGCGGCTGAAAGGGGAGGGCAACAGCGCCACCGACCTGCAGCCGACCCCCGATCCCAGGCTGATCGTCAACATGTCGGTCTGGGCGGATGCCGACTCGCTGTTCGACTATGTCTATCGCAGCGCCCATACGCCGGTGATGGCGCAGCGTCGTAGTTGGTTCGATCGATTCGATGGCGCCTATCAGGCGCTCTGGTGGATCCCCGCAGAGACCACACCCACGATCGATGAAGCGTTCGCCCGCCTCTGGCTGATCGACCGGTTCGGTCCAAGCGACCAGGCTTTCACCTTCAAGCTTCGCTACCCCGCGCCGGACGCGCCCGGCGTCCCCGTCGACATGCGACCCGATCCATGGTGCGTCGGTCACGCCTGAGCCTGGCTTCTCGTCCAGCCCCGCGCCCGCTGACGTGGCGATCAAGGGTCTGTGTCCGCGGTGCGGCAGCACGACGCTGTTTGCCGGCATGACCAAATTCGCCGATCGATGCGGCGCCTGCGGGCTGGATTTCAGCCAGTTCAATGTGGGCGACGGTCCTGCCGCATTTCTTACGCTGATCATCGGCGGGTTGCTCGTCGGCGTCGCTGTGACGCTCCAGCTGACCGTCGAGCCGCCGCTCTGGCTGCTGGCGTTGATCCTGATTCCCCTGGCGGCGGTCGCGGTGACCGGATCGCTTCGCGTCGCCAAGGGCGCGCTGCTTGCCTTCGAGTATCGCAACTCGGCGCGCGAGGGCCGGATCGCCGACAAATGAAGCCGCGCTTCCCCGTTATCGCCACGATCGTGGTCGGCCTCGCCATCGTCGCGATGATCGCGCTCGGTATCTGGCAGCTCGAACGCAAGGGGCAGAAAGAAGCGCTGCTCTTGCAGCTTGCGGCGAATCGCTCGCTGCCGCCGATCGCCTTTCCGCGCATTCCGGTCGACGATACCCTGTTGTTCCGCCGCGCCAGCGCCTTCTGCCTGGAGCCGGTCGGCTTCAAGGTCGAGGGCGGGCGCAATGCCGCCGGGCGGACCGGCTGGCGCCAGATTGCCGAATGCCGCACTGGCGCCGAGGGGCCGGGGCTCACCGTGCTGATGGGCGTGGCCAGGGCGCCCGATGCCAAGCCGGCCTGGAAGGGCGGCGAGGTGACGGGGTATATCTCGCACGCGCCGGATCACCGGCCGATGATCGCAACCTGGTTCTCGCGCCAGCCCAAGACGCTGATGCTGGTGGCCGATCCGCCGGTGGCCGGGCTCGACGCGAATCCGCAACCCGATCTGGCGTCGGTCCCCAACAACCATCTCGCTTATGCGGTGCAATGGTTCCTGTTCGCGCTGGTTGCCGGCGTGATCTACGGAATAGCCCTGCGACGCCGCCTGAAAGTTGACGCTGCCAAAAGTTGATATGCTTGTGACTTTGCCGCGCCGCGGTTAGGCGCAACGGCCATGCGCTACATCAGCACCCGTGGGGCGGCACCCGTCCTCGATTTCGAACAGGTCACGCTCGCCGGTCTCGCCAGCGATGGTGGCCTTTATGTGCCCGAAACCTGGCCGAGTCTGAGCCGGGACGAGATCGCGGCACTCCGCGGCCTTTCCTATGTCGACACTGCCGTCGCGGTGATGGCGCCCTTCGTCGAAGGCACCTTGTCCCGCGAGGAGCTGCGCGCCCTGTGCACCCAGGCCTATGGCCGTTTCTCGCACAATGCGGTGACGCCGCTCGTCCAGCTCGATCACCAGCACTGGTTGCTCGAACTGTTCCACGGCCCGACGCTGGCCTTCAAGGATGTCGCGCTCCAGCTGCTCGGCCTGCTGTTCGAGCGTTTCCTTGCCGGCTCCGACAAGCATGTGACGATCGTCGGCGCCACCTCGGGCGACACCGGCTCCGCCGCGATCGACGCGCTGGCCGGCCGCGCCGGCGTGGACGTGTTCATGCTCCACCCCAATGGCCGCGTATCGGACGTGCAGCGCCGCCAGATGACCACGGTGCTCGCGCCCAACATCCACAACATCGCGATCGATGGTAGCTTCGATGATGCCCAGGCGCTGGTGAAGGCGATGTTCAACGACCCCGGCTTCTCGGGCAGGTTCCAGTTGTCGGCGGTCAACTCGATCAACTGGGCCCGGCTGATGGCGCAGGTTGTCTATTATTTCTACGCCGCCGTCCGGCTCGGCGCGCCCGATCGCCCCGTCGCCTTCTCGGTGCCGACCGGCAATTTCGGCGACGTCTTCGCCGGCTATGTCGCGGCGAAGATGGGCCTGCCGGTCGCGAAGCTGGTCGTCGCGACCAACGTCAACGACATCCTCCACCGCGCGCTCGCCCAAGGCGATTATTCGCAGGGCACTGTCGTGCCCACGCCGAGCCCCTCGATGGACATCCAGGTGTCGAGCAATTTCGAACGCCTGTTGTTCGATCTCGGCGGTCGTGACGGCAATGCGACGCGCGATCAGATGCATGGGTTCGAATCGACCAAGGCGATGCGCCTCACCAACGCCCAGCGCGAAGGTGCGGCCGGCCTGTTCGCCAGCGACCGGATCGATCTCGACGACATGGCGCTGGCGATGCGCTGGGCCTGTGACGGTTCGGGCCAGGTGATCGATCCGCACAGCGCGATCGGCCTCGCCGCCGCCCGCCGTGCCGGCCTCCCCGCCGATGTGCCCGTGGTGACGCTGGCGACGGCGCACCCGGCGAAGTTCGGCGACGCGGTCGAACGCGCGACCGGCCTCCGCCCGTCGCTGCCCGCGCGAATCGGCGACCTGTTCGACCGCGAAGAGCGCTATGCGACCCTGCCCGGCACCTTCGACGCGGTCACCGGCTACATCGCCGAGCGGGCGGTGGCGATCTGATGGGGAGGGGAGCGTGAAGCTCGAAACGCTCATCGGCGAACCCTGGGCCGATTACGGCCTCATCGACTCGGGCAATGGCCGCAAGCTCGAACGCTATGGCCGTTTCCGTTTCATCCGCCCTGAAGGCCAGGCGCTCTGGGCCCCGGCCAGCGACGACTGGCGCGCCCAGGCCGAATTCGTGCCCGGCTCGGACGAGGATGGCGGCGGCCGCTGGGAATTCGCCGAGCCTGTCCCGCGCGACGGCTGGCCGCTCAAATGGGACCAGGTGACCTTCCAGGCCAGCACCACGCCTTTCCGGCATCTCGGCTTCTTCCCGGACATGGCGCCGGTGTGGAGCTGGATGCGCGAGCAGGTCGCCGACAAGCTGGCCGCGGGGGAGGCGCCTGAATGCCTCAACCTGTTCGGCTATACCGGCGTCGGCACGCTCGCCATGGCGGCGAAGGGCGTGAAGATGGTCCATGTCGACGCCTCCAAGAAATCGGTCGAGGCGGCCCGCGCCAACGCGGTGCTCTCCGGCATGGCCGACAAGCCGATCCGCTGGATGACCGACGACGCGACCAAGTTCATCGCCCGCGAGGTCAGGCGCGGCCGTCGCTATGACGGCATCCTGCTCGACCCGCCCAAATTCGGTCGCGGGCCGGAGGGGGAGGTGTGGAAGCTCGAGGAAGGGCTACCCGGCCTGATCGCCGATTGCCGCAAGCTGCTCGACAGCGAATCGCGCTTCCTGTTCCTGACGGTCTACGCGGTGCGCATGTCGGCGCTGGCTATCGGGGAACTGCTCAACCAGGCGCTCGGCGATCTCGGCGGCAAGGTCGAGGCGGGCGAACTGGCGGTTCGCGAAGAAGCGCGCGGGCTGCTGCTCCCGACCGCGATCTGGGCGAGGTGGTCGCGTTGACCTTCTTCTTAGCCTCTCGCTTGCGGGAGGGGACCGAGGGGTGGGCGCCCGGCCAAAACCAAACGCGCCGCTCGCGGTGAGCGCGAGCCCACCCCCAGCCCCTCTCCTGAAGGGGAGGGGAGAAGCATCACTCCATCCCGGCCCGCATCGCCGCGCCAGCCACGAACGGCGCCCCGGCCACCAGCGTCAGACTCACCGCCGCCAGCAGCTTCACCGCGCCCATCCCGCCATCGATCGACCCGGCGCCGAAGATCAGCAGCGGCACCGCCAGCGGCAGCATCACCAGCCCGGCGACCGCCCCGGCCCCACGCAGCCCCGACACCAGGGCTGAGGTAGCCACAGCCAGCGCCGCCAGCCCCGGCGTCCCGATCAGCAGGCCCAGCTCGACCCGCAGCACCGTCTCGCCCGACAGGTCGAGCAACCCCGCCGCGATCACCGCCGCCAGCATCAGCGGCGGCCCGAACGCAAGCCAGTGCGCCGCGATCTTCGCCGCCGCGACGCTCGCCATGCTGAGCCCGCGCACCGCACACTGGTCGAGCACACCGCTTTCCGCGTCAGGCCCGATCAGCCGCTCGACCGGCATCAGCGCGGCGAGCAATGCCGCGGCCCAGATCACCCCGCCGCCGACCCGCGCCAGCAGCGCCGCATCGGGCCCGATCGCAAAGGGAAACAGGATCGCGACCAACAGGAAAAAGGCGAGCGTGTAGGTCACGCTCCCGCCGGCCCAGGCCCGGCCGAGATCGCGCGCGACAAGGGTTAGGAACGGCTTCATGCGGCCCCCAGCGCGATCGGCACGGCATCGGGCACTGCGATCGGCAAATGCGTGGCGACCAGCACCGCCCCGCCGCCTGCGCGGTGCGATTCGATCAGGCCTTCGAGAAGCCGGACACTGGCATCGTCCAACCCGTTAGCCGGCTCGTCGAGCAGCCATAACGACGCCCCGCTCGCGACCACCCGCGCCAGCGCGGCGCGGCGCCGCTGCCCGGTCGAGAGCAACCGCACCGGCACCTCGGCCAGGGCGCTCAGGTTGGTCGCTCCGAGCGCAGCATCGACCCGGGTGCCGACATCGGCTTGTTCGTCATCGAGCGCCGCCCAGAAGCGAAGCGCGCTGCCCAGCCGCCGCTCGGCATCGAGCGCGGCTGCCTCGGCCATCAGCGCCCGCGCCGCCGGCCCCTCGACCGCACCCTGCGCCGGTGTGAGCAGCCCGGCGGCAACCCGGATCAGGCTCGATTTGCCCACGCCGTTCGGCCCGGTGACGAGTGCCGCGCCGCCCGCCGGAATCGCAAAGGACATCCCCTCGAACAGCACCCGCCCGCCGCGTGCGCAGGTCACGTCCCGGAACGCGAGCGCGTTCGTCACGCCTCGCCCGATCCTTCGTTGCCGACCATGTCCTCGAGCGCATGCATGTCGTCGTCGGACAGGCCGAAATGATGGCCCACCTCATGGATCATCACATGCGCGACCAGCTCGTCGAGACCGACCCCGGTCTCTATCCATTCCTCCAGGATCGCGCGGCGGTATAGATGGATGCGGTCGGGGAGCGAACCCGATTCCATCGAGGATTTCTCGCCCACCGGCCGCCCGTGATAGAGTCCGGACAGGTCGAGCGGATGCTCGATGCCGAGCGCGTCGAGCGTTTCCTCGTCGGCGAATTCCTCGACGATCAGCACGACATCGCCCAGATGCGCGCGAAATTCCGCAGGCAGCGCGTTCAGCGCTTTCAGGGCGATCGCGCGGATCGTATCGGCATCGGGCGCGGTGTGCGGTTGAACGGATGCTGGCATGGACTATGCCTTAGGATGAAGGTGCGCGAAGTGCCAGCAGGAGGAAAAAGGTGACGATCGAGCAGTTGACCGAGGAGGAGCGCGCCGGTGCGCTGGACGAACTCGACGAGTGGGATTTCGACGAAGCCCGAGACGCGATCACCCGTACCTTCACCTTTGCCGATTTCAGCGAAGCCTTCGCCTTCATGACACGCGTCGCGCTGCTCGCGGAAAAGGCGGACCATCACCCCGAATGGTCGAATGTCTGGAACCGGGTCGAGATATTGCTGACCACCCATGACGCCGCCGGCCTCTCGCAGCGCGATGTCGACATGGCGACGGCGATCGACCTGCTGGTGGATTGACCGTCGAGGCCGGAGTCGATCAGGCCAGATAACCCGTCACCACGGACTTGTTCCGGGCCCACCGTGCCGCGCACCTTGCAAGGGGCGAGTTTGCGGAACAGTGGATGCCGGAACAAGTCCGGCATGACGGCGGAAAATGAACGGGTGCGCGAACAGGCCACAATCCCTCGCTTTGAAGCAGATGGGGAGCGCTCCTACCCCGCCGCGACCCCGCGCCGCATCATCTTGCGCAACGTGCCCGGCATCCACCGCGCCGCGAACGCCATGCGCCGCGCGGTCTTGCCGACATAGGTGTGGACGGCATTGCCATGCACCGCGTCCCACGCCGCCTGGGCGACGTCGCTCACCGGTGTCAGCTCGAGGCCGGCCGCGGTCACCGTCTCACGGATCGACTGGTTCGATCCCCCGACCGGCTCGTTGAGCAAGGGAGTCTCGATGAAGCCCGGCACGAGGGAGCGCACTCTGATGCCTGCGCCATACCATTCCCCGTCGAGCGCCTCGCTCATAGCGCGCACGCCGAACTTGGTCATCGAATAGGGCGTGAGCCCCGACGCCCCATAGATCGCCGACGCGGACGCGGTGTTGAGCAGGCACGATCCCGGCGTCCGGGCGAGATAGGCATAACCGATCCGCGCGCCGTTCAGCGGGCCCATCAGGTTGATCGAAACGGTCCGGTCGATATCCTCGAAGCTCATCTCGGCGAGCGGCCCGCCCGTGCCGATCCCGGCATTGTTGAACAGCACGTCGAGCCTGCCGCCGGTCGGTGCGGTGAAGGCATCGAGGTTCGCGGCCCAGGCGTCGCGGTCGCGCACGTCCATCACATAGGTCTCGGCCATGCCGGCGGGCAGCATCGCCGCGGTTTCGGCCAGCCCCCTGGCGTTCACATCGGCCAGCCCGACACGCCAGCCGCGGCTCGCGAACAGCTTGGCCGTCGCCTGGCCGATGCCCGATCCGCCGCCGGTGATGAAGATCGATTTCTGCGCCATATACGCTTCCCCTCCGCCGTCATGCCGGACCGGTTCCGACATCATTTCACCCCGAGCCTTGCGCCTTTGGACCGATGGACCCCGGAACAAGTCCGGGTGACGGACTTGATTTGACGGCCGGCACCTTTCCGCACAACCTGCACCGATGCCAGCAGAAACGCACCGGGCCGGGCCGTCTGTCGCCTTTGACGGGGTCTCCAAATCCTATGGAGGTACCATTGCGGTCGATTCGGTTTCACTGGAGATCGCGGGTGGCAGCTTCGTCGCGCTGGTCGGCGCCTCGGGATCGGGCAAATCGACCCTGCTCAAGATGGTCAATCGCCTGATCGAGCCGGGCGCAGGCCGAATCGCCATTGCCGGCGAGGATGTCACGGGCGCCGAGCCTTATGCGCTTCGCCGCCGGATCGGCTATGTCTTCCAGAATATCGGCCTGTTCCCGCATATGAGCGTCGCGGAGAATATCGGCATCGGCCTGCGCCTTGCCGGCGAGAAGGATCGTGCCGGCCGAATCGCCGACCTGCTCGACCTGGTCGACCTGCCCCGGGATTTCGGCAAGCGCATGCCCGACGCGCTGTCGGGCGGGCAGCGCCAGCGTGTCGGCGTGGCCCGCGCGCTCGCCACCGCGCCTGGCCTGATGCTGATGGACGAGCCGTTCGGCGCGCTCGATCCGGTCACCCGCGATCAGCTCGGCGCGGCGATTCGTGCGCTGCACGACCGGCTCGGCCTCACCACTATCATGGTGACTCACGACATGGCGGAGGCCTTGTTGCTCGCCGACCGCGTGCTGGTCATGGCGGCCGGAAGAATCGTGGCCGACGCCTCGCCCAGGGCATTGCTGGCCGGGGAGGGCGGTGCTGAGGCCGACGCGCTGGTCGCCGTGCCGCGCGAACAGGCCCGTCGCCTCCACGCGCTGGAGGGCGACGCATGAGCCCGTTCTTCGAAGCCCTGTCCCGCGTGCCCGACCTGCTCGCCGCGCACCTGCTGCTCGCCGCGTCGGCGCTGGCGCTCGGTCTGATCATCAGCCTGCCGCTCGCTATCTTGTCAGCCCGCCGGCCCACCGTCGCCCGAATCGCGCTCGGTTTCGCCAGCCTGATCCAGACCATTCCGTCGCTCGCCCTGCTCGCGCTCTTCTATCCGCTGCTGCTGTCGCTCTCGACGCTTGTCGGGGGCGGCATCCCTGCGCTCGGTTTCCTGCCGTCGCTGCTCGCGCTGACCCTCTACGCGCTGCTGCCGATCCTCAGGAACGGCGTCACCGGCCTTGCCGGCATCGATCCGGCGGTGATCGAGGCAGCCGACGGCGTCGGCATGACCGCCTGGCAGAAGCTCCGCCTGGTCGAGGCGCCTTTAGTCGCGCCGGTGCTGATGGCCGGCATCCGCACGGCCGCGGTCTGGACGATCGGCGCGGCGACTCTCTCCACCACGGTCGGCCAGCCGAGCCTTGGCGACATGATCTTCGCGGGCCTCCAGACGCAGAATTGGGCGCTTGTCCTTGCTGGCTGCCTCGCCGCGGCGGTGCTCGCATTGGCGGTCGACGCATTGCTTGGGGTAATCGAACGCGGCATCGCAGTGCGCCGATTCGGGCGTGTATGGGCCGCCGCCGCTGTGCTGGCGCTGGGCGTCCTCGTCGCACTCGCGCCCTTGTGGCCCAAAAGCGGTGAGACGGTCGTGATCGGCGCCAAGGGTTTCTCCGAACAATATATCCTCGCCCGCGTCATCGGCCACCGGCTGGAGAAAGCCGGCTACCGCGTCGACTATCGCGAGGGACTCGGCTCGGTCGTCGCCTTCTCGGCGGTCGCCGGCGGCGATATCGATATCTATGTCGATTATTCAGGCACGATCTGGACCAACGGCATGAAGCGCATCGACGTGCCCTCCCGCGCCGCAATCGTGAAGGGCGTGGGCGACTGGGCGCAGCGCGAGCACGGCGTCCGCCTGCTTGGTACATTGGGCTTCGAGAACAGCTACGCCTTCGCCATGCGCGGCGACGATGCGACGCGTCGCGGCATCGCCAGCATCACCGATCTGGCGCCGATCGCGCCGCAGCTCCGCCTCGCCACCGATATCGAGTTCCTCGAACGCCCCGAATGGGCAGCGGTGAAGCGCGCCTATGGCCTGCGCTTCAAGGAGGCGCATCCCTATCAGCCGACCTTCATGTTCAGGGCGCTGACCAGCGGTACGGCGGATGTCATCCCGGCCTTCTCCTCGGACGGCCGCATCGCGGCAGACAAGCTCACGGTGCTGACCGATCCGAAGGGCGCGATTCCCGGATATGATGCGATCCTGCTCGTCTCGCCGAAGCGCGCAAATGACCGCGCCTTCGTCGATGCCCTCACGCCCCTGATCGGCCGCGTATCCGTAGAGGCGATGCGCGAGGCGAACTACATGGTCGACCGCGATGACAATAAGGCGTCGCCGGAAGAGGCGGCGCGGTGGCTTGAGAAGAAGCTGGGCCTCTGACCCATATGAGGGGGAGGGCATGTGCCACCCTCCAGCCGTCATGCCGGACTTGTTCCGGCATCCATCGTGCCGCAAGCACGGCCTCGCATGTTGAGAGACGGACCCCCGAACAAGTCGGTGGTTATATCCTTTGTTCCCCGGCGGAGGCCCTACGAGATTCACACATGGTATAGTGCGTATCCTTGTAGCATCGTCTGAAGGCGTAAGAGGCCTTCGAGTATGACGACGGGTCCGGGTTTTCCATAATAGCCGGTCCAGCCGCCGAGGCGCGCGCAGATCCACGAGGCGAACGCGAGCGAGCCTGGTGGGTGAGGGTTTTTCTGCTTGTCGGTCTTGCCTTCGAGCGCGGCGTTGACCTTGGCCATAGCGGGTTCATCACCGGGATCGAAC
>NZ_JBFUHB010000047.1:0-18856 GCF_056402595.1 Sphingomonas sp. P3_C6
CGTCGCCTTCGGGGAAGATCGCATCCACACTCGATCCGACCACTGCGCCGAAAACCTTGCCCTGCTACGCCGGCTCGCCCTCAACCTGCTCCAGCACGATCCTGCCAAACTCTCCATCCGCGCCAAAATCAAACGCGCTGGCTGGAGCAATGGATACCTCTCATCGCTTCTCGCTCAAATGCGATAGCCCTGCCGGAACGGGGAGGGGGACCGCCCGCTTCTTCAGCGGGTGGTGGAGGGGCTTGGCGCGGGGCTGCTGTTCCGCATTCCAAGCCCCTCCACCATTCGCCAGAAGAGGCGGACGGTCCCCCTCCCCGAGCAAGCTCGGGGAGGAATTAAAGTGAGCGCCGCTCCAGACTCACCGACACCGCGAGGATCGCCAGCCCGCCCAGCGCGAGCCCGCACCCGACCCAGCCGGTCGAGGTCCAGCCGAACCCGGCCGTGATCGCCAGCCCGCCGAGCCACGGCCCGAGCGCATTCGCCACGTTGAACGCCGAATGGTTCAGTGCCGCCGCCAGCGCTTGCGCATCCCCCGCCACATCCATCAGCCGCGTCTGCAGCACAGTGCCCAGCGCGCCGCCGATGCCGATCGCGCAGACATCGATCAGCAGCGTCCAGAAATTCTGCGCAGCAAACGGAAAGAGCGCCAGCGCGACGAGGCTCCACACCAGCAATGCCGCGGCCGTCGGCATCAGCGCCCGGTCGGCATAACGCGGGATGATGAGATTGCCCGCCGTCATGCCCACGCCGAACACCATCAGCGCGACCGGCACCATCAGCGGCGATACGCCGGTCACCTCGGTCAGGGTCGAAGCGAGATAGGTATAGACCGCGAACAACCCGCCGAACCCGATCGCGCCGATGCCGAGCGTCAGCCACACCTGCCCGCGCTTCAGTGCATCCAGCTCGGCGAGCGGGCTGCGCGTCCTGTCGGGCTGGTCGCGCGGCGCATAGATTGCGACCAGCGCCGCGGTGAGCAGCGCCAGCGCGCCGACAATGGCGAAGCTCCAGCGCCACCCGATCGTCTGGCCGAGGAAATTGGCCAGCGGCACCCCGGCGATCGTCGCCACCGTCAGCCCAAGCAGCACCCGTGCGACCGCCTGGGTGCGCTTGCCCGGGGGGACCAAAGACGCCGCAACCAGCATCGCAATGCCGAAATAGGCGCCGTGCGGAAGGCCGGTGAGGAACCGCAGCCCCATCATCACGGTGTAGCTGGGCGAAAGCGCGGTCAGCACGTTCGCAACCGCGTAGAAGCCCATAAGCAGGATCAGCAAGGTGCGGCGCGACATACGCGCGGCGAGCACCGCGATGGTCGGCGCGCCCACCACCACGCCAAGCGCATAGGCGCTGATGACATGGCCCGCGGTCGGCGCATCGATATGCAGGTCGCGCGCGAAATCGGGGACCAGGCTCATCGTCGCGAATTCGGTGGTGCCGATCGCAAAACCGCCGACGGCCAGCGCGAGGTGAGTCAGGCCGACCCGGTGGGCGGGTGCGTCTGGTTCGGCAAGCAGCGTCGGCGCGGTCGGATCAAGCATCGGCCACAGGTGGCGATGCTGCAGTGCAGCGTCAATTGCAGAGTTGGAGTTGAGGGAGGCACTTGGTGCAGTTGCCTAAATTCCTCCCCGGAACGGGGAGGGGGACCGCGCTCGCGCGGTGGAGGGGCTTGGAGCGCGGCGCGCGTGCCCGAAACGCTCCATCGCAATTCGCGGAGCCGACGCGAAGGGCTCGCTCGTCGCGCTCCAAGCCCCTCCACCACTTCGTGGTCCCCCTCCCCCGCGATGCAGGGGAGGAATAAGGAAAGGAATTAAGGATGCACCGTCAGCCATTCCTCTTCCGGCGCCCGCTCGGTGCGCAGCCGGTTCGCCGGTTCGCTCTCATCCTCATAGCCGATTGCCATCCCGCAAAACAGCATCCGCTCCGGCGGCGTACCGAGGAAGCCGGTGATCGTCTCCGGATAGACCGCCCAGCATTCCTGCGCGCAGGTCGCGAGGCCGGCTTCCACCGCCAGCAGCATGACGTTCTGCAGATACATGCCGAGATCGGCCCATTGCGGCGGGCCCATCTGCCGGTCGATCGTGCAGAACAGGGCAGCCGGCGCGCCGAAGAACTGGAAGTTGCGCGCGAACCACATCCGCCGCGCTGCCTTGTCCTCGCGCGGGATGCCGATATGCGCGTACATCGCCTCGCCCACCGCGAAGCGCCGGTCGCGATAGGGCGCGGTCAGGCCAGGCGGGTAGATCGCATAGGCATGTTCCTCCGTCTCGCCAGCCATCAGCCTGGCCATCATCAGCGCCTTCAGCGCGGCGAGCGACTCGCCGGTGACCAGATCGACATGCCAGGGCTGCAGATTGCCGCCGGTCGCCGCCCGAGCTGCGCCGGTCACGATCCTTTTCAGCACATCGGCGTGGACCGGCCGTTCCAAAAATCCGCGGACCGACCGACGTGCCGCTACGGCATCCGTGACCTTCATCCTGCATCTCCCTATTTCGACGATTGGGTACGCCCCACCACCCTTGCCGACCCGCGATGATTGGGCAAGTATGGGTTGCAAATACGAACCTTATGGAGAGTCGAGCATGGCTGAAGCCTATATCGTGGAGGCGGTGCGCACCGCCGGCGGCAAGCGCGGGGGCAAGCTCGCCGGATGGCATCCGGCAGACATGGGCGGCGCCGTGCTCGACGCGATCGTCGACCGCTCGGGCATCGATCCGGCTGCGATCGAGGACGTCATCATGGGCTGTGTCAGCCAGGGCGGCGAACAGGGCTTCCAGATCGGGCGCGGCGCCGTGCTGGCGTCGAAGCTGCCCGAAAGCGTGCCCGCCGTGTCGATCGACCGGCAGTGCGGCAGCTCCCAACAGGCGATCCAGTTCGCGGCACAGGCGGTGCTCTCCGGTACGCAGGACGTGGTGATCGCCTCGGGCGTGGAGAGCATGACGCGCGTGCCGATGGGATCGACCGGCCTGCTGTTCGCGCAGGCCGGCCTCGGCAAATCCAAATCGCCGCGGCAGGAGGCGCGCTATCCCGGCGTTCAGTTCAGCCAGTTCCTCGGCGCGCAGATGATCGCCGATAAATATGGCTTCGACCGCGACCAGCTCGATCAATACGCGCTGGAAAGCCACAGGCGAGCCGCCGCCGCGACCGAGCGGGGCGATTTCAAGGGCGAGATCGTCGGACTCGAGATCACGACACCCGAGGGCGAGGCCTGCCACACCGTCGATGAGGGCATCCGTTTCGACGCAACCTTCGAGGGTATTCATTCGGTCAAGCTGCTGCAGGAAGGCGGCGCGATCTCCGCAGCCAATGCCAGCCAGATCTGCGACGGTGCCAGCGCGGTTCTGGTGGTCAGCGAGCGCGCGCTGAAGGAGCATGGCCTCACCCCGCTCGCGCGCATCCACAACCTGACCGTCACCGGCGGCGATCCCGTCATCATGCTGGAAGAGCCGCTGTTCGCGACCGACAAGGCGCTGAAGCGGGCGGGCATGAAGATCGAGGATATCGACCTGTACGAGGTCAACGAGGCATTCGCGCCCGTGCCGCTCGCCTGGCTGAAGCATGTCGGCGGCGATCCCGAGAAACTCAACGTCAATGGCGGCGCGATCGCGCTCGGCCATCCGCTCGGCGCATCGGGCACCAAGCTGATGGCCACCCTGGTCCACGCGCTGCACAAACGCGGCCTTCGCTACGGTCTGCAGACCATGTGTGAGGGCGGCGGCATCGCCAACGTCACCATCATCGAGCGGCTCTGACCCGCCCACGCATTTTTGAGAGGAAACAGATGAAACTCGACAACAATATCGCCGCCGTCGTCACCGGCGGTGCCTCCGGCCTTGGCGAAGCGACCGCGCGGGCGCTTGCCGCCAAGGGCGTGAAGGTCGCCATCTTCGATCTCCAGGCGGAGAAGGGCGAGAAGCTCGCGGCCGAGATCGGCGGCGTGTTCTGCGAAGTGAACGTAACCTCCGACGAGAGCGTCGATGCCGGCTTCGCCAAGGCGCGTGCCGCGAACGGCCAGGAAAGCGTGCTCGTCTGCTGCGCCGGCACCGGCAATGCGATGAAGACCGCGAGCCGCTCCAAGGAAGACGGCAGCATCAAGCATTTCTCGCTCGAGGCGTTCAACTGGCTCATCCAGATCAATCTGGTCGGCACCTTCCGCTGCGTGGCGAAATCCGCCGCCGGCATGCTGACGCTTACGCCCGGCGAGGATGGCGAGCGCGGGGCGATCGTGATGACCGCCAGCGTCGCGGCCGAGGACGGACAGATCGGCCAGGCGGCCTATTCGGCGTCGAAGGGCGGCGTGGTCGGCATGACCCTGCCGATCGCGCGCGACCTGATGGGCGAGGGCATCCGCGTCAACACGATCCTGCCCGGCATCTTCAACACCCCGCTGATGCAGGGCGCGCCGCAGCAGGTGAAGGATAATCTCGCCGCATCGGTGCCGTTCCCCAAGCGCCTCGGCAACGCGCCGGAATATGCACAACTCGCACTCGCGATGGTCGAGAACAGCTATTTCAACGGCGAGGACGTCCGCCTCGACGGCGCCATCCGCATGGCGCCGCGGTGACCTCTAGCCCCCTCCCGCTTGCGGGAGGGGGTTGGGGGTGGGCGCCCGGCCACCTCCAACGCTTCGCTCGCTGATACCGCGAGCCCACCCCTCGATCCCCTCCCGCAAGCGGGAGGGGAGGAAGAAGGAGCAATGCCGAGACCCGATCCAACCCGCCTCGCCCCGTCCGCCTATCCCCATAGCGAGACGATCCAGACCCGCTTCCAGGATCTCGATCCGCTCGGCCATATCAACAATGTCGCGATGGCGGCGCTGTTCGAGAGCGGCCGGGTTCGCTTCAATCAGGCGATGGGGCTGGCCGGCTGGGCGGGCCATCGCTGGCTCGTCGCCCGGATCGAGATCAATTACATCGCCGAGGGCAATTTCCCCGCCGATGTCGAGATCGCGACAGGTATCGGCGAGATAGGCACGAGAAGCTGGCAGATCCTGTCCACCGCCTTCCAGCAGGGTTTCGCCATCGCGACCTGCGACGCCTCGATCGTGATGAGCGGCGCATCGGGTGCGACGCGGCTGCCCGACGATTTCCGCGCCGGGCTGGAAAAATACCGGATCGAGACGGCGACGCCCCTGCCCAATCTGTGAAAGCCCTCAGTCCTTAAATTTGGGCGTGCGCTTTTCCATATTGGCCATGACCGCCTCGACCTGATTGGGCTGGCGGATCACCCGCAACTGCTCGACCGTCTCGGCATCGAGAATCTCCCTGGGGTCAGCATCGGCGGCCAGGTTGAACAGCCGCTTCGAGCCACGCACCGCATGGGGACTACGCCCGGCAATCTCCTGCGCCAGCGCCATCGCCGCTGCGTGCGGATCATCGGCAAGACGGGTGACGAAGCCATAGCCCAGCGCCTCCTCGGCCGTGAATTCCCGCGCGGTATAGGTCAGTTCACGCAACACATCGTCGCGCGCCAGCGTGCGCCACAAGGCGATGCCGCCCATATCGGGCACGAGGCCCCAATGTCCCTCACGGATCGACATTCGGGTACCGGGCGCGGCGATGCGGATATCGGCGCCCGACATGATCTGGAACCCGCCGCCCAGCGCCACGCCGTGCACCGCCGCGATCACCGGCATGGGCAGCATGCGCCAGCCCCAGGACACCTGCTGCACCAGATTGGCGCCGTCCGGCCGCCGGCTGCCGAGATCGATGCCCGATCCGCCGCCCGCCATGCTCTGCATGTCCAGCCCGGCGCAAAAGGCCCGCCCCTCGCCCGACAGCACGACGGCGCGGACATTGGCCATGCCGTGCAACTGGTCGATCGCCGCCGCGATGCCCTTGAACATGGCCGGATCGATCGCGTTCATCTTGTCCGATCGGGTCAGGCGGACATCGGCGACATGATCGGCAACGGTGATCGAGACTCGGTCGTTCATGATTTTCTCCGTCGCCCCGGCGGAGGCCGGGGCCGTTACGTTGCTTCGGGTGCGCTACCTTACTTAGCGGCTCCGGTCTCCGCCGGGCGACATGTCACACGATCCGCCCACCGCCAGCGCCCCAATAACGATCGCGCACCAGCCGCTTGTAGAGCTTGCCCGTCGCATGGCGCGGCAGCTCCTCGGTGAAGTCGATCTGGCGCGGCGTCTTCACGCCCGACAATTCGGCGCGACACCAGGCGGTGAGTTCGTCGGCCAGGCCGGGCCCAGCCTCCGCCATGTCGACCGGCTGAACCACCGCGACGACCCGCTCGCCCATTTCCGGGCAGGGCGCTCCGATGACCGCGACATCCGCGACGCGCGGATGCGTGATCAGCCGGTTCTCGATCTCCTGCGGATAGATGTTCACCCCGCCGGAGATGATCATGAAGCTCTTGCGATCGGTGAGGTAGAGATATCCCTCGGCATCGATCCGCCCGATATCGCCGAGCGTGGTCCAGCCCTTCGCGTTGCGCGCCTCCGCGGTCTTGTCCGGATCATTGTGATATTCGAACTGGCCGCCGCCCTCAAAATAGACCAGCCCCTCCTCGTCGACCCCGAGCTCCTCGCCGGCCTCGTCGCAGATATGCAGCACGCCGTACGCCGCCTTGCCCACCGATCCCTTGTGGCCAAGCCATTCCTCGGACGTGATCGTGGTCAGGCCGTTCCCTTCGGAGCCGGCATAATATTCGTACAGCACGGGGCCCCACCACGCGATCATCGCTTCCTTGACCGGGATCGGACAGGGGGCGGCGGCGTGGATCGCGACCCTCAGGCTCGACAGGTCGAAGCGGCTGCGATCCTCCTCGCCCAGCTTGAGCATGCGCACGAAATGGGTCGGCACCCACTGGCTCGCATTGGCGCGATAGGTCTCGATCGCGGCCAGCGCCGTCAGCGGCGAGAAATGCTGCATCATCACCACCGTGCCGCCGAGTCGGAGCACCGTCATCGACCAGCGCAGCGGAGCGGCATGATAGAGCGGCGCCGGGCTGAGATAGACGCTGTCCGGCCCGAGCCCATAGAGGCCCCGGGCCAGCATCATCAGCACGTTTGGCGCCGCGATGTTCGGATCCTCGGGCAATGCCACGCGCACCCCCTTGGGCCGCCCGGTGGTGCCGGACGAATAGAGCATGTCGATCCCCGCGCGTTCGTCGGCGATCGGCGTATCGGGCATCGCCGCGACCGCTTCTTCCCAGCACAACCAGCCCGGCGCCGCGCCACCGATCGCGTAAAGCGCGGTATCCGCAAGATCGGCTGCCAGATGCCCCGCCACCTCCAGCTCGGCCGAGGCGACGACCAGCTTCGCGCCGCTGTCGCGTACGATATAGGCGACCTCGGGCGCGGTCAGCTTGGTGGAGATGCAGACATAGAAGAGGCCGCTGCGCTGGGCGCCCCAGGCCACATCGTAGAAGGCCGGCACATTCTCCAGGAACAGCGCGATGGTGTCGCCAGCTACCAGCCCGGCCGAACGGAACAGCTGCGCCGCCCGGTTCGATCGCCGGTCGAGTTCCGCAAAGCTCACTGTCTCGCCGGTCTCGGCGACGATCAGCGCAGGCTTGTCGGGCGTGTCCGCCGCGTGAATGCTGGGATGCACCCGCCTCTCCTATCCGTTGTTCTTTGCAACCGAAGCTATACGGAGGCGAAGGGCCCTGCAATGGGTGGGTCGGAAGGATCTCTCCTCGCCGTTTGCTGCGGCCAAGCCGATCTTCTTTACGGATTACGCTGCACTGCAGTAGAGGTCACGCGATGACGACGCCCGCCTTTCGCTTCGACCCCGAACGTTTCCTGCGCAATGGCGCGGGTGGCCATGGCCGTCTGCTCGGTCTCGGCTATCACGCGCATGGCGAGGATTGGGTCGAGCTCGCCTTGCCCTATGACAAGGACCAGATCGGCGAGTCCGACACCGGCGTGATCGCCTCCGGCCCGATCCTGTCGATGATGGACATGGCGACGAGCATGGCGGTGTGGCTGCGGCTCAACGCATTCCGCGCGCATGCGACGCTCGACCTGCGCGTCGATTATCTGCGGCCGGCAACCCCGGGCAAGACGGTGATCGGTCGCGGTGAATGCTATCGTATCAGCCGCTCGATCGCCTTTGTGCGCGGCCAGGCGCATGACGGCGATCCGGCCGATCCGCTGGCGCATGTCGCCGGCACCTTCATGGCGCCGGAGGGCTATCTGTGAGCCTGCCACCCTATGCCGACCTGCTCGGGCTGAGCGTCGATCCCGATGATGAGAGCGTGCTGATCATGCCGTTCGCCGAGGGCGTGCTCGGGCGCCCCGGCTTCCTGCACGGCGGCGCGATCAGCGGGCTGATGGAGATGGCGGCGATCGTCGCCGTCCGCCAGGCGCTGGCCGAGGAAGGCGGCGGCCGGATCAAGCCGATCAACGTCACGGTCGATTTCATGCGCGGCGGGCGCGACAAGCCGACCCGGGCGCAGGGCGTGGTGACGCGACTCGGCACGCGCGTCGCCAATGTCGAGGCGACGGCGTGGCAGGATGACCGCGACAAACCCATCGCTGCGGCACGCCTCAACTATCTGATCGCACGACCATGACCGACCCGCGGGCACAGGCTGAAACCTATGCTGGGGAAGCGGAGCGGTTGCGGGATGCCGGCGACCATTATGAGGCGTTGATCCACCAGCGCCGCGCCGTGGCGTTGCTGCGCGATGCGGACGATGTCCCGGCGCTCGCCAGGGCGATTCGCCGGGTGGCGGATATCCTGGTCGAGGCCGGCCGCCCGGAGGAAGCCGCCGCAGCGATCACCGAGATGCTCGGCCTCTATCACGCCATGCCGGACGCCCCGCCGCTCGATATCGGCAACGCCCTGCGCAGTGCCGCGCTCCAGGCCGAGGCGATCAACGACAGCGACACCGCCTGGATCTTCTGGATCCAGGCCCGCGCACGCTATGCCCTGCTCGACGAGGCGGGCGGGGACGGGCCGGCCAATCCTCATGTCGCCGATGCCGATGCGCATCTGAAGAAGCTGCGCGGCTGATCGGCACGGGCCGGCAGCGACTCGCCGGATAATCCGCCAACGAACGCATCGCCTCGGGATAGAACGGCAGAATGCTTCCCCCTCGTACGAGGGGGCCTTGCCGCAGAGGCCAACCCGCCGTATATCGCCCTCTCAATTCTCTACATCGTTATTGGTGAAGAGGTCGGGGCCACACGGTCCCGGCGACGAGAGGGCATGTTTAAAACCTGATGACGGACATCGCGAAGCTTGCGCACCTGATAGAACCCGAGGCGAATGCCCTGGGCTTCGATCTCGTGCGCGTGAAGATGTTCGGCAACCGGGACGACCTGACCCTGCAGGTGATGGCCGAGCGGCCGGATACCCGGCAGCTGACGATCGACGATTGCGCCGAGCTGTCGCGCCGCATCTCCGACCTGTTCGACGAGAAGGACCCGATCGAGGAGGCTTATCGCCTCGAGGTCAGTTCGCCGGGCATCGACCGTCCGCTGACCCGGCTCAAGGATTTCCAGGACTGGGCGGGGCATGAGGCGCGCATCCACCTCACCGCGCCGGTCGATGGCCGCAAACAGCTCACCGGCATCTTGAAGGGTGTCGAGGACGAGCGCATCACCATCGACGTGAACAAGCATGAGCCGATGATCATCGGCTTCGATCAGGTCGCCAATGCCAAGCTGCTGCTGACCGACGCGCTGATCGCCTCGACCCGGCCCCTGTCGCTGGACGGTGTCGAGGAAGAAGAATTCGAAGTAGAGGCGCCGGAAGGTGTCGAGAGCAACCCAGACGATATCATGAGTGAAGGGCAAGACTGATGGCCACCGCCGTTTCCGCCAACAAGGCAGAGCTGATCGCGATCGCGAACGCCGTCGCCACCGAGAAGATGATCGACAAGGGCATCGTGATCGAGGCGATGGAGGACGCGATCCAGCGTGCCGCCCGTGCCCGCTATGGCGCCGAGAACGACATCCGCGCAAAGCTCGACCCGAACTCGGGCGACCTGCGCCTGTGGCGCGTCGTCGAGGTGGTCGAGGCCGTCGACGACTATTTCAAGCAGGTGAACCTGAAGGAAGCGCAGAAGCTCCAGCCGGGCGCGGTCGTCGGCGATTACATCGTCGATCCGCTGCCCCCGATCGAGTTCGGCCGCATCGCCGCCCAGGCCGCCAAGCAGGTCATCTTCCAGAAGGTCCGCGACGCAGAGCGCGAACGCCAGTATGAAGAATTCAAGGACCGCATGGGCGAGATCATCACCGGTGTGGTGAAGCGCGTCGAGTTCGGTCACGTCGTGGTCGACCTTGGCCGCGCGGAAGGCGTCATCCGCCGCGACGCGCAGATCCCGCGCGAGATCGTGCGCGTGAACGATCGCATCCGGGCGCTGATCCTCAACGTCCGCCGCGAGAACCGCGGCCCGCAGATCTTCCTCAGCCGCGCCCACCCCGACTTCATGAAGAAGCTGTTCGCGCAGGAAGTGCCGGAAATCTACGACGGCATCATCGAGATCAAGGCAGCCGCCCGCGACCCGGGCAGCCGCGCCAAGATCGGCGTCATCTCGCATGACTCCAGCATCGATCCGGTCGGCGCGTGCGTCGGCATGAAGGGCAGCCGGGTCCAGGCCGTCGTGCAGGAAATGCAGGGCGAGAAGATCGACATCATCCCGTGGTCGCCCGACACCGCGACCTTCGTCGTCAACGCGCTTCAGCCGGCATCCGTGTCGCGCGTCGTGATCGACGAGGAAGAGGATCGCATCGAGGTCGTCGTTCCCGACGATCAGCTGTCGCTCGCCATCGGCCGCCGCGGCCAGAATGTCCGCCTCGCCAGCCAGCTGACCGGCAAGGCGATCGACATCCTGACCGAGGCCGACGCCTCGGAGAAGCGCCAGAAGGAATTCCTCGAGCGCACCGAGATGTTCCAGACCGAGCTCGACGTCGACGAGACACTGGCCCAGCTGCTGGTTGCCGAAGGCTTCGGCGCGCTGGAAGAGGTGGCCTATGTCGAGGCCGACGAAATCGCCTCGATCGAAGGGTTCGACGAGGATCTCGCCGCCGAGCTGCAGAACCGCGCGACCGAGGCGCTCGAGCGCCGCGAGGAAGCCAACCGCACGCTGCGTCGCGAGCTTGGCGTGTCCGACGATCTCGCCACCATGCCCTATATCACCGAGGCGATGCTGGTGACGCTCGGCAAGGCCGGGATCAAGACGCTCGACGATCTCGCCGATCTGGCGACCGACGAGCTGATCCAGAAGAAGCGCCAGGAGCCGCGCCGCCGCAACGAGGACGCGCCAAAGCGTCCCGAGGACAAGGGCGGCGTGCTTGGCGAATATGGCCTGAGCGACGAACAGGGCAACGAGATCATCATGGCCGCCCGCGCGCACTGGTTCGAGGATGACGACGCACCCGCCGCCGAGGCCGCGACCACGGACGAGGAAGCGTAAGCACCATGCCGTTCGTCAGCATCCGGATCGCGGGCACCGCGACGCACGACCAGAAAGCGGGGATCGTCGCTGACGTGACCCGTTCGCTGGTGGAGCGTCTCGGCAAACCCGCGGGCGCGGTGCAGATCGTGATCGAGGAAATCTCCACGGAGAATTACGGCGCTGGCGGGCTGCTTCTGGCAGACCGCGACGCGCCGAAGCCATTGCAGGAGGACGCGCATGCGGAATCCTCGCAATGAAACGCTAGTCGACAAGACATCGTCTCAGCCTTCTTCCCCCCTCCCGCCTGCGGGAGGGGCCGGGGATGGGCGCCCGGCTTCAACGAGCGATGCCGCTGATGGCGAGCGCGCGCCCTCCCGCAAGCGGGAAGGGAAGAGTGATCCCATCCGCCGCTGCATCCTGATCGGCGACCGCGCGCCCCGCGCCGCGCTGGTGCGGCTTGCGCTGTCACCCGACGGCCATGTCCTGCCCGATGTCCGCGCCAAGGCCCCCGGCCGCGGCGCGTGGATCGGCGTGACAAAGGCGGAACTCGAAACCGCCCTCGCCAAGGGCAAGCTCAAGGGCGCGCTCGCCCGCGCGTTCAAGACCGGCCCGGTCCTCATCCCCGACGACCTGCCCGCCCTGATCGAAGCAGCGCTGGAACGCGCTGCGCTCGACCGGCTCGGCCTCGAATCCCGCTCCGGCGGCCTGCTGATCGGCACCGAGCGGATCGAAACCGCCGCCCGGTCCGGCAAGCTTCACCTGTTGCTCCACGCCGCCGATGCGGGCGAGGACGGCAACCGCAAGCTCGATCAGGCCTGGCGCGTCGGCAAGGACGAGGAAGGCAGCGGCCAGAGGGGCTTGGCGCTGCCCGTGTCACGCACCATATTGGCCGTGGCACTAGGCCGCCAGAATGTGGTACATATAGGCCTGACTGATCCCGATGCGGCGAAGCGGGTGGGCGAAGCGCTCCATCGCTGGCTGCATTTTATCGGCCCTGACCCAGGTACAGCGCCTTGCGAAACTGTCTCGCAGGGCGCAACGCCGTTTGAAACCGAGCCGACGGACGGTGGCGCGTCCGATACGGCCGAAGATTGATCTACGAGGAATTTGAGTGAGCGATACCGACAACGAAAAGCCGAAACTGGGCATGCGCGCGCCGCTGGGGCTGAAGCGCACGGTCGAGACGGGCAAGGTGAAGCAGAGCTTCAGCCATGGCCGTTCCAACACCGTGGTCGTGGAAGTGAAGAGCCGGCGTGTCCTGCGGCGTCCCGGTGAGGCCGAAGCGCCCGCGGTCGAAGAGGTACAGGCCCCTGCGCCCGTCGCCGCCGCTCCGGTGCGCGCGCCAGAGCCGCCGCGCCCGGCGCCCGTCTCGCCTGCCAATTCGCTGCTGTCGCGCCAGGAGCTGCAGACCAAGCTGCTCCGCGAGGCAGACGAGTCGCGCATGAACGCGCTCGAGGAAACACGACGCCGCGAAGAGCGCGATCGCCTCGAAGCACTCGAGGAAGAGCGCCGCCGCGCCGAAGAAAATCGTCGCGCCGGCGATGCCCCGGATTCGCCCGCCGCGCCCGAACCGCCCGCGCAGCCAGCGCAGCAGGCCCCTGTCGAGGCTCCGGCGCCGGCAACGCCCGTTGCCGCGGCACCGGTCGAGGTGGCGGCACCGCCGCCTCCCCCGCCGCCTCCGCCCCCTCCTCCCGCGCCGCCGCAGCCGCTCACGGTCACGCTCGATCCCAGCATGCCCGCGCCGCGCCGCTTCACACCCGTGCCCCGGCCCGAGCGCCCCGCGCCGCGCCCGGCACCCGTCGCCGCGCCCACGCCGGCCCCTGCTGCAACGCCTGCGCCTGCATCGGGCGCGCCCAAGCGTCCCGGCCCGGTTACCGCCGCGCCGAGCAACGACGGTCCCAACCGCCCGCAGCAGCGTGACCGCAAGGGCGACGACCGCCGCACCGCCGGCAAGCTCACCGTCAACCGCGCCCTGGGCGAGGGTGATGGCGCCCGTGCCCGCAGCCTCGCTGCGCTGAAGCGCGCGCGCGAGAAGGAACATCGCCGGATGGGCGGCCCGCGCGAGGCGCAGGCCAAGCAGGTCCGCGACGTCGTCGTGCCTGAGGCGATCACCGTCCAGGAACTCGCCAACCGCATGGCGGAAAAGGGTGCCGACCTGGTCAAGGCGCTGTTCAAGATGGGCATGCCCGTCACGATCAACGCGACGATCGACCAGGACACGGCCGAGCTGCTGGTGACCGAATTCGGCCACAACATCACCCGTGTCAGCGATTCGGACATCGATCTCGCGAACGACACGCACGAGGAAGAGGACGGCGCTGCCGTGCCGCGTCCTCCGGTGGTCACAATCATGGGCCATGTCGATCACGGCAAGACCTCGCTGCTCGACGCGCTCCGCGGCACCGATGTGGTGAAGGGCGAAGCCGGCGGCATCACCCAGCATATCGGCGCCTATCAGGTCACCCTGAAGGACAAGTCGAAGATCACCTTCCTCGACACGCCGGGCCATGAGGCTTTCACGGAAATGCGCGCGCGCGGCGCCAACGTCACGGATATCGTGGTGCTGGTCGTGGCCGCCGATGACGGCTTGAAGCCGCAGACGATCGAGGCGATCAACCACACCAAGGCGGCCGGCGTGCCGATGATCGTGGCGATCAACAAGATCGACAAGCCTGACGCCAACCCGCAAAAAGTCCGCGAGGCGCTGCTTCAGTATGAAGTCGTCGTCGAGGAAATGTCGGGTGACGTCCAGGACGTCGAAGTCTCCGCTCTCAAGAAGACCGGCCTCGACGAGCTGGTCGAGAAAATCCAGCTTCAGGCCGAACTGCTCGAGCTGAAGGCGAATCCGGACCGCGATGCCGAAGGCACCGTGATCGAGGCGAAGCTCGACAAGGGCCGCGGCCCGGTCGCGACCGTCCTCGTCAATCGCGGCACGCTCAAGGTCGGCGACGTGTTCGTCGTCGGCGCCGAGAGCGGCAAGGTCCGTGCGATGACCAACGACAAGGGCCAGCAGATCAAGGAAGCCGGCCCGTCCATGCCGGTCGAGGTGCTCGGCCTGTCCGGGGTGCCGCGTGCCGGCGATCAACTGACCGTGGTCGAGAACGAGGCGCGTGCCCGCGAAGTTGCGGAGTATCGCCAGAGCGTGATCACCAGCAAGCGGACGACCTCCGCCCCGGCCAGCCTGGAGAGCATGTTCTCCGCGCTCAAGGACAAGCAGGCGATCGAATATCCGCTCGTCGTCAAGGCCGACACGCAAGGGTCGGTCGAAGCCATCGTCAACTCGATCAACAA
This sequence comes from Sphingomonas sp. P3_C6, assembly GCF_056402595.1. Lineage (NCBI taxonomy): Bacteria > Pseudomonadati > Pseudomonadota > Alphaproteobacteria > Sphingomonadales > Sphingomonadaceae > Sphingomonas > Sphingomonas sp. P3_C6. The sequence goes on from NZ_JBFUHB010000047.1 coordinate 14,653, forward strand.
GATCTCGACCGACGACATCAGGGCACGGGTGCTCCACTCGGGCGTTGGCGGTATCACCGAGAGCGATGTCACCCTGGCGGGTGCGTCGGGCGCGCCGATCATCGGCTTCAACGTCCGCGCCAACGCCAAGGCACGCGAGATCGCCGAACGCCAGAAGGTCGCGCTCAAATATTATGACGTGATCTACGACCTGATCGACGACATCCGCGCCGGCATGGCGGGCGAGCTTGGCCCCGAGGCATTCGAGACGGTCGTTGGCCGCGCCGAAATCCGCGAGGTCTTCTCGGCCGGCAAGCATGGCCGGGCCGCCGGTCTGCTGGTGGTCGAGGGCTATATCCGCAAGGCGCTCAAGGCCCGCATCACGCGCGACGACGTCATCATCTACAATGGCGAAATCGCGTCGCTCAGGCGCTTCAAGGACGACGTGGCCGAGGTTCGTGCCGGTCTGGAATGCGGCGTGACCTTCGCCAGCCACACCGACATCAAGCCGGGCGACTTCCTCGAAACCTATGAAGTCGAGCTGCGCGAACGGACGCTGTAAGATGAATCGGTTGCCGGCCGGCGCAGCACTTGGCCTCGGCCTGGTGCTGGCCGGCTGCGGCGAGCCGACGATCGAATGGCAGCGTGCGGCATCGCGCGACGGCCAGTATATCGCGACCGCCGAATATGATGCGCCGGTGCTGGACAGGAAGGACACCTATGTGTTCCTCCAGTCCGGCAAGCCCTTCACCCGCGAGGCGGTGTATCAGAGCCATATGCACGACTGTGTCGTGCTGCGCTGGACTGGCCCGCGCGCGCTCACGATCAATCACCTCTCCGCCGTGCCGACCAAACGCGAGCCGGAATGGAAACCGCGATGGGGCGGTGCCCCGGTGAAGATCACCTATCGCGACTTTAGCCTGGTCGGCCTGACGCTTCCCCCCGAATGTACGGTGATGAAATGAGACCCGCCGAAACGCCCGAGACCCGTTCAGTCCGCCTGCTCCGCGTCGGCGAGCAGGTACGCCACACGCTCAGCGACATCCTCGCGCGCGGCGACGTGCATGACGAGGTGCTGGCCAAGCATCTCGTGACCGTCACCGAAGTGCGCATGTCGCCCGACCTGCGCCACGCCACCGTCTTCATCAAGCCGCTGCTCGGCAAGGACGAGGAAGCGGTGATGAAGGCGCTGCGCACCAACACCGCCTATCTCCAGCGCGAGGTCGCCGCGAAGGTGAACACGCGCTACGCCGCCAAGCTGAAATTCGTCGCCGACGAGAGTTTCGACGAGGGCAGCCATATCGACAGGCTGCTGCGCGATCCGCATGTCGCACGCGACCTGACCCAAGACGACGAGGCCTGATCAGCCGGCGCGCCAGGCCTGTGCTTGCCGGATCAACAGGGCGCAGCTGACCCACAGGATCACCGCGGCGCCCAGGCCGGTGAGGCCGCGCTCCGGCCCCGGGAACAGCAGCGCGGCGAGGCCGAGCGCGACCAGCGCGGCGCCGGTCGCATAATAGAGCGGCAACGGGATTCCGCGCGCGAGCGGCAGGAAGTGCAGTCCGACGATGATCGCGATCACCGGCGCGATCGCCTCCCGCGCGCCGATATTGATGCAGACATTGGCCGCGACGAAGATCGCCACCCCTTCGACCGCGCTCCAGATACCGACCAGCCGGCCGACATTCGGGTTGCGCGGGCGTTCGGTGCCGGTCGTACGCAGGCCCCAGCCGATCAGCGCGCCGGAAATGACGGCCGGAACGGCCAGCACCGCCCATGGCAACCCAGCTCCGACCGCGCCCACCACGAACCAGATGGCCGCGAATATGTTGAGAACCCAGATACCGCCGCGCATGTTCCGCCCCTTGATTATTGTTCCTGACCAGATCCCCGGAGGACGGTATCTATCGCGACCGGACCGGCAAAGCGATTGACTTCAGGGGAAGTAAGACACATCTTACCTTCGTGAACGCCAAAACAACGATGTCGGCCAAGGGCCAAGTGGTGATCCCGAAGGACGTTCGGGACGAGCTGGGCCTGCATGCGGGCCAGGCTCTCGACGTCGTCAAGATGAATGGCGGTGTGTTCCTGCGGCCGGTGGCGCAAAAGTCGGGCCGGTCGTTTGATGAGATCCTTCGGGAAATCAGGTCGCTATACCAGCATGAAGGTCCGCCGGTGTCGATCGAGGAGATGAATGCCAGCGTCGATCGAATGTTTCGAGAGACCTGGAAGGATTGATGACCCGGGCGCTGGATACCAACATCGTCATCCGTTTCCTGACCAACGACAATCCTGAACAGGTCGCAATTGCCCAACGCCTGTTCCAGCAGGACTTCATCATCTCGTCATCGGTTTTTATGGAATCGGAATGGGTTCTGCGATCCGTATATCGATGGAACCGGCAACGGATCGCCATGGCGTTCCGCTCCATCCTCGACCTGCCAGCGTTCATATCCGCGCCGCCCGAAATGGCATGGGTCATAGACCGATTCAGCGAAGGCGCGGACTTTGCCGACATGATCCACATCGGCGCGGCGCAGGGCGCCTCTGCCTTTGCGACGTTCGACGCCGGTATTGCAGGGATCGCAGGCCCGACTAGCCCCCTCCCGATCGAGACACTCGCCTGATGGCCAAGCTCTATTTCTACTACGCCTCGATGAATGCGGGGAAATCTACCACCCTGCTCCAGGCCGATTTCAACTATCGCGAGCGCGGGATGCGTACCCTGTTGTTCACCGCGGCGATCGACGACCGGTTCGCGGCCGGCACCGTCACCTCGCGGATCGGCCTCGGCGCCAATGCGATCGCGTTCGATCGCGACACCGACTTGGCCGCGATCGTGGTGCACGGCCACGAGGCGCCACCCGCCTGCGTCTTGGTGGACGAGGCGCAGTTCCTGACCGCGACACAGGTCGACCAACTCGCGGCCCTGGCCGATTTTCACGATGTGCCCGTGCTCGCCTACGGCCTCCGCACCGATTTCCAGGGGCAGTTGTTCGAAGGGTCGGCACGGCTGCTGGCGATCGCCGATTCGCTCATCGAGATCAAATCGGTCTGCGCCTGCGGCCGCAAGGCGACGATGAACATGCGGGTCGATGCCGCCGGCCATCCGATCCGCGAAGGCGCCCAGACCGAGATCGGCGGCAATGACCGTTACGTCGCGATGTGCCGACGCCACTTCATCGAGCGTACAGCCGGGCTGGCGTAGGAACGGTTCCTTCCCTTTCGCGGCCGAGTCGAGGCGCCGGCCCTTTGGGCCGATTCGAGGCCCCGGCTCTTTGGGCCGATTCGAGGAACGTCATGATGCTCAATCGCACGCTGCTTGCCCTGCCGCTGGCTGCCCTGTGCGCCGCGGCAGCGCCTGCGCAGACGACACCGCCTGCCCCCGGCACGCCGGCGACGATCCCGTTCGTCGAGCATGACGGCATCTACGACTTCCAGCCCGATGGCGACCGGGCAGTCTATCTCCAGGATCGCACCCGCAAATGGTATCGCGCAACCGTGCTGGGGCCCTGCCTCGGCCTGACCTTCGCCACCCGGATCGGCGTGGAGACACGCGGCACGAGCTCGCTCGACCGCTATGGCACGCTGCTGGTCGACGGGCAGCAATGCCAGATCGACCAGCTGGTGACGAGCGGCCCGCCGCCGAAAAAGGCGAAGAAGTGAGCCTGCTGGCCCCGGGCGCCCCACCCAGCTAGGGCGTGACGGATGCACGGTTGGATCATCCTCGACAAACCGCTCGGACTCGGCTCGACCCAGGGCGTGTCGGCGGTCAAGCGCGCGCTGCGCAATGGCGGTTACGGCAAGTTCAAGACCGGGCACGGCGGCACGCTCGATCCGCTTGCGACCGGCGTGCTGCCGATCGCGATCGGCGAGGCGACCAAGCTCGCCGGGCGGATGCTCGACAGCGACAAGGTCTATGACTTCACCATCGGCTTCGGGGTGGAGACGGATACGCTCGACCTGGAAGGCGCGGCGATTGCCCGGTCGGAGGCCCGGCCCACACTGGCCGAGGTCGAGGCGGTGCTGCCGCGCTTCACCGGCCCGATCGAGCAGGTGCCGCCGGCCTATTCGGCGCTCAAGGTCGATGGCCAGCGCGCGTATGACCTGGCGCGCGCGGGCGAGGATGTCGTGCTGGCGAGTCGCTCGGTGGTGATTCACGCCCTAAGCTCCTCCCCGGAACGGGGAGGGGGACCGCCCGCTTCTTCAGCGGGTGGTGGAGGGG
>NZ_JBFUHB010000048.1:0-18474 GCF_056402595.1 Sphingomonas sp. P3_C6
GGCCTTGGAAACATCCACTCCACAAATGATCTGCATCACGGTAACCTGTCTTGTCTGTGCGATTGGGAAATCAACCGACTGTTCGGTCGTGCGTGACAACGGCGATGGTCCCTGGCTCAGTGACGGCTGTTCAGCCAGAGAAAGAACGGGCGACATCGCCGCCGCGCCGGGGAGGGCGGCCACCCTCCCCGACGCTCATCGCAGACAATCAAGCCGCGACGAGGATGTCCAGATACAAGAAAGAGCAGGTCGGAGACGATGACGTTCCCGACCGCGCGACGCTGGCACAAGGTGTGTGTGCGTTGAATCATGACACTCTTGTTTCGGATGCGAAACAAGAGTGTCATTCCATGGTCTTATTTCGCGCGTACCGGCCGCAGCGGTGGGGCCCGTCCAACGAAATCGATAACGATTCGTGTGGGACCGTGACGATCGTCTCGGTGCCGAGCCCAGCCGCGCGCATGATATTCAGATATTTTCTTTAGGGGTTCCCCGTGTCCAGATCGACCGTCGCAAAATCTTCTCTCCTGTTCGGCGCTGCCATCGGCGCGCTGTTCTGTTCCGCCGGGGCTTTTGCCCAGGAGGCCACCGCGCCGGAGACTGCGGAGACCGCATCGAGCGATATCATCGTGACGGCGGAGCGGCGGCCCGAATCGCTGCAGAAGGTGCCGCTGTCGGTCGCGGTGGTGAATGGGGACGCGTTGCGCGCCTATCAGACCGGCGGCGACGACATCCTGTCGCTCTCCGGCCGCGTACCCGGCCTTTATGCCGAGACGACGACCGGCCGCATCTTCCCGCGTTTCTACATTCGCGGCCTGGGCAATATCGATTTCTATCTCGGCGCATCGCAGCCGGTATCGATCATCCAGGACGATGTGGTGCTCGAGCATGTCGTGCTGAAATCGAACCCGGTGTTCGACGTGGCGCAGACCGAAGTGCTGCGCGGCCCGCAGGGCTCGCTGTTCGGCCGGAACACCACGGCGGGCATCATCAAGTTCGATACGATCAAGCCGACCCAGGATTTCGAGGGCCGCGGCCAGGCTTCCTATGGCAGCTACAACACGGTCACGGCCGATGCCGGCGTGGGTGGCCCGATCGTCAAGGACCTGCTCGCGTTCCGCGTGTCGGCGCTATACCAGCACCGCGACAATTGGATCGACAACACTTTCAAGGGCACCAGCGCCGACGGCACCGTCTCTCCGCAGAAGGACGCGATGGGCGGCTTCGACGAGCGCGACATCAGGCTCCAGCTGCTGTTCACGCCGGGCGATCGTTTCTCGGTCAACGTCTCGGCGCATGCGCGCGACTACAGCGGCACCTCGACCATCTTCCACCGGGCCGCGCTGAAGAAGGGCTCGAACAGCACCGATGCCGAACCGCGCGACCAGGTCGCGTTCGATGAGGCGATGAACAATCCGCAGGCCTACAAGACCTATGGCGAGTCGGTGCGCGCGGCCTATGATTTCGGCGGCGTCACGCTGACCTCGATCAGCGCCTATGAAACCACGTCGGGCTATAGCCGCGGTGATACCGACGGCGGTGCCGCGGCCAATTTCGGCGGCGTCGGCTTTGGCCAGTCGCAGGGCAATCTCCGCAATCTCGACCAGTTCACCCAGGAAGTGCGGCTGGCGAGCGATGGCGACAGCCGCTTCAAATGGCAGATCGGCGGCATGTATTTCGATTCGCGCGACATTACCGAATTCTACCAGCGCGCCTATTTCCTCAACACCGCGGCGCGCAACCCGAACAACTGGGTGCGCCTGCATGACGTGAACACGTCATGGGCTGCGTTCGGTCAGCTCAGCTACGAGATCCTGCCGAACCTGACGCTCACCGCGGGCGGCCGCGTGACCGAGGACAAGAAGACCACGGAACTGCTGAAGACGGCCAACACAGCAACCAATGCGGTTACCTATACCGGTCGCCGCTTCGTCGAACTGAAGGACACGCAGCCGAGCTGGGATTTCAGCGCGCTGTACCAGGTCAATCCGGACGTCAGCCTCTACGCCCGCGTCGCACGAGGTTTCCGCGGGCCGACCATTCAGGGCCGTTCGGCCGTGTTCAACTCGGATTTCACCACGGCGAATTCCGAGACGATCCTGTCCTGGGAAGCTGGCTTCAAGAGCAACCTGTTCAACAACACGCTGCGTTTCAACGCGACGGCCTTCACCTACACGGTCGATGATATCCAGCTGAACGGCAATGATTCCAACGGCAACGGCGTGCTGTTCAATGCCGACAAGGCCAAGGCCTATGGCCTTGAGGCCGAAGCCGACTGGCACCCGGTCCCGAACCTTGCCATCGGCCTCGGCCTCAGCCTGCTGCACAGCGAGATCAAGGACAAGCGCGTCTATGCGCAGGTCTGCGCGCTGAGCGGCGTCGTCGTCTGCACGGTACAGAACCCGACGATCACCGTGCCGGTGTTCGGCCAGCCCGCAGTGTTCGCCCAGATCGATGGCCAGCCGCTGCCGAACGCACCGGAATACACGGTCAACTTCAACGGCCGTTACGACGTGCCGCTGGGCAATGGCGGCAAGGTCTTCGCGTCGACCGACTGGAACCTGCAGGGCTATACGAACTTCGTGCTCTACAAGACCAAGGAGTTTTATTCGGACGGCACCTTCGAGGGCGGCGTGAAGCTCGGCTACACCGCGCCGGGTGGCGCTTATGAGGTCGCGCTGTTCGGTCGCAACATCACCAACGAGAAGAACCTGAAGGGCGTGATCGAGAATTATATGGCAGCGGTGTTCAACGAACCGCGCGTCATCGGCATCTCGGTGAGCGGCAAGTTCCGCTAAACCTCGTTTACTGAGCAATCGTTCGGCGCCGTTGCCCCTTTTTGGGCGGCGGCGCCGAATGCGTTTCAGGCCTTCCAGTCGCCCGATTTGCCGCCGGTCTTGGTCAGCAGGCGGACGCCGCCGATCGTCATGGCTTTGTCGATCGCCTTGGCCATATCGTAGATCGTCAGCAACGTGACCGAGACGGCGGTGAGCGCCTCCATCTCCACGCCGGTCTTGCCTTCGGTCGCGGCGGTGGCGGTGGCGGTCACGCCGGTGTCGTCCACGGCCAGGTCGATGGCGACGCGGGTCAGGGGCAGGGGGTGGCAGAGCGGGATCAGCTCGCTGGTGCGCTTGGCGGCCATGATGCCCGCGACGCGGGCGACGGCGAGCACGTCGCCCTTCACCGCGGCGCCGTCGCGGATCGCGCTGGCGGCTTCGGGGGACATGTCGATGCGGCCGGTGGCTCTGGCTTCGCGGGCGGTGATGGCCTTGCCCGAGACGTCGACCATGTGGGCGGCGCCGGTTTCGTCGAGATGGGTAAGGTTGGTCATCGACTTTTTCGCCCGCATAAGCTCCCGCCGTTCGCCCTGAGCTTGTCGAAGGGCTGCTCTTCTCTTCGATGGAAGGAAGAACAGGGCTTCGACAAGCTCAGCCTGAACGGAGTGGGGGGGTGATCCGTCCTGAGTCACTCTAGCGCATCAAATAGAAGGATTGAATCGCCAGCTTTTCGCTACCCCACCAGCGCCCGTGTCGCCGCCTCGACATCCTGCTGGCGCATTAGCGCCTCGCCGATCAGGAAGCAGTGAACGCCGCGTTCGGCCATCTGGTCGAGATCGGCGCGGATGGTGAGGCCGCTCTCTGCGACGAAGGTGCAGTCGGCCGGCGCCTTGCCGATCAGGCGATAGGTGTTCTCGAAATCGACGCTGAAATCGCGCAGATTGCGGTTGTTGACGCCGATCAGCCGCGACTTGAGCTTCAGCGCGCGCTCCAACTCCTTCGCGTCGTGCACTTCGACCAGCACGTCCATGCCGCACTCGATCGCGCTTGCCTCGATCTCGGCGAGCAGGGCGTCGTCGAGCGCGGACATGATCAGCAGGATCGCATCGGCGCCGATCGCGCGGGATTCGGGGACCTGCCATGGATCGACCATGAAGTCCTTGCGCAGCACCGGCAGGTTGCAGGCGTCGCGCGCGGCGGTGAGATAGGAATCGGCACCCTGGAACCAGGGCTCGTCGGTCAGCACCGAGAGGCAGGCAGCGCCGCCGGCCTCATAGGCGCGGGCATGGGCGGGCGGATCGAAATCGGCGCGGATCAGGCCCTTTGACGGGCTGGCCTTCTTGATCTCGGCGATCAGGGCGTGGCCGGTCTTCGCCTTTGCGTCGAGCGCCGCGCGGAACCCGCGCGGCTTGGTCTGGCGCTCGATATGCGCGTCGAGTTCCGACAGCGGCATGGTCGCCTTGCGCGCGGCGACTTCGGCGCGCTTGGTTTCGAGGATTCGTTCGAGAATGTCGGTCATGGGTAAGCGATCCAGCGATCGAGCAGGGCCCGGGCCGCGCCTGAGTCGATCGCTTCGGCGGCCAGGTCCGCGCCTTCGGGAAGGTCGGCGGCCTTGCCGGCGACCATAAGCGCAGCGGCGGCGTTGAGAAGGACGGCATCGCGATATCCGCCATGCTCGCCGGCGAGCAGGCGGCGCAGTGCCGCGGCGTTGTATTCGGGGTCGCCGCCACGGATCGCCGCCATGGCGTGACGCGGCAAATTGGCGTCTTCGGGTGCGATGCGGGTGGGCATCGAGAGGCTGCCGACGCTGACCGCGATGGTGGGGCCGGCACCCGAAACTTCGTCCAGGCCTTCCTCGCCCGACACGACCAGCGCGGCTTCGGTTCCCAGCTGTTCGAGGGCCTGGGCATAGGGCGCGGCATAGTCCGGCCGGGCGATGCCGATGAGCTGGCGGGTGACCCGCGCCGGATTGGCGAGTGGTCCCATCAGGTTGAAGATGGTGCGCCGGCCGATATGGCGGCGGATCGGCGTGATGCGCTTCATCACCGGGTGATGGTTCGCCGCGAACAGGAAGGCGATGCCGATATCGCGCAAACTCGCCTCGGCATTGAGGCCGGCGCGTTCCATGTCGAGACCGAGCGCCTCGAGCGTGTCGGCGGCGCCCGCCTTGCTCGATGCGGCGCGGTTGCCATGCTTGGCGACCGGCACGCCGCAGCCGGCGACGATGATCGAGACGGCGGTCGAGACATTGAGCGTGTGGTGCCCGTCGCCGCCGGTACCGCACACGTCGATCGCGCCGTGCGGCGCCTCGATCGGGATCAGGCGAGCACGGAGCGCCTTGGCTGCCTCGGCGATCTCGATGCTCGTTTCGCCCCGGTCGCTGAGCGCGATGAGGAATTCGGCGATGGCCTCTTCCGAGGTCTTCGCGTCGAGGATGTCGGCGAACGCCTGCGCCGCGCTTTCGTGGGAGAGCGGGGTGGAGGGATCGGGGAGGAGGGTGAGGGTGGTCATTTTTCTGGCTCCCCTCCCGCTTGCGGGAGGGGCTGGGGGTGGGCGCCCGGCTGGCCACAAACGGAAACGATTTTGGTGAGCGCGAGCCCACCCCCGACCCCTCCCGTAAACGGGAGGGGGGAAGAAGAAGGCTCAGCTGTCACGCCAGCGCCTTCACATCGATGCCGGCGAGCCGCACGAAATTGGCCAGCAGCGCATGGCCATGCTCGGTCGCGATGCTTTCCGGGTGGAACTGTACGCCGTGGATCGGCAGCGTTGCGTGGCGGAAACCCATCACGGATCCATCGTCCGCGGTCGCGTTGACGATCAGGTCGGCGGGAATGTCCTGGACGATCAGCGAATGATAGCGGGTCGCGGTGAAGGGCGAGGGCAGGCCCTCGAACAGGCCGGTGCCGTCATGCGTGACCGGCGAGGTCTTGCCGTGCATCAGCCCGCCGCGCACCACCTGGCCGCCGAAATGCTGGCCGATCGCCTGATGGCCGAGGCAGACACCGAGCAGCGGCTTTTCCGCCTGGGCGCACGCCGCGACGAGATCGAGGCTGATACCCGCCTCGTTCGGTGTGCAGGGGCCGGGCGAGATCAGGAAGCCCTGCGCGTTGCTCTCGATCGCCTCGCGCGCGGTGAGGGAATCGTTGCGCACGACCTTCACCTCGGCGCCGAGCTCCATCAGGTAATGGACCAGGTTCCAGGTGAAGCTGTCGTAATTGTCGATGACGAGGATCATGGGCGTGGGCGCTAACGCTTTTGCCGTGCAACCACAATCGGCCCGATCACGCGGAAGCGATGCTTTCGTCTTGTCATCGGTACCAACCACCGCGATACGCTTGTCAAAGTTGGATGTACCGCACCGATGGGCCAGGAATTTTCCTTCGCATCCTACTTAGATATGGGCTGCGCACCATGGCGCCATGCCATTATCGCACCTAGATAATGGCTGATAATCGCTCCATTCAGGGTGGAGCAATCGCCAGTCGCGGACGTTGATACCGCCCAGGAGGTCGCCCTTATGTTTCGTACCCTCGCCATCGCCGCCCTGTTCCTGCTCCCCGGTGTGGCGAGTGCGCAGGACCAGCAGGCCGAAACCGGCAAGCCACCGCAGCGAATCCGCAACGTGACGCTGACCGGCGCCGAGTCCTGCCCAAAGCCTGTGGACGGCGAGGTCGTGGTGTGCAGCACGCTGGAGGAGCCGTACCGGATTCCCAAGGCGTTGCGCGAAACCAAGAAGAGCGCCGCGACCAACAGCTGGGTCAACCGCGCGGCGACGATGGACGAGATTGGACGCGAAGCAGGCGGCTTGCCCGATACCTGCTCGCCGGTAGGTTCGGGCGGCCAGACCGGCTGCGCGCTGCGGATGAATCAGCAATTTGCCGCGGAGCGTGCCGAGAAGAAGCGCCAGGAGAGCGTGATTCCCTGATCTCATCGGCCGCGAGATAGCGGTCGACCCCGACACGTTGAATCGATGATATGGCGAAAGGATATGGGACAGCAATTGTCCCATATCCCTTTCGCCCTGCTATTGCCCGAAGCCTGCTTCGCTGGCCCGTGCGACTGCTTCGCGGGCAGCGGCAAGCAAGGCGCCTGCCTTGGCCTCGCATTCGCGCTGCTCATAGGCCGGATCGCTGTCGGCGACGATGCCGGCGCCGGCCTGGACGTGCATGACTCCGTCCTTCACCACCGCGGTGCGCAGCACGATGCAGCTGTCCATCGACCCGTCGGGCGAGAAATAGCCCACGCCGCCGGCATAGGCGCCGCGCACTTCCTGCTCCAGTTCCGCGATCACGCCGCAGGCGCGCACCTTGGGCGCGCCGCTGACGGTGCCCGCGGGGAAGCCGGCGAACAGCGCGTCGAGCGCGTCATGGCTTTTGTCGAGCCGGCCGACCACGTTCGACACGATGTGCATGACATGGCTGTAGAGTTCGGTGGTGTAGCTCGCCGTCACCTTGACCGTACCCGCCTCGGCAACGCGGCCGACATCGTTGCGGCCCAGGTCGAGCAGCATCAGATGTTCAGCGCGCTCCTTGGGGTCGGCAAGCAGGCTCTGGCGGTTGACCTCGTCCTCCGCCGCCGTCTTGCCGCGCGGGCGGGTGCCGGCGATCGGGCGGATGGTGACCTCCCCGTCGCGCACCCGCACCAGGATCTCGGGGCTCGACCCCGTCAGCGCGAAGCCTGGCAGGTCGAGATGATAGAGGAAGGGTGAAGGGTTGATCCGGCGGAGTGCGCGATAGAGCTCGAACGCCGGCAGCGTGAAGGGCGCGGTGAAGCGCTGGGCGAGCACGACCTGGAAGATGTCGCCGGCGACGATATAGTCCTTGGCGCGCGCGACCATCTCGCCATAGCGGCCCTCGGGCAGCACCGGGGTGAGGGCGATCTCCGCCGTATCGACTGCGCGCACCGGCGCGGGCAGCGGGGCAGTGGCGAGGCGGGCGGCGACGGCGTCGATCCGGTCCTGTGCCTCGGCGACGATCTCCGCGGGGTCGCGTGACGCGTCTGGCCAGACCGGGGCGACGAGGAACAGCGCATCGGCCAATCGGTCGAAGATCAGCACCACCGTCGGACGAACGAACATCATGTCGGGCAGGCCGAGCGGATCGTTCGCCGGTCGATCGAGCTTTTCGACCAGCCCGACCGTCTCATAACCGAAATAGCCTACCAGGCAGGCGAGCGCGGGCGGAAGCTCGGTCGGCACGTCCATGCGGCAGGTGGCGACGAGCGCGCGGAGCGCGTCGAGCGTCGGTGCCGCGCAGGGCTCGAATGCTGCCTTGTCGGTTAGCCAGTGACGGTTGATCTCGGCGCGGGCGCCTGCCGCGCGGAACAGCAGATCGGGCGCGAGGCCGATCAGGCTGTGGCGCCCGCGCGTCGCACCGCCTTCGACCGATTCGAGCAGGAAGTCGCCGCGCCCCGGCTCGATCAGCTTGAGCGCAGCGGCGACCGGGGTCTCGGTGTCGGCGATCTGGCGACGCCATATGAGGGCCGGCCGTCCGCCCTGGAGGGCGGAGACGGCGGCATCAGCGTTCGCAGCGGCGTTTCCGGGGGCATTCCCGGCCGTCCCAGCCTTAATTGGAACCGCCCTGGCCGACGAGCGCAGCCCGCACGACGCCGATCGCCTTGTCGTTCTTCTTCACGCCGACCGAGCGGCGCACCGCCTCGGTGAACTGCTGGATATATTCGCGGCCAAGCGTCTGGCCGATCTGGGCGCGGGCGCGGTCGATCACAGGCTTCTGGCCGGCCGCGTTGCCGCGTTCGATATGGTTCAGATAGATGACGTACCAGCCGGCTTTGTTGGGCGCCTCGATCATGCGCGCCTGCTTCTCGGTCATGCTGAACATCATCGTGATGGCAGGCGGCACCTGACCGCGCGCCGCCTCGACCTGGCCGCGCGCGATGGGCGGAACCGTCTCGGGCGGGCGGATGCCCAATTTGGTCTCGGCAATCGACTGGGCGAGCGGCATGCCCTTGGCGACGCGTGCGACGACATCGACGGCCGCCTGACGCGCGGCGCGCTGCGCCCGGTCGGTGACGAAGTCCTCGGCGACCTTGTCGCGGATCTGGGCGAGCGTGCGCGGCGCGGCCGGGACGATGCGGGCGAGCGAAACGATCGCGAAGCTGCCGTCCTGGCCGAGCGGCACCAGCTGCGGGTCGTCACCCTGCTCGGCGGCGAAGGCGGCGACGAGCGCCTGGGCGAAGGCGGGGTCCGGCTTGGAGGCCGCATCGTCCGGGTTGACGCCGGCCGAGGTGAGCGGCGGGGTGTTCGCGGCGGTCAGTTTCTGGTCTGCGACGATCTCGTCGAAGGTCGCGTTGCTGCCGATCGCATTGTCGATCGCATCGCGTTTCGCCTGCATCGCGACGGCGGCCTTTTCGGCGCCAAGCTGGGTGAGCAGTTCCGGCCGGGCCTGTTCTAGCGACTTGGCCTCGATCTTGTCGATTCCGTCGACGCGCAGCACGGTGAAGCCGAGCGGGGTACGGAACGGCCCGAGCACCGTGCCCTTCGCGGCGGCGAAGGCGGCGTTGGCGATCTCGGTGGAATTGGCGGTGGTGTAGGCAGGCTTCTCGACGCCCTTCAGCGTGTTGGGCTCGAGCCCGGCGGCGCGGACGGCGTCTTCGAGCGAGCCCGCCTTGGCCTTGGCGACGAGCGCATTGGCCGCTGCCTGATCGGGCACGATCACCTGGACGATGTCGCGCTTTTCGGTCGCCTGGAACTTCGCCTTTTGCAGGTTGGCATAGCCCTTGGCGATCTCGGCATCGGTGGGGATGGCGGTCGCCTTGATGCTGTCCATCGTCACGGTGGCATAGCGAACTACACGACGTTCCGGCACGGTGTAGCGCGCGATGTTGCGCTTGTAGAAGGTCGCGAGCTCGGCATCGGTGGGCGGCGTGCCCTTGCCCATGGCGGCGGTCGGGATAAAGCCGACGCTGCCGTCGCGCTTTTCGAGCAGCAGCGAGGCGAAGGGCATCGCGACCTTCACCGGAACCTGCGACGCGCCCGAGGTCGGCACGAGTATTTGCTGCGTCAGCGTATCGTTGAGGATCTCGCTGCGGAGCTGCTTGTCGCTGAGGCGGGCGCGGCCGAGGAACTGCTCATAGGCCGACTGGCTGAACTTGCCATCGATGCCCTGGACCGCGGGCAGGCTGGCGATCCGGCCGTCGATCAGGCGCTTCGAGGCGACGAGGCCCTGGTCTTTCGCGAACTCGGTCAGCGCCAGGGTGTTGATCGTGCCCTCGAGCGTCGAATCGACGCCGCCCTGGTTGACGAACTGGACCATGTCGAGCGTCGGCTGATCACGGCGGGCACCGTCGAGCTGGTTCTGAACGCGCTCGCGCAGGTCGATCTCGCTGATCTGCGTGCCGCCGACCTTCACGACCGAATCGCTGGATACGCGCGTCCCGCCGCCCAGGCCGGTGATGTCGCCCATGCCGAACGTCACGGCAATCACGGCGAGCACGCCGAGGGTGATGAAGACACCCACCTTCGAATTGACGGCGCGGCGGATGAGACTGAGCATGGTCGAGAAGAGCCGATCTGATAGAGGCCGAAAAAGGGCGAACAGCGACGCTTTACGGGGAGCGACCCGCTCCTTCAAGCTTGTGCGATTCTGAGGCCGCGCTATCGGCGGGCGGGAAAAAGAGGGAGACGCGGCTTTGGCACGACGCAGGCTGATTGCAGGGAACTGGAAGATGAACGGCAGCCTGGCGGCGCTGGCCGAGCTGGACGGCATCACCGCGGCGGCCGTCGCGGCACCGGGCGTCGACGTTGCGATCGCGGTGCCGGCGACCCTGATCGCCGCCGCGGCGGCGCGCGTGCCGGGCCTCGCGATCGGCGCGCAGGACGTACACCCGGCCGACAAGGGCGCGCATACCGGCTGCATCTCGGTCGCGTTGGTGAAGGATGCGGGGGCTGTCTTCTCGATCATCGGCCATAGCGAGCGCCGTGCCGACTGCCATGAGACCGACGCTGAGGTGAAGGCCAAGGCCGAGGCACTGCGCCGTGGCGGGCTGACCGCGATCCTGTGCGTCGGCGAGACGCTGGACGAGCGCGATGCGGGCCGGGCCGAAGAGGTGGTGACCGGGCAGCTCACGGCATCGCTGCCCGAGGGCGCGGCGGCCGGATGGCTGTCGATCGCCTATGAGCCGGTCTGGGCGATCGGCACCGGGCGCACGCCGACCGTGGACGACGTCGCCGCGATGCACGGTGCGATCCGGGCGCGGCTGCGCTCGCTGATTGGTGCCGAAGCCGATGCGGTGCGGATCCTGTATGGCGGGTCGGTGACCGGCGACAATGCGGCCGAACTGCTCGCGGCAGGCGATGTCGACGGCGCGCTGGTCGGCGGGGCGAGCCTTACCGCAGCGAAGTTCGTGCCGATCGTGGAGGCGGGCGCGGCGCTGGGGTGAGGGGCCCCGGTCGTGCTTGAGCGGGCCCTGTTGGCTTGGCCGTGGGCCCTTCCAACTATTCGCAAGTAAAGATTTCACCGCGGTACTTGCTGTCGGATAGAATAGCGCGATTTTTGAGAGGCACCTTGGAGGAGGGGTGAATCGAGCGCTATTTGGCGCCTGCGCCGGACGCTCCCAATAGAGTCCGGAGGCCGGGATGAGAGCAGGTATAGCTCCGCCGGCGAGGCGGATGGCGTCTTCCGAAAATCGGCGATCTATTTGCCGATTTATGCGAGGGGTATCGCGAGACGTTCGGCCTTTACATTGCGACATGACTGTCTTCTTGCCTGTTCTTGGTGCTGCGTGAGGGCCCGTCGCGGTTTGTTCGGTCCGGCGGATGGGCAGCATAGCGGGTGACAGGGTGTCGCTGAATCGATCGTATTTCGATGGGCTGGAACTGGCTCGACCCGGTCTGTGGCGCGGGATCGGCCTGTTGTCGTTCGCCACGTAAAGACGCGTGGGCGGCCATGATTCCAGGATGATGCGGCGGCTTTACTGCACCGGCACCGCAGCGCCGGCGTAAGGGTCATACGGCCGCGCCTCGGTTGGCTGTCGCGGCGGCGGCTGGAAGGCAGGGGGTGGGGGTGGTGTCGCGCGCCGCGTCGTTCCGTCCGCCCCGCTCGCTATCGCGGTCTGCAATCCGGCGACGATGCCGGGGGCGCCGAACAGGATGAAGCAGCCCAGGATGACGGTCACGCCGCGACGCAGATCGACCCGCCCCGACAGCGCCAGAAAACCAACCGACGCAACGGCGATGACCGCGATCGCGGTCGCGAGCGAGCCCAGAAGAGCCTGCTGCAGCCACCCTACCGCGAGTGCCAGGGCGTCAGATCCCTGATTTACGATCGGCATCTACCGCATTCTCCATTGGCTTTCGCGTCTCGCCATGAATTGGTCGTCCACCTCTGCCGAGTAAATTTATCACTATAATTCACATCAAGGTGAATAAGCTCGCTCATTATCTTGCTTCCGTTAAATTGCCTTGAGATTCATTGCTCGCCTCATTGGGGTTCTGGACGGCCTTGCACACACCGGCCACGAGATCGGCGTGGATGGTCTCCTGATAAGCAGGCGCGTCTGCTGCTTTTGCCATCGCCGACATGCGGTTCAATGTTGGCGCATCCTTACAGATGTCATAGCCGGTTTTCGTCCGCGCTTCCTCGGCCACACCCAACACCAGTTCGGTGTTGTTGTAGGACGACACCGAACCACCCGTTTCGGCTACATGCTGTAATGATGCCAGGACCCCTTGGCGTCCAAAGGCCCCGATTGGCTTGATATAGCATATGTCCTTGCCATGCTCGCGGACCTCGCCGTCGTGTGCCTTCAGCAGCTCAGGCAAGGTCGATGGACTCTTCTCGCCTACCGCTGCGCCACAAATAGGTTCTCTGTTGCAGCCGCTCAGCCCAATGGCGACCGCAATAACCATTACGGTTCTTAGTCCGAACATTTTTTGCTCGCTGGCAGGTTGTTGTAAGCGCGCAAAAGTTGGTTGGACATTGCGATAGCTTGGTTCTCAACGGGATTATTATGAGCATCTCCCGTATTGTATTTACCCATGCCCGAGGCAACCCCGTATGCCGCCCCGAACCCAACCATTCCCCAACTCTTATATTGGCGAGTGTGGACGATTTCTTCGAAGTAAGTGGCTCCTCCCGAGGGGCTGCTGATCCGACCCCAGGCCGACGACGCAACATGTATGCTGTTTCCGATCGTAATCGCCGGGTTCCCCATCGTGTTGTAAACGGACTGAGCTGTCAGACTACCATTATAGAAGGTGACATCTCCAAGCCCTTTGGTGTTGTAGCCCTGCGAGCCAAGGAAACCGATCATGCACTGCGAGAGTTTCTTCTCACTTTGCGGCGCCGATCCCCCAGTTCCGACGGGCGCCGAAGCTTGCGGAGGCGCCATAGCTGTTTGTAGCCAATAGCCACGCATCGCGTCGTTGATCTGGCTCGCCACCCAGTCGCCAACCGGCAGGCATGCACCAAAGAAAAAATGTCCGCTAAGGCATCCGGCTACGACAATATCATCGCTCAGAACCGAATTTTGACCCGAATTGTTAGGTGGCGTGCCCCCAAGCCCACTCGGATCGATTTTGTTGATCGGATCGTTCCCGGCATAGGCGTACATATTCAACCCGTCGCCATAACCGATCGGGTCCGACTGCATGAACCGTCCGAGTGTCGTCGAGTACATTCTCGCTTTGTAATAATACATGCCGAGCTGCGGTAGCCAGGTCTGGCCGGTATATTGGAACCGCCCGATGTTGGTCGAGGCCGGAATCCCATATTCGTCGTAGGAATTGATACCCAGCATCGCGCCCGCGGCATCGCTCACCGCGATCACGCTGCCACGTTCGTCGGTGTGCAGCCAGCGCGGGCTCGCCGTGCCTGACCCTTCATACCAGACGATCGGCTCGTCCACGCCCGGTGCGTGGACATAGCGGCGCAGCAGTGCATTCGAGGCGTCATATTCGGCGATCAGCGCCTGGCCGTCATAGGCGAAGCGGGTAGTGCCGCTTGCATTGGCGATCTGAGCCAGCCGCCCCCCTGCATCATAGGCGAGGCTCGTCGAGGATGGTGCGGTCAGCAGGTAGTTCTCGGAGCTATAGCCATAGCTGTTGCTGCCGTCGCTCGTCAGGTTGCCGCGATCGTCATAGCCGAAGGTCGTGCCGTTGACTGACGCATATTGGTTGAGCCCGTTGGTCGTATAGGGCCGGCTGAGGTTGGCCGGGCTCGTCCAGGCATAAGCGTCGTTCGATCGCGTGACCGAACTGATCTGGCCCGCCGGATTGTAGCTGTAGCCGAGCGTCACATCGCTTGCCGTGCCAGCTAGGTTCTGAGTCAGGGTCAACAAGCGCGACAGCATGTCCGGCGTCGAGCCCTGGCCAGTGCCGTTGCCGAAGGCGATGTTCGTCCTGAACCCGAGATCGTCATAGGTGTAGGTTGCCAACAGGCCAGTGCCGGACGTCGCCCCGTTCGCGTTGATCTTGTTGATCTGTCCGGTCGGCAGATATTCGTAATTCACATCGAGGCCCGTGCCGGGATAAGTGATCTTGGTCCGGCGGCCGGCCGCGTCGTAATAGCTGGTCACCGTACCCTGCGGACCGACCTGAGTGAGGTTCTGCCCCAGCGCATCATAGGTGAAGGTCAGTGCGCTGCCCGATTGGCTCGCGCCGGTCATCCGGCCCTGAAGGTCGTAGCTGTAGGCGACGTCCGGCTCACTGCCGGGCAGATTCTTGGAGGTGAGCCGGTTGAGGCTGTCATAGGTCAGGCCGATCGTCTGCCCGTCCCGCAGTCGCGCCGTCGTGACGTTGCCGTTGGCATCATAGGTGGGCGATTCATAGTCGGTGTCAGAACTGATTCCCGCGGCGGTTTTGCTTGGATAGGCGACCTTGGATGGTCGATCGAAGCGGTCATAGCTGTAGGTCGTCCTATTGCCCTTCGCGTCAGTGACCGTCTGGACCTTTCCGTTCTGGGTATAGGTCGTGGATTCGGTCGCGGCCGCGCTGGTGCCATATCCCGATACGACGGAAAGCGGCCGGCCGGCGCCGTCATAGGTCCACCGAGTCACGCGGTCCGGGCCGGCCGCCGCGGTCGTTTGGGGCGTGCAGACGTCGGGTTGAATCGAGTTCATGCGCACGGCCGAGCAGAGCAGCCGTCCAGCCGTATCGTAACTATATTCGGTGACCGCCTGTGCCGCGGTGCCGGCGAACAGCGTGTCCTTCGTCTTGCGGCTATAGCTGTCAAAACCGGTCTGGACTGACTGCTGTCCAACAAACCCGGACATGTCGGTCGCCTGGCTCGGCACGTTGCCGGTTTCGGCGACCGTCACTTGTCCGTCGCCGGCATAGGTGAAGCGCTGGGCGACGGGCTTCAGCGGCCCGCTCCCGTCCGGATCCGGGCCGATCGCCGCAATCACGCGGCGATCGATATCGTAGATCCGCCGCGACACGTCGACGGCGCCGGCAAGCGGACCGTCGATCGTGGCGACGTCGCCGTCGGAATCGTAGCTGTAGCTTGTCGTGCTCGAAACCGAGCCGTTGCCCGCGGCCTGGGTGACGCTGACGGGCATGAGGTTGCTGGGCGATCCCGCGGTTGGATAGGTGATCGTCGTGCGGGTCTCGTCGGCGGTGTTGTCGCAGCTTGCCGTGCTGCTGCAGCTCGACACCTTGGTCAGCATCCAGACCGGCTGATCGATCGGCTGGCTTGACGCATCATAGGCCTGGACCTGGGCGTAGGTGTAGCGCGTCTGGGGCGAAACGCTGCCCGCCGCCACCGTGACCACCGGGCTCGTGACGCTGTCCAGCGCGCCATTGTTCGTGTTCCAGCTATAGTTCGTCGTGGCGAGAAGGGCATCGGTGGTCGATGTCGGCTTGTTGCAGATCTTCGCATTGGTGCAACTGGCCGGATAGGTGGCTGATGTCACGATATCCGCCACGACCGGTCCCGGTTTCGCGATCAGGTGCGTCTCTATGATGTTGCCGCGCGCATCATATCCGAACTTCGCGGCATTGCCCTCCCGCGCCGTCACCGTCTTCAACAGTCCCGGCGGGCAGTTGGCGTCGCCCGAGACGCAATAATCGAAGCTGGTGGATTCGAGAATGCTGGCAGCACTGTCCTTGGTTTCGTCCTTGGTGCTTCGATATGTGCTGTCGAAGGTGATGGTGCGAGTGCTTCCGGCCGGATCTGTGACGCTGCCGGTCGAACTGGTTTGGCCATAGGTCCAGGTCAATGGACCTCGGGTGACGGAGGCGACGGCGAAGCTCGATGGGGCATAGTTGATGGTGAAGTTGTCGGTGCTGAACCCGGGGAGCCTGATGCCCGACAATTCACCCGAATAGCTGTATGTCGTCACTTTCCCCGCAGCATCGGTGACCGTGGACAGAGCCTTGGGCACGTCGTAGCCGGGATCGGTATAGGAATAATCGACATAGCGGGTCGCACAGTTCGCAGTGCAGGCGAGATTGAGCGCGGTGACCCGGGTCAGGATCAGCCAGCGCACGTCGTCCCGCGGCTGGGGAAGCCCATAGCGATGAAGCTCCGTCTGCTGATAGGTGTAGAAAAGCTGATAGCCCGTGCTCGACTTTATCGAGAGGAGGCGGGTCGCGGCGGGATAATAGGTACAGCCGGATATGCAGCCGCTGAAGCGTTCATATTGATAGGTCAGCTTCGTCCCGTCGGGATAAACGACGCTTGAACCGAGCGCCCAGGGATATCCCTTGTCATAATAATTGGATTCAGCGTTGAAATTGATGATCGTGCCGTCGCTCGCGGTATAGACCGTCCGCGTCGCGTTGAGGCTGGAGCCGTCGATATCGTTGGAGTCATATTGGTTTGTCGACGTGTTCCAGGTGAAGCCGGCCGACTTGCCGTTGAAGGTGACGATAACGTTATAGCCGTCGCCCAAGATGCGCGGCACCAGCGCGATCCGCCACCCGGCGATCCATTGTCGCGTGTTGCGCAGCCCATGATGATCGTCGGGGCCGATGGAGAGATCGGTTGCAATCGCCATATATTTGCCGCGCAGGATATCGACACCGTTGGCATCGATCGCGCTGCGGACGGGCGGTGCGCTGGCGAGCGCCTGCGCCGTCGCGGGAGCGGCAAGGCACACGCCGAACAACGCCAACAGGGCTGGAATCCAAGACCTCACGAAACCCCCTCGCTCTTTTTCAACGATCTGCGGGAGCTTGGACTTCACGCGGTAAGGTATCGGACGGCCGGACGCAGTGACGCCGGCACCCGCTTACTCTCTCCGGCGTATCAAAACCCCGCGAATCTTGGTCATCGACCCKGTTAGGGAAGTGCCGACCCGGTCTAGCGGAGGCTTTGCGTCGCGATCAAAGCAAATCCGGATATCGCGCCACATTGGTGATTGTTATGGGAATTAGTGATCATCATTTCGATATACCCTTGTTGTTTCAACCATTTTAAACAAAGATACCGAGTAGCATCCGACCTTTGCCTAGCCGATGCGGAATGCACTGACGGTCGTTTATGCACCCGGCCAGTGAGACGACGAGGGGGTAATCGTGACAAGACTGAGTTCGACGCTGAAGACCCTGACCCTTTTGCCGCTGGCCATGCTGCCGCAGTCCGCCATTGCCGGTGCGTACACCAGTGCGGCTGTTATTGGGACGCTCAACCCGCGCGAATATGGTCTCGATCTCTATGTACCGTCGGCCGGTAACCCGGTTCCATGCTCCTGGAGTGGAATGTTTCGGCTCCAGCAAACGGCTGCGAACTATCAGGTCATCGCCAGCGTCATCATAACCGCTGCCGCACAAAAGAAGCCGGTTCAGCTCTATGCGGCAAGTTGCGATAGTGATGGAGCTACCATCATTGTGGCGGCCATGGTGGCTACGAACTGACCGCCGTCATCCCTTGCTGTCCGACTACCGTCTTCTCCCCGTCCTTGCCGCACTGAGATCGGAGCTGGAATGATGCAAAATGGCCGCTCATCGCAAGGTGGGCGCGCTGGCCCGCCCTCTTGTATTCCGATGAGCCCACAAACCAAGATATGATGGACCGGCCCGACAGCGCTCCCCTATTCAGGGCGTGACAGGGGTGTCGTTTCGGAGTCGTCACATGAAATCGTTCGTTTTTTCGGCTGTTGCGCTGCTGGCGCTGGTCGGGGCGCAGGCGCCTGCTCAGGGCACGCCACCCGCCGTCGAGATCGACCTGTCCAACTTCAAGATCAGCCCAGATGCCATCACGCTGCAGCATGGCCAGCCTTATGTGCTTCACATCGTCAACCAGGCGAAGGGTGGGCATGATTTCGAGGCGAAGGCGTTCTTCGATGCGGCGACCGTCGCGCCGGGGGATCGCACCGCGATCGCCAAGGGCAAGATCGAGCTTGGTGGTGGGCAATCCGCGGATGTGCACCTTACCGCACCTGCGGCCGGGACCTATGAGGTGCATTGCACGCATTTCATGCACTCGACCTTCGGGATGACCGGGAAGATCGTGGTTCAGTAAAGGGGACGTAATTCCCTGTTCCCCGGCGAAGGCCCTACGAGATTCACACATGGTATAGTGCGTATCCTTGTAGCATCGTCTGAAGGCGTAAGAGGCCTTCGAGTATGACGACGGGTCCGGGTTTTCCATAATAGCCGGTCCAGCCGCCGAGGCGCGCGCAGATCCACGAGGCGAACGCGAGCGAGCCTGGTGGGTGAGGGTTTTTCTGCTTGTCGGTCTTGCCTTCGAGCGCGGCGTTGACCTTGGCCATAGCGGGTTCATCACCGGGATCGAACAGA
>NZ_JBFUHB010000049.1:0-17759 GCF_056402595.1 Sphingomonas sp. P3_C6
GCCCCGGCCTTCGCCGGGGAGCTGTCTGGTTCGATCGCGTCGTCCATCCCAGGCGTTTCTGCCTCGATCTGCTCCTCGACTTCCGCGGCTTTCATCACTTCGGCGCGCAAATTGCCCGGCGCAACGTCAGCCACGGTCTCTGCCGACGGCCCGATCGCCGCCTCATCGCTCTCGCCTTCGGCCGCGTCCGTCTCAATCACCACCAGCGCGGCGCCGATTGACACCTGGTCGCCGACCTCGCCGGCCAGTTCGACCACAATGCCGGCAACCGGCGATTCCATCTCGACCGTCGCCTTGTCGGTCATCATGTCGGCGAGACCCTGATCCTCCTCGACACGGTCGCCAACGGCCACGTGCCACGCGACGATCTCCGCCTCGGAGATGCCTTCCCCGATGTCGGGAAGCTTGAACGTGAAACGTGCCATGTCAGTCCTTCATCACTTTCTTCAGCGCTTCGCCGATCCGGACAGGCCCCGGGAAATAGGCCCATTCCAGGCTGTGCGGATAGGGCGTGTCGAAGCCGGTCACGCGCTCGATCGGCGCCTCGAGATGGTAGAAGCAGCGTTCCTGGACGAGCGCCGACAGTTCGGCGCCGAAGCCGCTGGTACGGGTCGCCTCGTGCACGATCATGCAGCGGCCGGTCTTCTTCACCGATGCCTCGATCGCCTCGATATCGAGCGGCACCAGCGTGCGCAGGTCGATCACCTCGGCATCGACGCCGGCCTCCTCGACCACCGCCAGGCAGACATGCACCATCGTGCCATAGGCCAGGATGGTCAGCGCCTCGCCAGCCCTGACCGTCTTCGCCTTGCCCAGCTCGATCTTGTAATAGCCGGTCGGCACCTCGCCTGCGGCGTGCTGCGACCAGTTCTTGGTCGGGCGATCCCAATGGCCGTCGAACGGGCCATTGTAGATGCGCTTGGGTTCGAAGAAGATCGTCGGATCATTGTCCTCGATCGCGGCGATCAACAGGCCCTTGGCGTCATAGGGCGTGGACGGGATCACCGTCTTCACGCCCGAGACATGGGTGAAGATACCCTCGGGCGACTGGCTGTGCGTCTGGCCGCCGAAGATGCCGCCACCGAAGGGAGAGCGTACCGTGATCGGCGAGGTGAACTCGCCAGCCGAGCGGTAACGCAGCCGCGCCGCTTCCGACACGAGCTGGTCCAGCGCAGGATAGATGTAATCGGCGAACTGGATTTCCGGCACGGGACGCAGGCCATAAGCGCCCATGCCGACCGCGACGCCGATGATGCCGCATTCGGTGATCGGCGTGTCGAACACCCGCTGCTTGCCATATTTCGCCTGCAAGCCCGCGGTCGCGCGGAACACACCGCCGAAATAGCCGACATCTTCGCCCATCACGATCACGTCGGGATCGCGGGCCATCATCACGTCCATGGCGCTGTTGATCGCCTGGATCATGTTCATGCGGGCGGTGCCGTCTTCACCAGCCTCGGGCGCGATGATGTCGGTGGGATCGGTAATGTCGCTCATGACTTGCGTGCCCATGGCCGGCCCGAGGCGGTTTCTTCCGCGAGCATCTGTGCCTGTTGTTCCCTCAGATGCCAGGGCATCTCCTCGAACACGCCGTCGAACAGCGTATCCAGCGGCTGGTGGAGACCGTGACCGAGGATGCCGTTCTGCTCGGCTTCCTTCTGCGCGCGCTTCACTTCCTCGGCGAGCTCGAGATCCTGTGCCGCATGGCGATCCTCGTCCCATTCGCCGATATGGATCAGATGATCCTTCAGCCGCTTGATCGGATCGCCGAGCGGCCAGGCGGTCGGCTCGCCGGCCGAACGATACTGGCCGGGGTCGTCCGAGGTCGAATGGCCTTCGGCGCGATAGGTGAAATGCTCGATCAGGGTAGGTCCCTGATTGGTCCGGGCGCGTTCGGCGGCCCAGGCGGTCGCGGCATAGACGGCGAGCGCATCGTTACCGTCGACGCGGAGACCGGCGATGCCATAGCCGATCGCGCGCGCCGCAAAGGTGGTCGATTCAGCGCCGGCGAATCCGGAGAAGCTCGAGATCGCCCATTGGTTGTTGACGACGTTGAAGATCACCGGCGCGCGGTACACACTGGCGAAGGTGCAGGCCGAATGGAAATCGCCCTCGGCGGTCGAGCCCTCGCCGCACCAGGTGGCGGCAATGCGCGTATCGCCCTTCGCCGCCGAGGCCATCGCCCAGCCGACCGCCTGGGGATATTGCGTGGCGAGGTTGCCGGAAATCGAGAAGAAGCCGGCCTCCTTCACCGAATACATGATCGGCAGCTGCTTGCCCTGAAGACGGTCGCCCTTGTTCGAGTAGATCTGGTTCATCATGTCGACCATCGACCAGCCGCGCGCGATGAGCAGGCCCTGCTGGCGATAGGACGGGAAACACATGTCCTCGTAATCGAGCGCGAAGGCCGCCGAGACGGCGACCGCCTCCTCGCCCAGGCACTTCAT
Source organism: Sphingomonas sp. P3_C6 (assembly GCF_056402595.1). Taxonomy (NCBI): domain Bacteria; kingdom Pseudomonadati; phylum Pseudomonadota; class Alphaproteobacteria; order Sphingomonadales; family Sphingomonadaceae; genus Sphingomonas; species Sphingomonas sp. P3_C6. The sequence goes on from NZ_JBFUHB010000049.1 coordinate 2,448, forward strand.
GTAGAAGCTGGTCTTGCCCTGGCGCTGGGCGCGGAACATGCGCTCGTCGAACGCGCGGACCAGCGCCATGCTTCGCAGCATGCCGCGAAGCGTATCGGGCGAAAGGCGCGGATTCCACGGGCCGACGGCATTGCCCTCGTCATCGAGCACACGGACAAGCTCATAAGCGAGATCGATGAAGCTTTCTGCCCGGTCGGCGGTGTCGGGCCGGCGGACATCGCCCGCCGCGGGGATCGCAACCTCGGTGAAGTCGACCGTGTCGCCCGGGCGGAACTTGGGTTCCGGCACATAGAGCGACAATGGCTGCAAATTGGCGCGCGGATTGTCGCTTGCCATGCTCTCTCCAATCAATGCGCGTTTCGCGCGTTTGCATGAGGCAACGCACGGATTCGCCGTTCGGAGCCTTGTTATAAAATTTCAAAGCACTTGGCGAGTAGCCCGGCCCCGACGGTCGGCCGATGGCTTAACCCTTCAGTCCCAGGACGTTCACGCGGGAAAAAGCCACCTGCGACCGCCCTTTCGGCTTCCCGTGCAAAAATGCAGGTCGAACCGGCGTTTTGCGGGTTACCGGGCGTCAGTGCCGTCCCGAGCCCTGTCTGCCGGCAGTAGGCGGATCTCGAACAGTTTCGACCAGCGTTTCCCGGTGACGAACAGGCGCTTGCCCGCCGCATCCCAGGCGATGCCATTCAATACGTCATCCCGATCCTGTCCGCCGCTGAGCCGATCGAGGTCGGACAGGTCGATCCAGGCCGTCACGGCGCCGGTCGCCGGATCGATCCGGGCGATCCGGCTGGTCTGCCAGATATTGGCGTAGATCTCTCCGTTCACCCATTCGAGCTCGTTGAGCATCGGCACCGGTTCCCCGTTCGCAGTGACGGTGAGAGCCCGCCGCTCCCGGAAGGTCGCCGGATCGAGGAAATGCAGCACGGGCGTGCCGTCGCTGAGGATCAGGGAGTCGTGGTCATGGGTCAGGCCCCAGCCTTCACCCTTGTAGCTGAACTTCGTGCGCAGCTTCAGCGTGTGCCTGTCCCAGCGATAGCCTGCGCCGTTTTGCCAGGTGACGCCGATGATCTGGTCGCCCCAGTCGACGATTCCCTCGCCGAACACCGTGCCGGGCAGCCGGGCCTGGAGTTCGGCCCGACCGTCCTTGATCCGCACCCGGCGCACTAGCGACTGGCCGCTCAAACCGGAGCTCTCGTACAACGCACCGTCGCGATAGAAGAGGCCTTCGGTGAACATCGTCCGGTCGTGCGGATAGGTCCTGACGATCTCGGCCCGCTGTACCGGCACGCTGTCCTGCGCGGTGATCGGGGAAGCGGCCAGGCATAGGGCGACGAACAGGACGCGATACAGCATCGCAGGGTGTTGCCTGACGACGGGACAAAGCGGAAGAGGGAGATGATCATGGATCGGGCGCGACTCCCCGATTGACTCCCGGCGGCAACCGGAACAAAATGAGAACGAACTCATTCAGCGAGTCGTGTGTTTGTCGTCTGCCGCCGCCCTTTCCGCCTTACGCGAAACCCTGCGCGCGATCGAGAGCGATGGCCTGCGCCGGCGGCCGGTGCTGCCCTTCGGGATCGGCCCGATCGATTCGCGGCTGGCGAACGGCGGCCTGACGCTCGGCGCGCTGCACGAGGTGGCGGCGGCCAGCCCCGGCATGGGCGACGACGCCGCCGCCACCCTGTTCATGACCGGTATCGCCGCCCGCGCCTGGGGGCCGGTGCTGTGGGTGGTCCGCCGGCGGGACCTGTTCGCACCGGGCGTCTACCAGGCAGGCCTCGCGCCGGAGCGTATCCTGTATGCCGAGGCGACCGACGATGCCGAACTGCTTGCGCTGATGGAGGAGGGGCTGCGCCACCGCGGGCTCGGCGCGGTGATCGGCGAGGCGAAGAGCGCCTCCATGACCAATACCCGCCGGCTTCAGCTCGCGGCGGAGGGCGGCAAGACCATCGCCCTGCTGCTCAAGCGCCATGCGCGCGAGGGCGGCAATCCGCTCGCCGTACCGTCGGCCGCGGTGACCCGCTGGCGGATCGCCGCCGCACCCTCGACGCCGCTCCCGGTCGAAGGCGTCGGCTGCCCGCGCTGGCGAGTCGAACTGGTCCGCCAGCGCGGTGGCGAACCTCATCTTTGGACAATGGAGGCATGCGATGAAACGGGTCGCCTCGCTCTACCTGCCCGACTGGCCGATCGATCGGTTGCGGCGGGCGGAACGCACCGCCGCGCCGCCTGAACAGCGCGAGGCAGCACGGCCGGTCATCGATATCAAGACAGCCCCGCGCAACGGCGGCTGGCGCCCCGGCGCGCGTTGGGCACGAGGGGATGAGGGACCGGCGCTGCCACGGTTGAGGAGCGACGATGGCGCCCCTAATTCCTCCCCGGAACGGGGAGGGGGACCATTTGCTCCTTCAGCGAATGGTGGAGGCGGGCCTCCACAAACACTGCGCCCGCTGAAGCCCCCCTCCACCAGCTCCGCTGGTCCCCCTCCCCGTTCCGGGGAGGATCCATTGGTCACCTCCCTCCGCGAGGGCAGCAAGATCCTCGTCGCCGCGACCAGCCAAGCCGCGCATTTGCTCGGCATCCGGGCCGGCATGGCCGTGACCCAGGCACGCGCGCAGGTGCCCGACCTCGATATCCGCCCCGCCGATCCCGCAGGCGACAGAGCCGATCTCGAGCGCCTCGCCATCGCCGCCGCGCGGCGCTGGTCGCCGATCGTCGCGCTGTCGGGCGAGGACGGGCTGTTCGTCGACCTGACCGGCACCGCCCATCTGTTCGGCGGCGAGCGGAAAATGGCGCGGCATATCGTGCGGCTGCTGGCACGCCTCGGCTTCAGGGCCCGGATCGCGGTGGCCGACACGACCGGCGCCGCCTGGGCGCTCGCGCGGCATGGTCCCCAGCCGCGCGACGGCGTGACGATCTGCCCACCCGGCGCTCACGACCGGGCGCTCGCTCCCCTCCCCATCGCCGCGCTGCGCGCCGAGCCCGGCGCGATCGAACTGCTCAAGCGCCTCGGTGTCGAGACGATCGGCGAACTAGCCGCCATGCCCCGCGCGCCGCTCGCGCGCCGGTTCGGCAAGCCGCTGGTGCTGCGCCTCGACCAGGCATGCGGGCGGATCGGCGAGCCGCTCCATCCCGTCATCCCCCCCGAGCATATCGCGGTGATCCAGCGTTTCGCCGAGCCGATCGCGACTGCCGAGGCGATCCAGCACTGGCTGGCGCATCTCATGCCGCGCCTCGTCACCGCGCTGGCGCAAGCCGGCCAGGGCGCACGCTCGATCGAGCTGGTCGCCGACCGGATCGACGGTGTGCCGCAACGGCTGCGCATCGGCCTTGCGCGCCCGAACCGCGACCCGGCGCATCTGCTTCGGCTGATCGTGCGGCGTATCGAGGAGATCGCGCCGGGTTTCGGCATCGACGCGCTGGCGCTGCATGTCCGCCGCGCCGATCCGCTCGGCCCCGTGCCGTTCGAGGAGCAGCTCGAGGAGACGCCGCCCGATATCGCGCCGCTGGTCGATACGCTGGCCAACCGTATCGGCGATGCGCGGCTCTGGCGCAGCCGGCCGGTGGAAAGCGACGTGCCCGAACGATCGGTCGAACCAGCGCCTGCGCTCGACCCGCCCGAGCGCGCCGTCGCGCCGCTCAAGACAGGCGATGTCCGCGAGCTCGATCGCACGCCCGATCTCCATCCCTGGCACCATCGCTGGCCGCGCCCGGTGCGCATGCTGCGGCGGCCCGAGCTGCTCGATCATGTCGTCGCCGAACTGCCCGACCAGCCGCCGCGTCGCTTCACCTGGCGCGGCACGACCCACAAGGTGGTGCGCGCCGACGGCCCCGAGCGCGTCAACGGCGAATGGTGGAAACGCGCAACCGAACGGCATTCGGTCCGCGATTATTTCCGGGTGGAGGACGAGGCCGGTCAGCGCTTCTGGCTGTTCCGCCGCGGCGATGGCGAGCGGGCGGAGACGGGCGACCTCGCCTGGTTCATGCACGGGGCGTTCGGGTGAGCCGCCAATGCTCAATAGGCCGCGTTGACTACCCGAACATGCCCTTGCTCGGCATAGCGAAGGATCCGCCGATCGGCAGTCAGCAACGGACACCCCAGCCATCGAGCCGTCGCTATGATGATGCGATCGCTCGGATCACCATGGATATCGCCAGGCAGGCTTCCGGCATCCATCGCAATGACCGGTTCCAGCGCGGCAAGTCGAATGCCGGGAAGACCAAGCGTGTTGTCCATCCAATCCCGGAGTGGCCGCCCCAGTTCAAGCCTCCCCTTGTCGACCAGCATCGACATTTCCCATGGCGTTATCGACGCAACATAAGCCGCTTTCGCTCGCTGCGCCTGTTCGATCAGTGCCCTGCTGTTCAAGCCCAGATCCCGTCTATTCTGCACGGCCCAGATCAGCGCATGCGTATCCAGAAGGATCAAAGCAGATCGTCCCAGGCAGCAGGGTTGTCAGCGTCCACTTCGGACAAATCCACGGCGGGGCTGAAGGGGTCGTCAAGACGATATTCTGGCGATTCCATATATCCGATCAAGGAAACGAAGGTCGCATCTTCCTTGGCCGCCGACAGCACGGCAACCGGCTTGCCGCGTTTGGTGATGGTGATCGATTCACCGTCGGCCTGCATCTCATCGATGAGCTTCAGGCATTTCGCCTTGAACTCGGCAGCGCCCACATATTTCGTCATCGCCACCTCCAACCTGTACATCTCATATAGTCACATTGGCACCTGTCGCCAATGACCTATTCCGAGCTTCAGGTGACCACTCACTTTTCCTTTCTGCGCGGCGCCTCTTCACCCGAAGAGTTGTTCGAGGCAGCCGCCAAGGCAAGAATGCCCGCACTCGGCATCACCGATCGCAATTCGGTCGGCGGCGTGGTGCGTGCGCTTGTCGCGGCCGAGCAGATAACGGAACAGGGCTATCCGATCCGCATGGTCGCCGGCTGTCGGCTCGACCTGATCGACGGCACCTCCCTCCTCGTCTGGCCCGAGGATCGCCCCGCCTGGAGCCGCCTCACCCGCCTGCTCACGCTCGGCAAGGGGCGCGCCAATGCCCAGAAGGGCGAGAAGGGCCAGTGCTTCCTGCATTGGGAGGATGTGGCGGCGCATGCGGCGGGACTGGTCGGCGCCCTGGTGCCCGGCATGACCGAGACCTTCGCGGAAGATCAGCTCGCGCTGCGCTGGATGGCGGATGTGTTCGGCAAGCGCGGGCACCTCTGCCTGACGCAGCATCGCAGGCCGGGCGATCCTTTGCGGTTGCACCTGCTGGCGGAGAAAGCACACCAGTTCGGCCTGATCCCGCTCGCCACCGGCGACGTGCTCTATGCCACGCCCGACCAGCGCATGTTGCAGGATGTCGTCACCGCGATCCGCAGCAAATGCACGATCGACGATCTGGGTTTCCGCCGCGAACGCAGTGCAGACCGGCACCTCAAATCACCCGAGGAGATGGCACGACGCTTCAAGCGTTATCCTGAAGCGCTCGCTGCGACCGAGGCGATCGTCGAGCGCTGCACCTTCTCGTTGCGCGATCTGAAGGAGCAATATCGCTATCCAGACGAAGTGGTGATCAGTGGAAGGACGCCGCAGGACGCGCTGGCGAAGATGGCGCGGACGGCACTGGCGGAAAGATTCGAAGGAGAAGCAGTTCCTTCCGCCTATACCAATTTGCTGGAGCACGAACTCGCACTGGTCGAGAAGATGGGATACGCGCCCTATTTTCTGACCGTGAACTCGATCGTGCGGTTCGCGCGCAGTCAGGAGATATTGTGCCAGGGTCGCGGTTCGGCGGCCAATTCGGTGATCTGCTTCGTGTTGGGCATCACCTCGATCGACCCGGTCAAGCACAAGCTGCTGTTCGAGCGCTTTATCTCGACTTCACGCCATGAGCCGCCCGATATCGATGTCGATTTCGAGCATGAGCGCCGCGAGGAAGTGATCCAATGGATCTACGAGACGTACGGCGAGAACCACGCCGCGCTGACCGCAGTGGTGAGCCGCTTCCGCACGCGCGGCGCGATCCGCGAGGCCGGCAAGGCGCTTGGCCTGTCCGAGGACATGACCGCAGCGCTCTCGGGACAGGTCTGGGGCTGGTCGAGCGATGGCCTGCCTGCCGAGCATGTCGAGGCGCTCAACCTCGATCCTACCGAACAACGCCTTGCGCTGACGCTCGACCTGGCGAAACAGCTGATCGGCACGCCACGCCATTTGTCGCAGCACCCCGGCGGCTTCGTGCTTGCCCAGGGTCGCCTCGACGAGCTGCTGCCGGTCGAGCCCGCCGCGATGATCGATCGGCGCGTGGTCGAATGGGAAAAGCTGGACGTGGAGGAGCTCGGCCTGATGAAGGTCGATATCCTGGGCCTCGGCATGCTCGGCTGCATGCGCCGCACCTTCGACTTGCTGCGCGAGCACAAGACCGTCCATCTGCGGCTGGACAATGCGGTGCTGCAGGATCGGGACCCTGAAACCTTCGCGATGATCTGCACGGCGGATACGCTCGGCGTATTCCAGATCGAAAGCCGGGCACAGATGTCGATGCTGCCTCGCATGCGCCCTGATAATCTCTACGACATCGCCATCCAGGTTGCGATCGTCCGGCCCGGGCCGATCCAGGGCGACATGGTGCACCCCTATCTCAAGCGGCGCGAGCAGAAGGAGCCGATCGAATATCCGAGCCCTGCGCTGGAAGAGGTGCTGAAGAAGACCCTGGGGGTACCGTTGTTTCAGGAACAGGCGATGCAGGTCGCGATCGTTGGCGCCGGATTCTCCGCGAGCGAAGCGGATCGGCTCCGCCGGGCGATGGCGACGTTCAAGCAGACCGGCGGTGTCGGCAAGTTCCGCGAGCCGCTGATCAACGGCATGCTCGAACGCGGCATCTCGCTCGATTTCGCCGAACGGCTGGTCAAGCAGATCGAAGGCTTCGGAAGCTACGGCTTTCCGGAGAGCCACGCGGCCAGCTTCGCCAAGATCGCCTATGCCTCGTCCTGGATGAAGTGCCACCACCCGGACATCTTCTGCACCGCGTTGCTCAACGCGCAGCCGATGGGCTTCTACGCGCCGGCGCAGATCATCCGCGATGCGCGCGAGCATGGGGTCGAGGCACTGCCGGTGTGCATCAACCGCAGCGACTGGGACACGATCGTCGTCCCGGGCATGTCGAATACTCGTCCGCGCGATTCACGGTTCTGGGGCACCGACGAGGACTGGCAGACACTGCTGCCGATCAGGCTCGGCATGCGGATCGTTCTGGGGCTTGATGCCAAGGAAGCGAAGAAGCTGCTGGACGCACGCATCACGGGTCCGTTTACGTCGATCGAGGATGCATGGCGGCGGTCCGGCGTAAAACCCGCAGCGCTGGAGAAGCTTGCCCGGGCCGATGCGTTCCAGTGCCTCGGCCTGAACCGGCGTGAAGCGCTCTGGGCGATCAAGGGTCTTGGGCAAGCACCGCTACCGCTGCTGACCGCCGCCGACACGCGCGCGGGTGCCATCGTGCCTGAATCGCACGAGCCAGCCGTCGCGCTGACCCCGCTTACCGCCGGCCGCGAGGTGGTGGAGGACTATCGCGCGACTCAAATGACCTTGCGCAATCACCCGCTGCATTTCCTGCGCAACGAACTCGACCTGCTGCGTATCCGTCGATGCGGCGATCTCAAGACCTTGAAGGACGGCACACGGGTGGAGATCGCGGGGATCATCCTAGTCCGTCAGCGACCGGGCAGCGCGAATGGCGTCGTCTTCGTGACGCTGGAGGACGAGACCGGTATCGCCAATGCGATCCTGTGGAAGGACCGGTTCGAGGCGCAGCGCCGCATCCTGATGTCCGCCTCGATGATCAGCGTGGTCGGCCGTGTGCAGAGCGAAAGCGGCGTGATCCATGTCGTCGCCGACCGGATCGTGGATCACACCCATTTGCTGCGCGGCATCGGCGACCTGGATCTGCCCAATATGACCATGCCCGGCGATGGGGCGACGCATGGCGGCACGATCGACCCGCGCGACCGGCCGAGATTGCCGCTGTTCGGGGGTGCGCTCGAAGACGTGATCCCGATCAAGTCGCACGATTTCCACTGAACTTGTTCCTCCCCGAGCTTGTTAGGGGAGGGGGACCATTCGCCGGAAGAAGCGGGCGGTCCCCCTCCCCGGTTCCCGGGGGAGGAATTCAAGTCATTCCACCGTCTGTTCGATCACCCCGAAGATCGGATGATGTTTGTCGTCCTCCGCCCAGATTCGGACTGTATCGCCCTTTTTCAGGAACGGCGTCACGGCCGCCCCGCCGCGGATCGTCTCGACCGTGCGGACTTCGGCCAGGCAGGAATAGCCCACACCGCCATCGGCGATCGGCCTGCCCGGGCCGCCATCGGCGTCGCGGTTGGAGACGGTGCCGGAGCCGATGATCGTCCCCGCGCCCAGCGCCCGCGTCTTCGCGGCATGGGCGATCAGCGTACCGAAATCGAAAGTCATGTCCTCGCCGGCCTCGGCCCGGCCGAACGCCTGGCCGTTCAGGTCGACCATCAGCTTGCGGTGGAGCTTGCCGTCCTTCCACCAGTCGCCCAGCGAATCGGGCGTTACGAATACCGGCGAGAAGGCGCTGGCCGGCTTTGACTGAAAGAAGCCGAAGCCCTTGGCCAACTCGCCCGGGATGAGGTTGCGCAAGCTGACGTCGTTGGTCAGGCCGACCAGCAACACTGCCTCGAGCGCTTGCTCACGGCTCGCGCCCTGCGGCACGTCGCCCGTCACCACCACCACTTCGGCTTCGAGATCGGCGCCCCAGCTTTCGTCGCCCAGCGGGATCGGATCGCGCGGCCCGAGAAAGCCGTCTGAACCGCCCTGATACATCAATGGATCGTGCCAGAAGGTCTCGGGCATCTCGGCCCCGCGCGCCTGCCGCACCAGCGCGACATGATTCACATAGGCGGAGCCGTCAGCCCATTGATACGCCCGCGGCAACGGAGCCGCCGCGCCGTGTTCGTGGAAGCGGCGCATCGGGATCATCTCATGGTCGAGATCGGTCGCAAGGTTGCGCAGATCGGGCAGCAGCCGATCCCAGTCGTCGAGCGCCGCCTGCAATGTCGGGGCGATGTGCCCGGCATCGGCATACCAGGCCAGGTCGTTCGAAACGACGACGAGCTTGCCGTCGCGTCCATGCTTTAGGCTGGCCAGTTTCATGCACTCTCCTGTGTTTCCGTGCGAGCATAGTCCGATCGTCCGGGCTGTCGAGCGCCAGCGCACTTGACGTTCGCGTAAACTGCCCGCAACCTCCGTCAAAACATATCAGGAGAGAAGAATGTCCCTCGACACCGTGCAAGGCCGCTTCGCCTATACCGAGGATCATGAGGCGTTCCGCCAGAGCGTGCGCAGCTTCCTGCAAAAGGAAGCGGTGCCGCATGTCGCCGAATGGGAAGAGGCCGGCATCGTCGACAAGTCGGTCTGGACCAAGGCCGGCGCGATCGGGATGCTCTGCCCCACCGTGCCGGAGGCATATGGCGGGCTGGGGCTCGACTTCGGCTATAACGCCATCATCGACGAGGAGATCAGCTACGCCGGTACGCCGCTCGGCTTCTCGCTCCAGTCCGACATCGTCTGCGACTATATCATCCAGTACGGCTCCGAAGAGCAGAAGAAGCAGTGGCTGCCGCGCCTCGTCTCGGGTGAGACGATCACCGCCATCGCGATGACCGAGCCGGGCACCGGATCCGACCTGCAGGGCATCCGCACGAGCGCCAAGAAGGACGGCAACCATTATGTCGTCAACGGCTCCAAGACCTATATCACCAACGGCCAGAATGCCGACCTGATCCTGGTCGTCGCCAAGACCGATCCCGACGCGACGCCAGCCTATAAGGGCATGTCGATCATCCTCATCGAAAGCGACCGGGAAGGCTTCAAGCGCGGGCGCAATCTCGACAAGATCGGCCAGGACGCGGCGGATACGTCCGAACTCTTCTTCGAAGACGTCCGCGTGCCGATGACCAATTGCCTGGGCGAGGAAGGCAAGGGCTTCATCTATCTCATGAGCCAGTTGCCGCAGGAGCGGCTGTCGATCGCGGTCGGCGTCCAGGCGTCGGCGCAAAAGGCGTTCGACGAGACGGTCGCTTTCACCAAGGAGCGCAAGGCATTTGCCGGGGTAGTGTTCGATTTCCAGAATACCCGCTTCATCCTCGCGGATCTCAAGGCGAAGCTCCAGGTCGGCTGGGCGCATCTCGACTGGGCGATCCGGCGGCATCTGGCGGGCGAGCTGACCCCGACCGAGGGCGCCGCTGCCAAGCTGTGGCATACCGAGCTGCAATGGGAGGTGATGGACAAGTGCCTCCAGCTCCATGGCGGTGCCGGCTATATGAACGAATATCCGATCGCCCGGGCTTGGCGCGGGGCGCGGGTGAGCCGGATCTATGGCGGGACCAACGAAATCATGAAGGAGCTGATCGGGCGGTCGCTCTGATGTGATCCCCCATCCGCGTCCGGATTTGAGGGCAGGCCTTGCGCCTGCCCCCGTCTGCAAGCGGTGGGGATCCTGGACGCTTAAAGACGCAACCTCAGTACGGCGCCACCAACCGGAACGCTTCACGGACCTTGGCGTCGACCATCGGCTTGCCCAGCACGATCGTCGGCGGGCCACAATGCCCGCAGGCCTCCGGCGTAGCGGTGATGAAGATCACCGGCAGCGGCCCCATCTCGTACTGGATCGCCTCGACGGCCCCTGGCCCGGTGCCCTGGCGTAGCATCACGTCGGACATGATCACGTCCGGCCGTCGCTCGCGCGCCGCATCGACGGCCTCGCGCTCGGTTTCGGCAAAGGAAAAAGTCGTCGCCCCTGCCGTTTCGAGCATCTCCTGCAGGTCGAGCGCGATCAGCGCTTCGTCCTCGATGATCAAAACATGGCACACGGGCAGTCTCCTGACCGATGTTAACGTACCACATCACTAAACGGGTACGCGTCGGGAGGTTTTATTCCGTGGGTCGGGGCGCCGGCATCAGGAAGGTGAAGCGCGTCTGCATCGGGGACGAGGCGACACTGAGCGATCCGCCATGCGCGCGGGCGATCTCGGAAGCGATATAAAGGCCGAGACCGAGGCCCGCCTGATCAGGTCGCACCGCGCCGCGCGCAAAGGGCTGGAACAGGCGCTCGATCGCGGCTGGCGGGATTTCCTCGCCGGCATTGCTCACCGACAACTCGAACATGTCGCCGCGCGTCGCCGCATGAACCAGCACCGGCTGGTCGGCCGCGCCATGGGTCAGCGCATTGCCAAGCAGGTTGGACAGGAGCTGCGACATCCTGCCGCGGTCGCAATCCACCTCCTGGTCCAGATCGATCACCGCCTCGACCTGCTGGTCCGGATGGCTGGCGCGAAGCTCGTCGATCACCTGGCGCAGGACCGGCCCGAGTTGCACCGGTGCACGCTGCAACGTCACGCCGCCGCCCAGACGGCCGCGCGCGAGATCGAGCACATTATCGATCAGCGCTGCCATGCGCGCGACGCTGTTCTGCATCAGGCCAAGCACCCTGGTCGCTTTTTCGGGCGACGGATCGCGCGAAAGAAGCCGCGTGCCCGCATCGATAGAGGCGAGCGGGTTGCGCAGGTCATGGCCGAGCACGGCGATGAACTGCTCGCGCAACTCGGCGGTCCTGCGCTCGTCTAACAGGCTCGCCGCGCTCCGCTCGATCTGCGCCTGGGCGTCGAGATGAAAGGCGATCATGTCGGCGAACATGCGGAACATGCCGATCGTCTCGGGATTGTCGACCTGCGCCGGCCGCGGATCGATCGCGCAGAGCGTGCCGAAGAAGCGCCCGTCGGGCAGGATGATCGGCATCGAGATGTAGCTTTCGAAGCCGTACATCGCGGGGGTTTGGTGGTGTCTGAAATCGGGGTGCCGGGCGACATGATCGATCGCCACGCCTTCACGGCTGTCGCGGATCTCGTTGCATATCGTCGTCTCGAGTTTCAGCTCGCCACCGGGCGCCAGACCAAAGGCAATATCGTCCCGCACGCGGCAGGCGATCCAGCGCTCCTCGGTGACACGTGCGACGGCGGCGAAACCCATGCCAGTGGTGCGGCATATGACGTCGAGGATCGTCGGCACCGCCTCGATTCGGTCGATCGCGGCGATATCGAGCGCAAAAGGCGATGGCTGAGCGGAGTCCCCTGTTCCCACGAGCACAGTCTAGGCCCGATCAGCGTGCGCGTCACCCCGCAGAACGCTGATGCGGATCAAGCGGGCGCGGTTCGCGGTCGACCATGCGCGCAGCGGCGCGGCCAAAGCCGTTTCGCCACCGATATTGACTTTTTGCGCCGCAACATACATATGCCGCCCATCGAGGCGTCATGCAGCGTGATCGGATCTTAGGGTCCAGGCTCCGCCTCGGTCGTTTTTAACGGGCTTCCCTTTTCACGCGGGGTGTCATTCTCCCCCGCCACTCGTGCGTCCGCCGGACTCGCGAGCCCGGCTAATATTGGACTAAACTACCATGTCTTTCGCACATCTCGGCCTCGCCGAGCCGCTCGTCCGCGCGCTCGAAGCCAAGGGCTACACCACCCCCACCCCGATCCAGAAGCAGTCGATCCCGACCCTGCTCGACGGCCGCGACCTTCTCGGCATCGCGCAGACCGGCACCGGCAAGACCGCCGCGTTCGTCCTTCCCTCCATCCAGCGCCTCGTCAACGCGCCCAAGAACGTGCTGCCGACTCATTGCCGCATGCTCGTTCTCGCGCCGACCCGCGAACTGGCCAGCCAGATCGCCGACAGCGCCCGTGATTACGGCAAGTTCTCGAAGATGTCGGTCGCAACCGTGTTCGGCGGCACCAGCATCAACAAGAACCGCCAGGACATGGCCCGCGGCATCGACATCCTCGTCGCAACGCCGGGCCGCCTGCTCGACCTGATCGAGCAGCGTTTCGTCAGCCTGGCGACGCTCGAGATCCTCGTCCTCGACGAGGCCGACCAGATGCTCGACCTCGGCTTCATCCACGCGCTGCGCAAGATCGTGAAGATGGTGCCGCGCGATCGCCAGACCCTGTTCTTCTCGGCGACCATGCCCAATGCGATCCGCGAGCTGGCCGACCAGTTCCTGAAGGACCCGGCGACCGTGAAGGTCGCGCCGGTATCGACCACCGCGGAGCGCGTCGAGCAGTATGCTACGCTCGTCAACCAGTCGGAAAAGCAGGCGCTGCTCACCATCCATCTCCGCAACCCGGAGATCGAGCGCTGTCTGGTCTTCACCCGCACCAAGCATGGCGCCGACCGCGTCGTGAAGCTGCTCGGCCATGCCGGCGTCGCCGCCAACGCGATCCATGGCAACAAGAGCCAGCCGCAGCGCGAGCGCGCGCTGGGCGAGTTCAAGTCCGGTAAGGTCAAGGTGCTGATCGCGACCGACATCGCCGCGCGCGGCATCGACGTGTCGGGCGTGAGCCACGTCTTCAACTTCGAGCTGCCGAACGTGCCCGAGCAATATGTCCACCGCATCGGCCGCACCGCGCGTGCCGGCGCGTCGGGCGTGGCGATCAGCTTCGTGGCGGATGACGAGAAGTCCTATCTCCGCGACATCGAGCGGCTCACCCGCGTGAAGCCGACCGCCATGCCGCTGCCAGAAGGCTTCCTGGCCGAGGCAGCGAAGATCAAGGCGAACCGCCCCGCCGGTTCGGACGACGATCGCCGCCGCGACGATTCGGGCCGTCACCGTGCGCCGCCACGTGCGACCCACGCCGCGCGCCCGACCGGTGCGCGTCCCGAGGGCCAGGGCCGCCCCCAGGGTGCCCGTCCCGAAGGTGCCGGTCGTCCGCAGGGCGCCCGTCCCGAGGGTGGCAATCGCCCGTATAATGCAGGCCGCCCCAATGGCGGTGGCCGTCCCGGTGGCCAGGGTCGTCCCGGCGGCGGCGGTCGCCCCGGTGGCGCCGGCCGCAGCCATTCGGGCGGCGGTCGCCGTTCGCCCGCAGCGGGCTGATAACGGCCCAAGGATATAAGCGACGTCCTGAGGGGTTGAGGCGGGGAAGCCCGAGGAGACCTTCATGGACGTCGCCACTACCCCCATCGCAGAACGCATCGCCCGCGTCCTTGCTGGGCAGCGCATCAGCGCCAATGCCGAAGGCGATACCGAATCCGCCGCCGACGCGGTCGAGCGCGCGTGGAAAGATCATCTGAGCGACGCCGTCGCGGTGCTGCACACGTTGCGGGCACCGGATGAGGCGATGGCGGCTGCCGGCGACGTGGCCATCTGGGAACGGATGGTGCTGGCAGCGCTTGAAGCTACCAAACCCGAGACGGTGATCCTTTAATCCTCCCCGGAACGGCAGGGGAATCGCATATGGCGATAAGGGTCTGGCGCAGTTTGCCAGATTGGATTCTGTATCGTCTCCTGGATTGCCTGGGAGGAGCAGATGCGGGGTTTCCAAGAGCTATTCGAGGTTGTGCCGGACCCTCGTCGTGCGAATGTCAGTCATGCCTTGCCGGACATATTGCTGATAGCGTTTGCAGCGGTGCTGTGCGGGGCGGAGACGTGCGTCGATATCGCCGAATTTGGCGAAGCGAAGCTGGAGGCAAGTCGCTGCGCGGGGCAGTCGACACCGCCCGTCGCACCATGCCGTTGCATCTGGTGACAGCCTGGGCGGCTGATCATCGGCTGGTCCTGAGCCAATGCCGTGCTCCCAATCGCAGCGAGGTCACCGCAGCCCGCGAGATTATCGCCCTGCTGGATCTGACGGGCTGCACCGTGACCGCCGATGCCTTGCATGCCAGCCGCAAGACAGTCTCCGCCATTCGGGCGCGTGGCGGCGATTATGCCCTGATCATCAAGGGCAATCGTGGTCCGCTATATGATGCGATCCAGGATTTGCTGGCCAACCCCGATCCCGCCCAAGCCGCCAGCACAAGTGAAACCGCCCATGGCCGCTATGAGGAACGCCGGGCATGGGTGGCAGTCACGCCACCTGAATGGGCACAGCAATATGGCTTCGAAGACCTCTGCGCCGTCGCCCGGATCGACAGCCTGCGCCGCATCAAAGGGCACGAGCAGACCGATACCCGCTACGCCGTCTTCTCGCGCCTCTTGCCGCCAGACGAGGCCTTGCGGGTGATCAGGGCGCACTGGACCATCGAGAACCAGCAGCATTGGTTGCTCGACGTCGCCTTCGGGGAAGATCGCATCCACACTCGATCCGACCACTGCGCCGAAAACCTTGCCCTGCTACGCCGGCTCGCCCTCAACCTGCTCCAGCACGATCCTGCCAAACTCTCCATCCGCGCCAAAATCAAACGCGCTGGCTGGAGCAATGGATACCTCTCATCGCTTCTCGCTCAAATGCGATAGCCCTGCCC
>NZ_JBFUHB010000050.1:0-16839 GCF_056402595.1 Sphingomonas sp. P3_C6
CGGCATCCGGGCGCGGCATCCGGGCGTGCCTGGAAGACGCCGGCATGGGGCTGCTCTATCTCCCCGCCTACAGCCCCGACTTCAATCCGATCGAGCAGCTCTTCGCCAAAATCAAGAAACTGCTCAGGCGAATGGCACCTCGATCCTTCGACGCCATATGCAACGCCCTCAAGACCATCCTCGAAACTGTCAGACCTGCCGAATGTGCAAACTACCTCAAACACGCCGGGTACGTGCAAACCTGATCGAGAATGACTCTAGAATGTAGGAAAAGTGGCAGGGGAGCTCGGACTCGAACCGAGGGCCTTCGGTTTTGGAGACCGACGCTCTAACCAACTGAGCTACACCCCTGTGCGGTTGCGGGCTTTAGCGTGAGGTTTCCCAGGGGGCAAGCGTTCAGGCGGCTACGGCGTCGCCCCAGTCGCGATTGGCGATCGCCCGCGCTTCCTCGACCGGCAGCGGGCGGCCGAAATAATAGCCCTGCACCTTGGTGCAGCCGAGTTCCTGCACCATGAGGTGCTCCTGTTCCGTCTCGACGCCTTCGGCGGTGGTCGCCATGCCCAGGCTCTGGGCGAGTGCGACGACGGCGCGGATGATGGCGATCGCTTCGGGCACATTCTGCGACGCACCCTGGACGAAGCTGCGGTCGATCTTGATCGAGGAGAAGCGGGTTCGGCTGAGATAGCCGAGCGAGGAATAGCCCGTTCCGAAATCGTCGAGGCTGAGTCGCACGCCCAGATCCATGATTCGCTCGAGCACCTTGGTCGCGCCGGTGCCTTCACGCATGAACACGCTCTCGGTGACCTCGAGTTCCAGCCGCTCGGGCGGCAGGCCGCTGTTCGCCAGTGCCGAGGCGACGGTCGAGACGAATCCAGGGTTATGCAGCTGGTCGGGCGAGACGTTGACCGCGACGCGCACCGGCGAGCTCCAGCGGGCTGCCTCTTCGCAAGCGGTCCGCAACACCCATTCGCCAATCGGAGCGATCAGCCGGGTTTCCTCGGCAAGGGGGATGAACTTCATGGGCGACACGTTGCCGAGTTGTGGATGCGACCAACGCAGCAGCGCCTCGAACCCGGTCAGCGCGCCGGTCGCGGCATCGACCACCGGCTGATAATGGAGGTGCATCTCGTTGTTGTGCAGTGCCTTCCGCAACGCCATCTCCAGGACACGGCGTTCCTCCGCCTCGACATGGAGCTGCGGTTCATAGAGCCGGACGACACCGCCGCCGGCGTCCTTGGCGCGATACAGGGCAAGGTCGGCCGAGCGGATCAGCATCTCGGCGGTGCGGCCATCGCGCGGCCCTGTCGCAACGCCGACGCTCGCGCCGGTATAGAGCGTGTGCTGATCGATCTCGTAAGGGCGTGACAGCACCTCGATGATCGACTGGGCCAGCTGCTCGATCCTCGCCGTATCGCTCGCGTCGCGCACCACGACGGCGAACTCGTCCCCACCGAGACGGCCGACCTCCTCATTCTTGGTCTTTAGCTGACTGAGCCGCTCCGAGACGCGACAGAGCAGCCGGTCGCCGATCGGATGGCCAAGCGTGTCGTTGACCGCCTTGAAGCGATCGAGGTCGATCATCATGAAGGCGCAGCGGCTGCCCCATTTCTCGGCCGAGGCCATCGCCTGGACTAGCGCTTCGTTGATCAGAAGCCGGTTAGGGAGGTCGGTCAGCGTGTCGAAACGCGCCATGCGATTGATCTTGTCCTGCGAGGCGCGCTGCTCGGTGACGTCCGAGCCGACACCGCGGAAACCGACAAAGGCGCCGCGTTCGTCGAGGCGCGGGTTGGCAGCGATCTCCCACCAGCGCTGTTCGCCATTAACCTCGACGGGGAGCAGAAGGTCGCGAAAGCTCTCCCGGCCTTTCAGCTTCTCCGCCAGCGCACGAAGGCCGGGCGAGAAATTGCCCGATTCCCAGGTCGGCCCTGCGAGCACTTGAAGAAATGGCATGCCATTGACCGCGAGCGGATCGAAGCCGACCGACTGCGCGAAACGGGGCGAGGCGCGGACGATGCGGCGATTGGCATCGGTCTCCCACAGCCAGTCGGCACTATGTTCGGCGAATTCGCGGAGTAGCAAGCTGACCGTCTCATCGCGTTCGGCGAGCGCGATCTCGCCGGCGCGGATTACCACCAGTGCTTTGCCGCGACCGAAACAGACCAGCATCAGCAATGCGGTGAAGATGATTGCCGTCGAGGCGAGTAGTGGCCCGCCCACGAAATACAGCATCACGGTGATCGCGCTGCCCAGAATGGCGAGGAAGCTGAGCGTCGCCATCGGTAGCGCCGCCATGGCGACAGCCGAGGCGGTCATCAGCAGCGCGATGACGATCCACAGCCCGAACGCGATGGCCGGATTGGCGCTGACGCCGAAGGCAAGCGGCGGTATCGACCAGACGGTCGCGAGCCCGACACCCTCAAGCACTGTGTCGCGGACGTGGCGCAGGGTGGCGGTCTCCGCCGTGTGGCGTCGCGCAGCGAGGCGGCGGAAGGTGATGGCCGCCGCAACCGCCGCCACGACCGCGCCCCAGCTCGCCAACGACCACAGCGGCGCTACCGGCTGAAGGACGAGGGCGACCAGCATCGCGCCGACGACATTGGCCGCAAGCAGGAACAGGGCGAGCTGGCTGCCCGCATTTACCTGCGCGGCGCGAATCGGGCCCCAGTCGGTGGTGTCGGCCGGATCGTACAGGCCAAGAAGGGCGCGTCCGTCGATGCGCGGATGGGCGAATTGGGAGGCGGGGCGATTGCTCACCCGCCCGCGATAGCCCATCGCTGGTTATCGTATGGTTAGGCGTAGGGCCGATTTGGGGTTTTATTATCGCGGTCGAAACGACGTGGGCCGCACGCCGTCATCGACCGAAAGGGTATGTTAGGCTGCGATATCGTAGGGCTTGATCTCGCCGTTTAGATACAGGTTGCGTGCCTTTGCGCGGCTCAGCTTGCCCGAGCTGGTGCGGGGCAGGGTGCGCGGCGGGATCAGCTCGATCACGCAGTTCATGCCCGTCACCGAACGGACGCGCTCGCGGATTTCCTCGCGCAGGCGGATGCGCTCGGCATCGTCGGAGCTGCGGCACTGAACCAGCACAGCGGGGGTTTCTTCACCGCCCGGCGTGGTGATGGCGAAAGCGGCGATGTCGCCGGCCTTGAAGCCGGGCAGTTGCTCGACGGCCCATTCGATATCCTGCGGCCAATGATTGCGGCCGTTGATGATGATCATGTCCTTCGCCCGGCCGACGATATAGACATAGCCGTCCGACATGTAGCCCATGTCGCCGGTGTCCAGCCACCCATCGACCATGCAGGCATCGGTCGAGGCCTGGTCGCGAAAATAGCCGACCATCACCGATGGACCCGAACACCACACTTTACCGATCGCGCGCTCGGGGAGCGGCGTGCCGTCCTCCTCGCGGATTTCAACCTTCATGTCGCGCACGGGCTTGCCGCAATTGACGATCGCACGATAGCGCTGCGGCCGGTCCTGTCCCGCAGCAACGCCGGATAGCTGGGTTTCCTCGACCAGCTCGACGCGGATGCCCTCCGACGGCGGCATGATCGATACGGCAAGGGTCGCTTCTGCCAGACCATAGCTCGGCAGGAAGGCCGACGCCTTGAATCCGGCATCGGCGAAGGCGTCGACGAAGTTTTGCATCACGTCAGGGCGGATCATGTCGGCGCCGTTGCCCGCCACGCGCCACCGCGACAGGTCGAACCGATCGCTCGCCTTGGTCTGGCTCGACATGCGCCGTGCGCAGATGTCATAGCCGAAGGTCGGCGAATAGGAGAGGCTGGTGCCAGGGTTGCGGCTGATCATGTCGAGCCATGCCAGCGGGCGCCGCGCAAAATCCTCCGTCTTCAGATAATCGGTCGAGACCTGGTTCGCGACGGGCGACAGGAAACAGCCGACCAGGCCCATGTCGTGGTACCAGGGCAGCCAGGAGACGCAGCGGTCGCTTGGCTGAAGCTCCATGCCGTGGCCGTGCGCGGCAAGGTTGTTGAGCAGCGCATGATGCGTGATCGCCACGCCATGCGGAAAGCGGGTCGATCCACTCGAATATTGCAGATAGGCGATGTCGGTGCCCTTGGCAGACGGCAAGACCGCGTCGGGCGCCGGGCGCTGCACCAGCTCGGACCAGTCGACCCCTTCGATATCGACCAGGCGCGCGGCCTCTCCGGCCATCTGGGACAGTTCGGGCGGGTAGATCAGCATCGTCGGGTCGCAGCTCGTCAGCTGGACGCGGAGCTGCTCGATATAGGAATCGCGGCCGCCGAACGACGTCGGCAGGGGAAGCGGCACGGGCCAGGCGCCGGCATAGACCACGCCGAAGAACAAAGCCGCGAAATCCGGGCTCGTCTCTGCGACCAGCGCGATGCGATCCTCTGGGGTCACGCCTGCCGCGATCAGGCGGCGCGCCATCGTCACCGCATCTTCGCGTAGTTCGGCAAAGGGATAGGGACGAACGAGACCGCCGCGCGCGTCGTGGAAGTTGAGGCCGCGAACACCGCTGGCGGCATAATCCAGCGCTTCCCCGAGCGTTTCGAAATCCGCGAAGCGCCGCTCGAGCGTATCTTCGGTTGAGGTCGGCATCACCGTGGCACGCTCCGCCAACAGCTCTCCCGATCCCGGAACATCACTAACCATTAGTCCTTGCGCCCTTGAATGCGGCCTTTCCCCAAAGCCCGCTTCTTATGAAGCGTGCACTTCTGCCGCTCCCAAGCGTTCAAAATCCGTTCCGACTGTGGCACAATGATGGCGTGATGCAACAGACCAGGACTAGCAGAGAGCGGCGCAGGCCGCCGCCGCTCGAGGCGGCGGCGCTCGAAAGGCTGGCGTTACGCTATGTCGAACGCTTCGCGACGACCCGGGGACGGCTAACCGATTACCTGACCAGGAAAATCCGCGAACGGGGCTGGCAAGGGGAGCAGGCCGACCCGGCCGGGCTTGCCGAGAAATTTGCCGAACTGGGCTATATCGACGACCGTGCGTTCGGCGAGGCGCGCGCATCGGCCATGGCGCGGCGCGGCCTGGGCAAGCGGCGCGTGAGCGGGGTGCTGCGCCAGGCCGGGATCGGCGAAGAAGATGTCGAGGCGCTTGCCGCGGGGATCGAGGAAAGGACACTCGATGCAGCGCTCACCTTCGCGCGCAAGCGGCGGATCGGTCCGTTCGCCGACGTCGTGCCGGATCGGCCGCAACGCGAAAAACAGATTGCGGCGATGATCAGGGGCGGCCACGATTTTACCCTTGCGCGACTGATCGTTTCGATGGCCCCGGGCGAGGATATCGACCAGTCGGGATGATTTTCCGGCAATTCGAGTGAAATCCGGTGGAATCGTCGTTTTTATCCTAGACGTGATCCGTGCTAATATATGGTCCGGGGGAATAGTTGGTTATGCGTAATGATCCGCAACCGGCGTTCGGGGGCCGGACCTGGGATGACACGATTGTCGAGGCTTCGTCGCCGGCGAGGCCTGGCGACGTGTCGGTTTCCGGCATCCTGAAATGGTTCGATGTAACCCGTGGCTTCGGCTTCATCGTCGCCGACGATCCCTCGGTGGGGGATGTGCTGATCCATTTCTCCGTGTTGCAGCCGCATGGCCGGCGCAGCCTGCCGGAGGGCGCCCGCGTCGATTGCCTGGCCGTGCTGCGCGAACGCGGCTTCCAGGCGAGCGAGATACTGTCGATCGATCTGAGCGACGCGATCGAGCCGCCGATCCGGCCGCGCCAGGGCGACGACCGGATCGATCCGACTTCATTGGTCGAGAATGCCGGACCATTCGAACCAGTGACGGTCAAGTGGTTCAACCGGCTGAAAGGCTATGGATTCCTCGTGCGCGATGCGGATTCGGCCGATATATTCGTCCACATGGAAACCCTGCGGCGTGCCGGCATCGCCGAGGTCGAGCCCGATCGACGCCTGCGGGCGCGGATCGTCGAAGGTCGCAAGGGCCCGCTCGCGGTAGTGGTCGAAGAGGAAGGCTGATTCTGTCATGATGCTGAAGAATTTCGCGGCAGCGTTTGCGCTGACCGCGCTGACGCTCACCGCCTGTTCGAGCGACGGTGCGGCCGCTTCGTCCGGCCAGGAAGCGGCTGCCAAGACGATCGCGCTGTCCGTCACCAGCTCCAACGGCAAGCACGACTTCACCGTCGAGACCGCCAAGACCGAGGCTGAGCAGCAGCGCGGCCTGATGTTCCGCACCGGCATCGCGCCGAACGCCGGCATGTTGTTCGCGCCGTATCCGCCGGACGGAGGCGGGCCGAAGGAAGCCAGTTTCTGGATGAAGAACACGCCGAGCCCGCTCGACATCATCTTCATCCGCGCCGATGGCACGATCGCGACGATCGCCGAGAACACAGTGCCTTTCTCCGAAACGCCGATCCCTTCGGGTGAGCCGGTTGCGGCGGTACTCGAGATCAATGGTGGACGGTCGGCTGAACTGGGGATCGCCCAGGGTGACAAGGTGACCTGGGCTGGCCACGGCCAGTGATCGCGACGATGATCCTGTCCGGGGCAGCGTGGTGAGGCGGATCGGCACGACGACAGTTGCCCGCGTGGCGAGCAACGGGTAAGCGGCGGCGCATGGGCATCAACCTCAATCCTTTCACCTGGTGGAACGGCGCCTCCTGGGGCACCATGATCGGACTGCGCGGCAAGACGCGCGTCGGCGAGGACCATCTCGGCAATGTATATTATGAGGGCGGCACGGACCCCAACGGCATCACGCGCCGCTGGGTGATCTATGATGGCGCCAACGACGCGAGCCGCGTCTCGCCCGAATGGTTCGGCTGGCTGCATCACCAGGTCGACGACCTGCCCGATCGCTCGCTGCCCGCACCCCGCGTCTGGGAGAAGCCGGCCGTGCCCAACATGACCGGCACGGCGCTCGCCTATCGTCCGCCGGGGGCGCTTGAAAAGGGCGGCCACCGCGCCGCTGCCACGGGCGACTACGAAGCCTGGGCGCCGGAGTGATGCGCAGACTGCTGGGCGGTGCGGCGATCCTTGCGCTGCTCGCAGCCGGGGCGTGCGACCGGAAGGCCGACTCGCCCGGCGCCAAGCAGGCCCCCAAGACGGCCCTGGACGAGGATCAGCCGCCCTCCGATGTGGTGACGGTGGACGTCCCAAGCGGCGCGGACCCGTCGTTCGGTGCGACGCCGATGGCGCAGCGAGTCGCCGTGATCGGCCTGCTCAACAAGCGCAATGGCGTCGCACGCGAAGTCAGCCTGAAGCCCGGCCAGGCCACGCGCGTCGGCGATGTCATCGTCCGCCTGCGCGCCTGCGAGCAGACCGCGCCCTGGGAACAGGATCATTACACCGGCGCCTTCGTCCAACTCGACGTGCAGCAGATCGATCGCACCTGGAAGCGGGCGTTTTCGGGCTGGCTGTACAAGGAACGTCCGGCGCTGAACGTCGTCCAGCACCCGATCTACGACGTCTGGGTCAAGAGTTGCGCGATGACCTTCCCGGTCGGCGGGCCCGATTCGGTGCCGGCCGAGAGCGGCGAGGGCGCGCCACGGTCGAGCGCGAAGAAGTCGCCAGCGGAAGAGGCGCCCGCCGCCGAGGCGCCGGCGCCTACGACCCCGTCGACTGCCGCGGACAGCAATCCGACATAGGTGCTGCGCGGGATCTCGATCGCACCGAGCGAGGCGAGATGATCGGTCATGAACTGGCAATCGAGCAGGGTAAAGCCGCCGACGCGTAGCCGCGCGACGAGCCATGCGATCGCGACCTTCGACGAATCGCGTGCGCGGCTGACCATGGATTCGCCGAAAAACGCGCGCCCCAGCGCGATGCCGTAGAGCCCGCCGGCAAGCTCGTCGCCGTCCCATACCTCGACGGAATGGGCGAAGCCCAGGCGGTGTAGCTCGATCGACGCCTGTTCGATCTGCGGGTTGATCCAGGTATCGGGCCGGTCGTCGGCCGCTTCGGCGCAGAGCGCGATGACGCGCTCGAACGCCGCGTCGGCGGTGACGCGGAAGCGATCCGACCCGATCGTCTTACGCAGCGAGTGCGAGAGGTGGAAGCCGTCGAGCGGCAGGATCGCGCGATATTTGGGCTCGACCCAATAGACCCCGTCGGCGTCGCGGGCATCGGCCATGGGGAAGACCCCGATCGCATAGGCGCCGAGCACCAGCTGCGGGTCGAGCGGCGTAAACGCTGCCGCCGTATCGGGCGGCGTGCCCTTCATGTGGCGAGGCGCCGTTCGATCGCCTGCCAGAGCTGGGCGAATGCCTGGCCGCCTGCGGACTTTGCCGCGAAGGAACCCACCGGGGCGCGGCGGACTGCCATGGATTCGACGATGCTGGCCATCGGCACCACCGGCCAGTCGGGATTGCGCGCGATCGCCGCGGCATGGAGCTTGCGCCGGCGGTCGACCATCGAATGGACCGGCATGACCTGGGCCTTTCCGCCGAGATGCTTCACCACTTCGGCATAGGCACGCTCCGACAAGGGCGACGGGATGACGGGCACCACGATGAGGTCGGCGGCGCGCATCACCTGGTCGCTGGTCTCGGTCAGGCCCGGCGGGCAATCGAGCAGGATCCGGTCGTATGATTTGCGCAGGCCGAGCAGCAGCTTTTGCAGCCGCTTCTTCTTGTCGAGTTCGTGGAACAGCAGGTCGAGGCCGCGCAGGGAGGCGTCGGCGCCGATCAGGTCGAGACGGTCGATCGCCGTGTGGTGGATCAGCTTCTCCGGCTCGACGTCCCTGGAGAAGACCGACTGGGCCTGTTCCTTGGCCTTGCCGCCCGACAGGAGGAAGCTGCTCGCGGCCTGGGGATCGAGATCCCACAACAGGGTGCGGCGTGCCGAGAGCGTCGCCGCGCACCAGGAGAGGTTCACGGCCAGCGTTGTTTTGCCGACTCCGCCCTTCAGGCTGTAGATCGCGATCGTCGCCATTCGAGGTCCCTTGTCCGCTGCCGCCATGGTGCCCGACAGGGGCGGGCGAGGCAACTGTTTCGCCCATGAAAAAGGCCGGCGGATCGCTCCGCCGGCCTCGTTGAAATCGATCGGACCCCGTGCCTTACTGGTGGCAGGTGGTCGAACCCTTGCCCGGTGCGGTCAGGCTGATGTTCTTGGGCGTGCCGGTGAGCGAATAGCCCTCGGCCTTGAGCGGATCGCCGGCCTTGTCGGCCTTCAGCGTGGTCGCCGGGCCATCCTTGGCCAGCTTGACCACCGCCATCTTGTCGCCTTCGAAGAAGGTGACGTAGACGAGGCTGTTGTCCTTGCAGCGCATGGTCGCTTCCGCCTTCATCGCAGGCGGCAGTTCGACCGGCGCGCGATTGGCGATTTCGGCCGCCTGCGGATCCGGCGCGGTCAGGGTGACCGTCTCCGGCTTGTCATTGTTACAGGCCGAGAGCGCGAGAAGCGCGACGGCGGCGAGGGGGATGAAGCGGCTCGTCATGTCGCGGGCTGCTTTGCCCACGGAATCCAGCCCGTCAAGCGCTTATTGGCAGATCATATACGATGGAGTTCCCCATTTTGAGGGGTCATAAAAACGTCATTCTAACATGCGGAATTCAAGCGCCCGATTATTCGTGAAACTCGCTCATTTCCGGGATTCTTCCAAAGGCGATCTTGGTGCCGACCCGGTCCAATCTGCCGCCATGGAGCGGCCCGACGCTGACCGCGTTGCGGCCGAATCTTTCATTGATCCGGTCCATCGCCCGGCTGAGCGACAGGGTGCGTGTCTCGCGCGCCAGCGGGTCGTCCGGGTCGAGCAATGCGAACAGCGAATCCTGCTCGCCCGCGACGGGCTCGATCTCGGCGAGCGTCACGCCGATCATGCGGATCTGGAAATCGCCGGGGCGCTTGCGGCCGGCGACGACCAGCCGGGGATAGAGCGCGTCGAGCCCGGCCAGCACCGCGAAACTGTCCTGGGTCGAGGGAAGCTTGATGCTCGCGCGCCAGGTCGACTTGTCGTCCTCGAACTTCGCGTGGAGCACGAGCAGACGGCTGCGATAGCTCTTGCGCCGCAGCCGGCTCGCCGCCTTGAGCGCCAGGCGGCGCGCGGTGAGGCGGACCGGTTCGACCCCGCGCTTGCCGGGCGAGAGGACATGGCTGTGGCCGATCGAGCGGCTCTGCGTCGCCTTTTCCGGCAGGTCGACGCCGTGGAGCAGATACCAGAGCCGGTCGCCATTGGTGCCGCCCCAGGCGGTGCCGGCATCGCGCGGGCGGCGCTCGCACAGCTGGCGGATGTCGTTGACGCCGTCCTGCGCCAGGCGCCGCTCCATCTTCGCGCCGATGCCGGCGATGTCGCGCAGCGGCATGTCGAACAGGCGCTGCGGCAGCTGGTCGGCGGTCATCACGACCAGCCCGTCCGGCTTCATCATGTCCGACGCCAGCTTGGCGAGCAGGCGATTGGGGGCGATGCCGACCGAGCTGGTGAGGCATTCCCCGACATGGGCGCGGATGCCGGCCTTGATGCGGTGCGCGAGCGCGACCGCCGCCTCCGCGCTGTTTTCATTGTCGAGCAGGCGGCAGGCGACCTCGTCGATCGAGCAGACGCGGGTGATGGGGATGTGTTTCCAGATTTCCGCGATGATCGCGTCGTGGAACTCGACATATTTTTCGTGCCGGGCGGGCGTGACGATCAGGTCGCGGCACAGCCGCTTCGCCACCCACACGGGCGTGCCGGTGGAGATGCCGTAGCGCTTCGCCTCGACCGAGGCGGCAATGGCGACGGTGGTGTCGCTGTGGACGGGCGCGACGAGCACCGGCTTGCCGCGCAGGTCGGGCTGGAGCTGCTGCTCCACGCTCGCGAAATAGCTGTTCAGGTCGAGGAACAGCCAGCGCAGCGGGCGCGGGGGCAGGAGGGGGGAGTCGTCCGGCACGGTGTGGAACGTATCATGAACATTCAGGCTTGTGGAGTCTGGTTTCTCGCTCGAACGCACCGCGCCACCAGCGCTTTGGGTCGTGGTTGGCGGGACAGTGATACCAGGAGCCTCGACGTCAGCGCATGCGGCCCGATGGACACCGGAACAGGTCCGGGGTGACGGACGATGGGCGGTTAGGCGAGGTATTGCCGCAAGGCGTTCCATGCCGGTTGCTTTGCGGCGGCGCCGACGGTGTGGAGCGGGCTGCTGGAGGGCAGGGCGATCTGGGCGAGGCCGGAGATGCCGGCAAGCTGCTTCGACCCGTGGCGGAACGATGTCGCGCCGTTGAAGCCGATGGCACGCAGGTTCGGGAGCGAGCGGACCAGCCCGGGGAGATCGTTGCCGACCAGGTCGCGGATCGCGGCGTCGCTGCTGCCCTCGCGCCGGGCGCTGGCGACGACGTCCCACAGGCCGATATGCGCCGCCAGCAAGGCGGCGAGGCGGGTGTCATAATCGAGCGCGACGAGATCGCGGCCGACCACGCCCGACATCAGGCGCCAGAACTGGTTCTGCGGGTGGGCATAATAGCGCCGCTCGGCAAGGGAGCGGTCTCCGGGCAGGCTGCCCAGGACAAGCAGCCGGACCGCGGGATCGACCACCGGGGGGAAGGAGCGTTTCTCGATCACGACGCGGGCTGCTTTACCGTGCGGGGGGCGCTTGTCGATGGCCGCGCCGGCCTGGGGCGGCCGCCACGGGGCTGGGGAGGGTGCTGCACGAGGGAAAGAGCGGGACGGCGGGTCTCTTGGTGCGGGTCGTGATAGCCGCCGGGATGGCCGGGTTGAATCAAGGGGCGGTGTTGGAGCGCGGCGACAGTAATCGTCATGAATCCGGGGGCGGTTTTGCGTCGGGTTACGGGGAAGGAGCAAATAGCCGCCGATTTATGCGAGGCACTTACGAGGGAGGCAAAATGCGACGCTTCTTGAGAGCTGCGCGGCGATTATTGATGAACGGGATTCATCCGCGGCCAGCGACTGCGCGGTGATAGCCGACAAGGGATCGGCGTATTGCCACGCTATTGGCCTTTTACTCGCCGACTTATGCGAGGGGTATCGGATCTTCATCATGCTTTTCTTCCGGCCGTGAACGCGTTGTTCGAGCCCGTCGCGCCGCGGGGCGGGCGAGGGGCTTTGCGGAGAGTTCAGCATGGATGGGCGCCGGCTTGAATCGCGGGCGGCCCTGCGGAAAGCCGTCACCCCGAACGGGTGTCGGGTGCGGACGCGGTCAGAATCTCCAGCGCGCCGTTCGCCGGGCAGATGACCGCTTATGGATGCCGGAACAGGGTCGGCATGACGAAGACATGGGTGACGGACGGCCCCCGAGGACCGGGCCCGGAAGGATCACTCCCCCTTGTAGCGGCCGATCGGTGCGGAGCGGGCCGTCACCTCTTTCGCGCGCTGGTGGCGGATCACGAAGATCGTCGTCGCGACGGCCCCCACCATGAGGGCGATGAGCAAATAGGCGATGTCGAGCCGGTCCATAGTCTGTCCTTCGCTGGCCACGGGATGCGTCCGTACCGCAGATCCGCCACAGGCGACAGCGATTTGCTGCAGCGCACAATGCCGGAATGGGGCAGTCCTATACCGGCCGCAACGTCGCCGCGACCGGCATGCGACCAACCGTTCGGCTGGTGCGAAATAGGGCGCCCGCGCCGTGCGGGACGCGACGGTATCGCCGCGTCGTCTTGTCCTCGCCGGCGGCGACCAGCGGAAAGAGGAAGCCCGTCGGCGCGACCGATCCGGCCAGATCAGGCGCCGAATGGAGCATGGCTGAAAGAGAAGATCATTCCGGTATCAGACTGAAATTGCCGGCAAGATCGGTTGTTTCTGTGCTTTGTGCCGCCTCGGGCAAGTGACACCCTTCACTCATTGCAACGGCCACGAATCGCCATTGCATCACCGGGAGAAATGTCATGCGAAAATTTGGTGCTCTACTGGTCGCCGGTCTTGCGCTCGCGACGGTTTCGATTCCCCAGGCCGCCTTCGCCACCGACCCCGAAGCCGAGCAATATGCTTATGCGCTGTGCTCGCACAACCAGTGGGCGTGGGAGGGGTACGCAAGCTTCAACGAGTGCACCCATTATAAAATCCTGGAGTGGGAGATCAATCACCCCTGATCTCGCCGACGCCGGGGCGCCGGGCATGCACTGCCCGGCTCCCCGGAGCATGATGGGTGGTTCGTGAGGCGATTGCCCGGCAACCGCGCCGCCGAGGGGGCATGAAGGCCGCACCGCCCTTCGCCCCGCGTCCTACGCCTTGGGCAGGCAGGGCGCCTTTGCCGTGCGGAAGCGGACGCAATCCCACATCGTCACGTCATCGCTGCCCGGATGCCGATCGAAGCGCACGGCGAGCGCGGTGGCCTGGCGTTCGCCGAGCGGCAGGACATGGGCGAGGGTGCCGGCGTCCGTCCAGCCCAGGATGGTGCAGTCGGCGGTGCCCGGGCATTGCTTGCGGAACGCAGCCTCGACCCGCGGCACATTGGCGTGCGGATCGATCTGCACCGCGAAGGTGCCGGCCGCGATCGGCGTGAAGGTCAGTTCGGCCGTGCCGTCCGCCTTGCCGCCACCGCCGCCACAGCCCGAGAGCAGCAGGGCGGCGGCCAGGGCGGCCATGAACGATGGCGTCGCCGACATCAGATGCCGCCGAGGAAATCCATCTTGCCGATCGGCACGCCCTTGTGGCGCAGCAGGGCGTAGGCGGTCGTCACGTGGAAATAGAAGTTCGGCAGGGCGAAATTGGTCGCATAATCGATGCCGGTGAACTCGAAGCTGGTGCGCGGGGTGGTGATGGTGACGGTGGCGCCTTCCTTGCCGTCGATCGCCTCACGCGGGACGGCCTTCAGGAAGGCGACGGTCTTCGCGATGCGCTCCTGCAGCTCGGCGAAGCTGGCTTCCTCATCGGCCATCGGCACATTCTCGACCCCGCCCAGGCGGACGGCGACGAACTTCGCCGCATCGCTGGCGCGCTGCACCTGGCCGGTGAGCGGCGCCATATCCTCGATCAGCCGCGCGGTGAGCAGCTCGGCCGGATCGATGCCCTTCTCGGTCGCGAAGGCTTCGCCCTTGGCGAGGAAGCCGGACATTGCATGGAAGCCCCGGAGGAAGGCCGGGACGGTGAGGTCATAGAGCTGAGTCGTCATGGGGCGCGGTGTAGCGGGGTGGGGGCGGGGCGTCGATGGCTCCCACGACGGCAGGAGGCGAAACGCGGTGGGGCGAGGATATCAGCGAAAAGCAATGCGCGCGCATCGCCGGGCGATCACTCTCTACAGCCACGTCACCGGGTTGAGGCAACCTGGTGCGGTGTCACCCATTATTCCGGAGCATCTGGGTTCCGGCTCTGACGCCGGTCATATTCTGAAATGAACTCTGGGTAACTTCCCTCCAAGGGGCCTACCTCTTCTCGCCAGATCCGAGCAGCGATATGCGTTCGCCCCGTGTTCACATTCCAACTCATCAGATCCCGCGCGCGAACATATTCCCGGAACCACCTATCCTTGACGACTGGATCGTCCCTTTCGGCATCGGCCTTGGCTTGGGCTTCGGCTTGGGCTCGCTCTCGAACCGCAGCCTCAACGAGGCGGTTAATCGCATGATGGATGATGCTCATCTGCGCAGCTTGCCATGGGCGAGCACTATTTCAAGCGAGAGGCCGCACCAGTCGGTTACACGTTACCGGGGAGGCATCAGTCAAAGCCGAAATCCCAACCGTCAGCCGTCTTCGTAACCAGGCGTTCCGTTTCGCGCCCCGTGAAGCGCGGTTTCCGTGACGGACGAATGGATTGAGCGTATCGGCAATTGGCTTTGCGTCCGACGCTTGTCCATCTGCAACGCGCATTCGAAAAAGACGGCATCGGATTCCACAAGGGTTCGGTTCCATCCTCTTTTGCCTGTCGCATCGCTTCCAAAAGTGCGCTTGCCCACGCCGCGCTTATTTCGATGGCGGGTATGGTAAACTCGCTGGAGGTGCGTGCATCCACGCAGCCCGATGTTGCGAGCGCGACCAAACAGATTAACGAGGCACTTCGCAAGGCTTTCCCCTTTTAAGCGCTGCTATGCTCAAGAACGAAGTTGTTCCATAAGTTTGCGCGCTGAGCGCACTAGATTTTCCGCGGCACGTTCAAAATTCACGGAGTTAAGGGGTATTTGCACGTGTCACCGCTATTTCCGCTATTTCGTGCGATGGCGCTGGAGGAAGATGCGATCGTGCCGAAGTGGACCTCCGGGGGCCGAATCGGAGAGCGGCGCGTCACCAGCATGAGAGCCAACTGTGCCCGGGACGGACGAAGATACGCGCACCTTCACCGGAACTCCTCCAGGATAGGGCGACGGTCTATTAAACCCAAGACTGTTCATTTTACAACACTGCCTCTGGCTAGGAATTAGCCATTTCGGCCCACCGGTTCACACCGACCGCCGCTTGTGCGCCCCGTATTGCGCGACTTCTAGCAAGTGGCTAGATTAAAAGATTGTCTGACGATATTGGGGGGGGGTGTGACTTTTACTTTTGAGGTTCCGACACCTGAGGGCGCCCGCAATTTCACCGCCGAAATCGGTTCGTCACTTTATTTCGTAGGGGCTAACGGTGGTGGGAAAACCCGGCTGTCCGTTCTGATCGAAAATACATTTGGCACGCTGGCACACCGTATCTCAGCCCATCGCGCACTGGTATTGAACCCAGATGTGCCGAAATTGAGCGAAGCGTCGGCCCTTCATGGGTTAAGAACAGGGAACGCCGATGCCGCCTCGCCGCATACGAATCGATCTTATACGCGGTGGGGGCAAAAAGAAGCGGTAAATCTGCTGAATGATTTTGATTTTGTGCTACAGAGTCTCTTTGCCAATCAGGCCAATAGGGCGCTTATTAGTCATAACAATGCGAGAGCTGGTGTCTCGAAAATTCCAGAGGCCACGAAAAGCGAAAGTCTGGTTGCAATCTGGGACCGGGTATTTCCGCACCGACAAATTCATTTCACAGGAGATAATATCTCGGTTTCCGTCCGGGGGGCGGACAGTCAATACAGCGCATCTCAAATGAGTGATGGAGAAAGAGCAGTATTTTACCTTATAGGTCAGGTATTGCTGGCTGATGAGGGCAGCATAATAATATTTGATGAACCGGAACTTCATATCCATCGGTCGATAGTTTCAAGGCTCTGGGACGAAATAGAGGCGGCGCGCGCCGACTGCGCTATGATCGTAATTTCTCACGATCTTGACTTCATCGCGGGACGGCGGGGCACCACCTTCGTCTTGCGCGATTACCATCCGGCCTCTGGTTGGATTATTGACGAAGTGCCGGAAGATGCGGCTTTCTCTGAGGAGCTCATCACGCTCATACTCGGAAGCCGAAAGCCGATCCTCTTCGTCGAGGGAAATGGTGAGAGTTTGGATCAAGCAATTTACAGAGCATGCTATCCGGATTGGACGATCATTGCCCGCGGGTCGTGCCAAGAGGTAATACATTCTGTGACGAGCATGCGAGCGAACGCGATACTGACGCGGGTGACTTGTGCAGGGATCGTCGATGCAGACGGTCAGGGTGTAGAAGATCGGGCTTATTTATTGCGTAAGGGCGTCTCAATTTTACCTGTTTCGGAGATAGAGAATCTACTTATACTTCCCGCGGTACTAGATGCGATCCTAAAAATTGAGGGGTTTGAGGGGGAGGGATTGATATCGAGGCGCGAGCAGCTTTTGGGCGAACTTTTCGAGCGTGCTGTCGATAAGGCAACGCTGTGTGTGACGTGCTCCCCCGAGTGTTACCACTCAGACATAGAGTCCATGCCCATTTTGCTGGCTGGTTGCTGATATGGCAACGGGCATGGGGGCATGCCCCCATGCCCGTTTGCCGGCGATCTCGGCGGGTGTTTTTCCGCCCAGTTTCGAGTGTGGCCTGACGTTGTTGTAGTCGTCACGCCAGGCCGCCAGTACCCGGCGCGCATGCGCCAGTGACCGGAACAGCGTCTCGTTGAGAC
>NZ_JBFUHB010000051.1:0-10106 GCF_056402595.1 Sphingomonas sp. P3_C6
TGAGCCGGTCCGGCAACGTCTGGAGCCGGTCCGGCAACGTCTGGGACAATGCCGCGATGGAGAGCTTCTTCTCCTCGCTCAAGACCGAACGGATCGCGCGGAAAACATACCGTTCCCGCAATCAGGCACGCGCGGATGTATTCGATTATATCGAGCGCTTCTACAATCCGACACGCAGGCACTCGACCCTGGGCTATCTCAGCCCCATGGACTTCGAGAAGCAGGCTAAGGTAGCCTAACCTGGTGTCCGTGGAACCGGGGGCAGCTCAGACTGCGGCGGTGGGCCCATGGGTTCTGATCAATGCGCCTTGGTATTAGTCCTTGCCTTCGATGTCGCTCCATCGCCCAACGATGGGGGTAGTGGGATTATCCCGTTTCATGCTTTTCCAAACAGATGTTCGCTGAAGGCTTGATAAAAGGGACATCTTTTAAGATCGAGTCATCTGTTCGTCGCAATGAACTGGGGCCGAATTCACGGATCGTCACGACTTGCATCAGCCCTCTCCCGATCTGGGGGTGCCTTTCATCGTGAGGCAGACGCTCACCGTCGATGACCCGCATAGCTTGTCGGAGACCGCGGCAGATCAGGTCACCCCGGCTCGCAGTACACCGCTTGCCGATGAGTCGATTCTATCGGTGCACGCGAGGGTCCGGACATCGAAAGCTGTATTTCGTCGCCAACATCTCCATCGGCAATTGCGGGGTGCACGATGGAGGATCTCGACTTGCGAGACTCGTGGCCGCCACATCCGCGAAAGGGATGCGGCAGCTCGGACGATGGTCCGATGACGGAGCGACCCCGCTTCACTCGATCTGAAGGCGCGCCGCGGCCCACGCGGAGGCCGGATCACTCGCCTGCCAGACACACTTCAATGCGGCGATTGCGCTTGCCACGATTCTCTACCTTTCTCACGATTAGCGGGAGGATCTCGGAAGTGGAGCGCACATGGGTTCCACCGCAAGGCTGGACGTCGATCGCGCCGACCCGCACCAGGCGCACGGTTTCACCCAAGGACGGCGGAGCGACATTGGCGGTCCGCACGAGGCCCGGATCCTCGCTTAGCGCGGTCCGTTCCCTGATGAGAATCTCGACGGCAG
Source organism: Sphingomonas sp. P3_C6 (assembly GCF_056402595.1). Classification (NCBI taxonomy): domain Bacteria; kingdom Pseudomonadati; phylum Pseudomonadota; class Alphaproteobacteria; order Sphingomonadales; family Sphingomonadaceae; genus Sphingomonas; species Sphingomonas sp. P3_C6. The sequence goes on from NZ_JBFUHB010000051.1 coordinate 1,099, forward strand.
CCCCGGTCGCGAGCATCGCGTTCAACCGTTCGGTGAGTTCTTCCTTGCGCGGCGGGCTGTCGGGCAGGTCGAAATCGAGGCGCGCGCGATCGGTATGCATTGAGCAGCCCGTCACTGGCGCGGTGATCAGCCCACACAAAATATGCAGGGCTGTGTGCATGCGCATATGTCCAAGCCGCCGCGCCCAATCGATTTCCATCTCGACCTGTTGCCCGATCATGGAGGGATCGGGGGCGCCATCGATCCGGTGCGCAATCCGCATTCGTCCAGGGATGTAGCGCGTGTCGGCGACGGCCAACGCCTGGCCGGACGGTAGCCGAAGCGTACCGGTATCGCCGGGCTGCCCGCCGCTTTCCGCGTAGAAGATCGATCGGTCGAGGACGAGACAGTCCGCCGTCACATCGACGATCGTCGCGCTGGCCTTGGTGAGATAGAAATCCTGCTCGAAGAGGCGTTCGGTCCAGTTGGTCATCTCAGATCTCCTTACGATCAGTGGAGACCGGGACGATCGCGTCAAGCTCGTCGAGATACTCGTCGACCCGGTCATAGGCGAGGGACAGGATGCGGGCGCCGGGATGGCGTCGCGCAAGGAACATGCAGGCTTCGATATTGGCCCCGGTGGACAGCCCGGCCCCGATCCCTTCGCAGTCGATCAACGCCTGCACGCCGCGCGCCGCCTGAACATCGGTGACCGACACATAATCGTCGACCACCCGGGGATCGAAATTGGCGGGGACAAGCCCGACGGCGAGTCCCTGGATTCGGTGAAAATCGAAGGTTCCTGCCGCGAGGTCGCAGCCTTCGGGCTGCACCGCGACTACCCGAACCTCGGGCCAGCGCCGCTTCAGCACGCGGCCGACCCCGCTGAGATGCCCTCCTGTGCCGACGCCGCCGACGAAAAAATCGAGCGGCGTGTCACCCAGTGCTTCCAGAATCTCCGGTCCGGTGGCGGCTTCATGGGCCGCAGGATTTGCCGGATTGGCCTGCTGGTTGAGCAACACCCATTCGGGATTGGCGAGCTGAATGGCGCGCGCCAGTTCACCATGGCTGTTGCTTCCCGTGCTGCTGTCTGACAGCACGACCTGTGCGCCGAAGAGGCGCACTTTGCGGCGCTTCACTTGGGAATAGTTGTCCGGGATGACGAGCACCAGGCGATATCCGAGCAGATTAGCGGCGATGGCGAGCCCGAGGCCAGTATTCCCGCCTGTGGGTTCGAGGATCGTCTGACCGGAGCCCGGAACAAGGTCGCCCCGGGCTTCCGCCCGCCGGATCATGTTGACCGCGATGCGGGCCTTATGGCTCGCACCAGGGTTCTGGAATTCCAGCTTCAGCAGGAGCTCGCCGTTTAGGCCCTCCCGTCGCGCGAGCCGGGCGAGCCGGACGATCGGGGTGTTGCCGAGTAAGTCGAGCAACGACTCGGCAACCCCAGGTGCGGCGATGGAAGCGGGAGGCGCGTTGGCGAGGGCGGGGACGGCGCTCATGCGACGACCATTTCGGGATCGACATGTTCCGCCCAAGCGATCAGGCCGCCTTCGAGACTGCGGACATCGGTGAACCCCTTGGCAAGCATGATCCTTGCCGCGCGCTCCGAGCGAATCCCGGACCGGCAAAGCAAGACCAGGCTGCGGTCCCGCGGCAGCACGTCCCCCTCGCGCTCGATCCGAGCGAGGGGGATATGGACCGCGCCGTCGAAACGGGCGATTTCCAGCTCGCCCGGCTCGCGGACGTCGACGACCAGCGGCGGCGCGCCGAGGGCGAGTGCCGCGGCAAGCCCTTTAGGCGCGATAGTTTCGACACTGACTTGCGGCACCTCGCTCGCCACGGGCGTGGGTATGGCTTCATTCTTGGTGCCGCAGACCGGGCAATTGGGCGCCCGGCTGAAACTGAGGGTCCGGGAGGTTCCGCCCAAGCAATCGATTGTGAGCAGCCGGCCGATCAACGGCTCGCCGATTCCGAGCAGTAGCTTGGCGACCTCATTTGCCTGCTGCAGCCCTGTGATGCCCGGGACGACGCCCAGCACGCCGCCGGCGGCGCAGTTCGGAGCCAGATCGCCGGTCGGCAGGGCACGGAAGAGGCAGCGATAACAGGGCGCATCGTCAGTCGCATTGAAAACCGACACCTGGCCTTCGAACTGATAGACGGCGCCGAAGACCAACGGCGTGCGATGGCGGCGTGTCGCGCGATTGACGATGTCGCGGGTCGCGAAATTGTCGGTCCCGTCGGCAACGAGGTCGTGCAGCGGCACCAACCGTTCCGCAATTTCCTCGTCGAGGCGTGCCTCGACGAGCTCGATTTCGATGTCCGGGTTCAGCGCCAACATGTGCGCTTTCGCGGATTCACCCTTGGATTTGCCGATCCAGTGGCTGTCATGGATGATCTGGCGCTGGAGGTTCGAGCTGTCGACAGTGTCGAACTCGACAAGCGTGATGTGTCCGACCCCTAGCGCCGCAAGATAGAGCAGCAACGGAGATCCTAGACCCCCAGCTCCGATCACCAGGACGCGGGCCTGCTTGAGGCGTTGCTGACCCGACCGACCAACTCCTGGCAGGGTCAGATGCCGAGCATAGCGGCGGATTTCCTGCGGAGTCAGCGGACCCTCCGAGGCACCGCCGGACTGGGCGATCAGCAGGGTGACGTCCTGCCCGGCCGCAACGGGGCTATGCTCCTCCGCGCTGTCGTCGCCGACGAACGCATGAATGTCGTCCTTCAGTCGGCCAGCGGCGTTGACGAGATAGACCGCCAGCGCCGGCTGGGCTGCGCAGAGGGACCGGATGCCGGCCGCGACCGTGTCGCCCGAAACCGAGAAGTCGCGCTGTTCGGCTCCTACGAGCTCGACGAGACGCTGCGGGAGAATGATCTTAAACATCGGCATGCACTCCTTCTTGCTCAATGGAATCGCTCGACCAGACGCAGTGAAAGGTCGAGCCGGCGAAGTGGAAAAGATTGGCCTTGATGGCCTTGCCCGCGCGGACCTCGACGACGAGGAAGGCAACGGGATATTTGAGGCGATCCCCCAGCAGCGCGTCTTCTTCGTCCTTGCGCGAAAAATAGGCCGAGGCGTCCGGATGGGAGTGGTAAAGAACGACGCCAGGATCCGCTTCGTCAAAGCTCCGGCTCAGGGCGAGCAGGTCCCGCGGCGCGAGTGAGTAGGCCTTGCGCGCGGTTCGGGGATGACGATCGGGATCGGCTTCGTGCAGGGCGTCCTGATGGTTATCAGCGCGGTGCAATGCACCGCTACGTCGGATGAAGCCGCAGCATTCATTCGGATAGCTTGCCTCCGCATGGCGAAAGATCTCCGCGAGGGTGGACGGCCACAAGGTAACGGGCATCAGTCGCTCACCCCAGGGATCGATTACTTGGAAGTTTCTCATCCACATTCTCCCACAAGGTGAAACAGGGGCCATTCGAAGGGGACGGTCGGCGCGTTGCGCGACGCGAGGCCGATGATCCGCATGGCCAGATGGTCGACCCGCGCCGCATCCGCGCGGAAGGTGAAGGGATCGATCACGGCGGTGCCGACGCCCTTTGCGAGGCGCTCGAAGTCCGTGCGCAGCGACGCGCCATCGAGCCGCAGACCACAAAGCCGCGAGACATTGATGATCTCAACAGGAAGCACGGCGCTCGCTGACCAGTCCGAGCTCAGCTGCGCCTGGGCGAACATCAGTCCATCCTCGTCGTTCGACGCGAAGGGAACGGCCAGTGGAGGTCGGCCACGCAGGACGAGCGATACCTCCAGGGCGTCGCCGACCCGCCTCAGGTCATAGACCTTCACGGTGTGATACCGCCCGAGCCAGAGCAGTTCCGCCTGATGTAAAGGGTTGAGCCAGACGGGTGTCGACAGGGTGGTGCGGACGCGGACGAGATGCCCAACGGCCACTTTGGTGCCTCGATGAATGGCCAGGGCGGTCCGGGGGATTTTCGCTGGCGAGCGGCCTTCGAATATCGGCACGAAGCCGCCCAGCTCACCCTCGGTCAGCTCGGAACAGACCGTGCGACCGGCGGAGCGCTCGACGCTTCGAACCCTCGCCGGCGCGACGGTATAGTCGCCATTATCCAGCCTTGCCGGCACGATGTCGAGCAGGCAGCCAGAGGCTATGCCGCCCGACAACGACTTCCCGAGTAGGATCGGTCCGAGTCCGGCGCGCTTGCCCTGCGCCTCGATGAGCATCACCAACGGCGCGCCCGGGACGGACGTACTACGCTGCGCGCAGGCGGCCACGGCAAGATCGGTGATCTGTTCCTCGAGGCTGGGTCCGGCGAACCAATCCCACCGCAAATCTTGGTTGCGGACATTTCGCGATTGGCGCCCTTTCACATCGACGCTGACCGGCACGAAGCGCAGGAGCGACGAGTCGGGGACGAGCGACCCGATAAGTGTCTTGGTCGCGGCGAATCCCTCGGCTGGGTCATCAACCAAATCGAGTTTCGTGATGGCGACGATGATCAGCCGATCGGGCTTGAGAGCGCAGGCTAGGAGGAGCGATCCCACAGCGTCGATGATCAAGCCGGTCTCGTCGGGGTTACTCGTCCGGATGGCCTCGCACGCGAAGATGAGCGTGTCGGCATAGAATATGCCGCGCAGGCGGTCGTTTCGCCCGAAGGTGCGACCGCCGGGCGTGTCGACGACATCGACAGCAAACCGGCTGCCGTCATCGCCGAGATGGACGCGGGCGATGTGCATCCGCTTGCTTGTGGTGCCGGGCCTGCCGGGCGACCGCTCGCGTTCGTCGGCCGAGAGGTCGACAAGATAGGAGAAGGCTTGAGCATCGACGTAAGTCGACGCGAGGGACTGGCGGGCGCGCTCGATCTCGCGTTCCGATCCATCTGGATCCTCCCGCCACAGGAAGGTGCCGATCAGGGTCGACTTGCCGGCGTGGGCCGGGCCGATGACCGCAGTGGCCGGGGCCGCTTGGGGCTCGCGCATCAGCGTAGCTCCTCGATGACGCGCTTGAGCGCTCGCGATCCCGAGACGATCACGCGAACCCCACGGAGCGTGCGGATTTCAAGTCCATAGAGGCCGTCCGGCAAGTCGCCATGCCGCTTTAGGCGGACCTCGGTCATGTCCTCCTCTTCGCCGATGACGGTGCAGGCCACCGCATTCCAGGGCTCGGCAGTGCCTAGCGAGACCAGCGCGAACTCGGCGCCCTCGAAATTGAGTCCCCAGACCAGCAAATGGGTGGCCTCTGCGGGGCAGCGTGTCACCGCGTGGAACTCGGTGCGGTCTTCGAGATCGACCCCGAGATCTTCGTCGAGGATCATAACAGTCTCGTTCGCTCCGCGGACCCGGCAATTGCTGGGTACGTCCTCGCGGATTGTGATATCGGGGCCGATCCGCACATTGTTGCCGATCCGGACCGGGCCCAAGATGCGTGCGCCTCCCGCGATCTCGACATTATCGCCGATGATCGGATGTCGGGGGCCGGGCTGATTGGTTCCAATGGCGCTTGCGCCGAGCGTCACGTCCTGAAGCAGCGTGAGGTCGCATCCCGCGACTACAGTCTCTCCGATGACGGTAAGACAGCCATGATCGATAACGAGCCGCTCGCCAATCTGGGCCCCCGGGTGGATGTCGATTTGCGTCTCCCGCTTTGACGCCTGCCAGAGTTCGACGGCCACCTGCTGCAGCGCTGGGCGCTTCGTCTGGTAGAACTGGCTAGCCAGCCGATAGTCAGCGACCGCGTGCACCCCCGAGATCGAGCGAACCTTGCGGCAGTCACCGCCACAGGCGGGGGCGCCCCCGCGATAGGCTTCGAAATCGCCCCGGCCCATTTGCATCGCGCGTTGCAGGAAGCGCTGCACCTCTAGCGGCGCGATGCCGTGGAGCTGCGGAAAGGGAAGCAGCCGGTCAATCCATGCGTCGTACCGTTCCTTCAGGAAGGCATCACTGGCCGAGGCGTCGCTGGAAGACGATCGGCGGGGCTTCAGCGCCTTGGGCGCCGGCCTTCGGCCAGGATTGGGACGAGGGACTCGCATCGGCAGCACTCCTTCGACTCGGAGTATTGCTCATTCGGTATCATTTTTCCAACAAAACTATCATCAAGCGATAGTAAAGTTTAACTTGGGACGAGAATGGCCATCGCCTGCACAATATCGGCGCCCATGCGGTCCAGCGTGTCGACCAGAGTCTGTCGGTCGGTCGCGTTCTGGAAGAACTCCTTGGCCTCGCTGAGCTTTGTCCTAGACGTGATCTTCAAGGCGCGCGCCAAGGCGTCGACGTCGTCCAGGCCGATGGTCACGGAATCGAGCGCATCGCGGACCGCTGCGAGGATTTGCGGCTCGCCGCCTTTGCCGACGCATTGCTGAAGCTGTTCCAGGAGCCACGAAACGGCCTTGTGCTGCACTTCGTCCTCGCCGTGATCGACGAGCGTGCTGACGAATTTGGTGCCGGTCGCCTTGTAGCTGCCATCGCCAAGCTGCTTGAAGCTGAAGAGCGCTTTTAGCTGCGCATCGACTGCTCGCCCGATCCAGAGGATCTTGCGATCGACATCTTCCTGATAGGATTTATCCGGTGCGCGGTGAAGTTTTCGGATGGCAAGGCTCACCAATTTCTGGCCTTGTTTCAGTAGGTTGGGTGATGGTTCGTCCGTGATCTGAATGGCGGTCCCGCACATCGGCCCGCTGTAGCCGGGATCGATCTGAAAGCCGTGGTTTACCTGGAGGCCGCACATCGCGTTGTGCGCGACGGCGCCGACGTCAGCGATGAATAGATTGCCGAATTCGACGGTCTCGCGCGCAAGAATATGGACAGAGTCGAGCTTCTCCAGTTCTGCGGTCCTGCCATAGGCCGTCTCCTTGGCTTTTCTCCGAATATTGGCGAGTTGCGCTTTCTCGCGCTCGTCGAGCGGGTCGCCATATTCGTCCTTCAGCACGATGTGCCACTCGCGTAGTTCGAGCTTCTTGAAGCCTGACGAGATGATAAGACCGATGGTCAGGTCGAGCGACGCGGGCTCGATTTGGTCGCGATTATAGGGTGTGATGTTGATGCTGAAGTCGCCGCGGATCGCAGCTTCGATCTYGCGATCGACGAGAATGCCGGTAGGGTGACCCGACAGGCCGGAGAAGAGTGGAAGTTCGTGCACCTCGGCGGGGCTGCCCTTTGCCTTGGCTGGCCGCTTCCGCGTGGGGGGGAGGCTTGCCGCGTCCCGCTCAATGGTGATCGGGTCCGATAACCAGACGTCAGGGTCATCACCGAAATATTTGGAGAGTTTTAGAGCGACGTTCGCGGAGATCGAACGCTTGCCAGCAGTGATGCTATAGAGTGTCTGCGAGTGAACGTCGATCTCGTCGGCCAGGTCCGATGCGGTAATACCGCGCATGGCCATCCGCCTGCGCAGATACTCGCCCTGTTCCAGCGTTTCTGTGTTATCGTTCGAGTCGAATAAGGAATTCTGCTGGCGAGTCATCAAACTATCCCCCTATCCGTCACGCTACCGTAACACGATCAAATTTCCAACCTTTGTTGGATTATCGCTAGTTTTGCTTAAAAAACATCATTTTGGGCTCGTCAGAGCGCGCTTGGCTATCTCTTAGCCGTGATAGCAGAATGGCTTGACTCATTCGGACCGAAATGAACAAAAAAGGAACAAGCTCCTCTGCCTCGGACCTCGACTCCTTGTGGTGCAGTCTGGAAGGACGCGGGGTGCTGATGAGCTTCTATTCCGACAGGTAGGAGTGTGGTTTGCCGGAAGGTTATTGGAACGGCTCTATCGGCAGGATCCAGGCGCTCACGCCGCACCAGATTCGGGCGGCCGCCAAACGTCTCTATCGGCCGGCGGAATTCATCTAGCTCGTGGTGGGCGATTTATCGAGCGTCGTGACTGATGTTCGAAAGTTCAACTTAGGCGAGATCGAGGTCTGGGATGCCTTCAAGCGCGTCCAATAACGGCCACGGATTTCCAAAGGTGCTCACCTCTCAGCGTGGCGTCCGGACAGCACGTCGATTTCATCGGTAGCGAGGATCGACCCGACTGATCCGGTGGAGCGTCGTGCGGTCCGATCAAACGGGCACCCTGTCAGCAGCAATCCATTCCCTCGCTGCGCACCCGAGGGCTAACGCCGGAAAACCTCCCCGTACGAGATCTGTCCATCGAACAGCGCCCGCGCCACGAGAAAGGTGCGATGCGGATTGCAGTAAGCGCGGGGGACATTCTCGACATGCTCGTGCGCGTCGAGCTCGCGTCGCCGAGCGCGACATAGCCAAGCTCGGCTTCGGTGTTGGGCACCCGGCGCAGAGCGACGTCCCACCAAACGACCTCCCGGTGCTGGTGCATGAAGCCGAACAGCTCAAGCCCGTCCTTGCATGCATCCTTGTGCGCTTGCAGCAGGTCCGGGACGAACCTGGCCACCATCACCGTACCATTTTCCCACCCCATATCGCGATTGTCGGCGTGCTTGATCTTGTTGCCGATCGCCTCGATCGCTGCCTGCCACGGGACCCGGGCTGCCACCCAGGCCGGGAAGTCCTCGATTGCAGCCATGCCAACGGGCAGCGACCTCACGCTGGCGCGCAAGTCGCGAGTGAGCGTCTTTCTGGTTCAGTCGCGGAGTGCGACCATCGCGACGCAGAAGTCGAGCGCGGTATAGGTCATTGCCTCGCTGTCGCGCGGGCGCGCCATTATCGCATCCTCGTAGCGGTCGAAATTCCAGTAGGCTTTGCGGAATTTCTCCCAAGGCGAGCGGATCGAGGCGAGCAGTTCTGGATGGTTGGCCCAGGGATGGGGCCCGGTCGTTCGGCGCGTCATGGATTTCAGATAGCGCTCGCGTGATTGGCGCTAATACCAAGGCGCATTGATCAGAACCCATGGGCCCACCGCCGCAGTCCGATGGACATGATGCGCCATGGTTGCTCGACGAGCGCGTTCCAAGCGAAGCAGCAATGGTCGACGATGTCGTCGTAGGATGTGAAGATGCGGTTGGACAGCCAGTTGTCACGCATGAACTGCCAAAGGTTCTCGACGGGGTTGAGTTCCGGGCATCTCGGCGGCAGCGGCATCAGGGTGATATTGGGC
>NZ_JBFUHB010000052.1:0-7951 GCF_056402595.1 Sphingomonas sp. P3_C6
TCCAGCTTCGCTTCGCCAAATTCGGCGATATCGACGCACGTCTCCGCCCCGCACAGCACCGCTGCAAACGCTATCAGCAATATGTCCGGCAAGGCATGACTGACATTCGCACGACGAGGGTCCGGCACAACCTCGAATAGCTCTTGGAAACCCCGCATCTGCTCCTCCCAGGCAATCCAGGAGACGATACAGAATCCAATCTGGCAAACTGCGCCAGACCCTTATCGCCATATGCGATTCCCCTGCCTTCAGGGGAGGGGTTGGGGTGGGGGAGTCCGATTACCTGACCACCGGGAGGGAAGTGATTGGGCAGTGGCGAGGATGGTTTCGGCCACGCCCTCTATGTTCGTCATCACGTCGGCGTTGCCGAAGCGTAGGGTGGTGAAGCCGAGACTTTTTAGGCACCGATCCCGAAGCTCGTCTTTTTCTGGATCATGCGTATCGCCATCGACTTCAATCGCAAGCCCAATCGCTGGGCAAAAGAAATCGACGATCGCGAACGCTTCAAGTATCACATGCTGACGCCGGAATTTATACTCTCCAAGCTGGCTATTGGAGAGAGCCCGCCACAAACGCTTCTCGGGCTCGGTAGGATTGCGCCGCATTTCCTGCGCGCGCTTCAGAAGCTCAACCTCAGTCACCGCTGGCATCCCCCACCCCAACCCCTCCCCTGAAGGGGAGGGGCTTAAGGAAAGAACTACCGCGCGATCCCGCCGGCGGCGAGCACCGCCAGCGTCACCAGCTCGCTCGCCGTCGAGGTCATCGGCGCGATCTGCACCGACTTCTCCATGCCGACCAGCATCGGCCCGATCACCGAATCCCCGCCGAGCTCGCGAAGCAGCTTGGCCGAGATATTGGCCGACTGAAGACCCGGCATGATCAGCACATTGGCCGGGCCCGAAAGCCGCGCGAACGGATAGTTCGCCAGCTGCTTCGGGTTCAGCGCCACGTCCGGCGCCATCTCGCCCTCATATTCGAAGCCGACCTTGCGCTCGTCGAGCACCTGCACCGCGGCCCGCAGATTCTCCAGCCAGCGGCCTTCGGGGTTGCCGAAGGTCGAATAGCTCAGGAACGCAACACGCGGCTCATGGCCCATGCGGCGCGCGACCAGCGCGGTCTGTTCGGCGATGTCGGCCAGTTCCTCGGCGGTCGGCCGCTCGTTGACCGTGGTGTCGGCCATGAACACGGTATGCGTCTGCCCGACCATCAGGTGGATGCCGAACGGCGTACGGCCGGGCTCGGGATCGATCACGCGGCGCACTTCGCGCATGGTGTGCGCATAGGTGCGGGTGATGCCGGTGATCATCGCATCGGCCTCGCCGAGCTGGAGCAGCACCGCGCCGAAGATGTTGCGGTCCTGGTTGATCATCCGCTCGACATCGCGGTGCAGGTACCCGCGCCGCTGAAGCCGCTTGTAGAGGAAGTCGACCATCTTCGGCACCAGCGGCGATTTGCGGCTGTTATGCACCTCGTAGCTTTCGGGGTCGGTCACGCCGAGCGCGCGCAGCCGGTCATAGACGTCGTCGCGCCCGACCAGCACCGGCGTGCCGTAGCCGCCATCCTTGAACGCGATCGCGGCCCGGAGAACGACTTCCTCCTCACCCTCGGCGAACAGCACGCGCTTCGGGTGCGCCCGCGCGCCCTCATAAGCGAGGCTGAGCACCGACGTGGTCGGGTTCATCCGCGCACGCAGCGACTGGCGATAGGCCTCCATGTCGAGGATCGGTTTGGTCGCGACGCCCGAATCCATCGCCGCCTTGGCGACGGCGGCCGGCACGATCTCCATCAGGCGCGGATCGAACGGCGCCGGGATGATGTAATCGGGGCCGAAGGTATGCCGCACGCCATAGGCGACCGCGACTTCCTCCGGCACCTGCTGACGCGCCAGCGCGGCCAGCGCCTCGGCCGCGGCGACCTTCATCTCGTCGTTGATCGTCGTCGCGCGCACGTCGAGCGCCCCGCGGAAGATGAACGGGAAGCCGAGCACATTGTTGACCTGGTTCGGATAATCCGACCGGCCGGTGGCGATGATCACATCCGGGCGCGCGCGCTTGGCGTCGGGCGGGCTGATCTCCGGATCGGGGTTGGCCATGGCGAAGACGATCGGCTTGGGCGCCATCTTCATCAGCAATTCCGCCGGTAACGCCCCGGCCGCGGAGAGGCCCAGGAACACATCGGCGCCCTCGAGCGCCTCGGCCAGCGACCGCTTCTCGGTCTTGACCGCATGCGCCGATTTCCACTGGTTCATGTCGTCGGTGCGCCCCTGCCAGATCACGCCGGTGCGGTCGCACATCAGCAGCTGGTCCTGCGGCAGGCCCATCGCCTTGATCAGTTCCGCGCAGGCGATCGCGGCGGCGCCGGCGCCGTTTACCACCACCGTCGTATCCTTGATGTCGCGGCCGGTCAGGTACAGCGCGTTGATCAGGCCCGCCGCGGCGATGATCGCGGTACCGTGCTGATCGTCATGGAACACCGGGATGTTCATCCGGGCGCGCAGCGTCTGCTCGATGATGAAGCATTCCGGGGACTTGATGTCCTCCAGGTTGATGCCGCCGAAGCTCGGCTCCATCAGCTCGATCGCATCGATCAGCCGGTCGACATCCTCGGTCTTCAGCTCGATGTCGATCGCGTCGACATCGGCGAAGCGCTTGAACAGGACCGCCTTGCCTTCCATCACCGGCTTGGAGGCGAGCGCGCCGAGATTGCCCATGCCGAGAATGGCGGTGCCGTTGGAGATCACCGCGACCAGGTTGCCCTTGGCGGTATAATCATAAGCGGTGGCGGGATCCTCGTAGATCGCGCGGACCGGGACGGCGACGCCGGGGGAATAGGCCAGCGCCAGGTCGCGCTGGGTCGCCATCGGCTTCGACGCGATGATCTCGATCTTGCCCGGCCGGCCTTCCGAATGGAACAGCAGCGCCTCGCGCTCGGAAAACTGAACGTTCGATTCGTCGGCCATGCATCTCTCGCTTTCGTTCGTCGCCATCACACGGGCGCGAATCCTATAGGATCATGCTCTTTAGAGACAATGTGACCCTACGTCATCCCGGACTCGTTCCGGGGCGAACCTGCCGCGCGTGCTGGTGGGGCGCTCTTGCGACAAGGATCGGGCGGGGACAAGCCTGTCCGCCGCAAAAACCCCCGTTCTGCACAAAAGCGCAAGCGTGGGGCGGCCCGCGCGATTTTTCCGAATCGTGCGCGCCCACGTAACGCACCCTTAACTGCGCGTCGGCTAGACCGGGGTGGCGAGTGCCCGGATCGGGGTATGCCCCCCACGGCCGATGCCCCGCCGATGCCCCCTGACAAGGTCCAGCCAGTGAAAGACGCCGCCCTCCCGAAACAGCTGCCCCCCGCCGGACACGCCGCCGACACGCTCGATCTCGCCGATCGCCTGCGTCTGTTCGGCTTCACCGCCGACGACCTGGCTATGGCCCGCCGGATATGGACCATCGCCGAGCCGGAGGTCGCGGGCGTGGCCGAGACCCAGCTGGCGCAGTGGCGCCGCTTCTTCGGGGATCGCGAGCGCGCCGCCGCACCGGGGCAGGACTGGACGGTGCGGACCAGCATCGCCTATCTGCGCGACCGCTACGAACGCGCCGACCAGCTCGACTGGGTGCGCTCGGCCGAGCGCCTGGTCGCAGAGGCCTTCGCCGCCAATGTCTCGCTCACCGCGCTGATCTCGATGACCTGCGTCGGCGCTACCCGGATGCTGGAAATCCTTGGCCGGCTGCACGATTGCTCGAAGGAGGAACGGCAGCAGATCAACGAGGTATTCTTCCGGCTTCGTTCGCTCGAATGCGACATCTATGCGTCGTTCTACACCGCCTATATGGATTTCGACGCCAGGCAGCAGCGTGATCGCCTCGCCGGCGATTTCCGCAACGGCATCGCGCATATGGTCGAGGCAGCCACCCGGGAAGGCGTCGAATTGCGCCGCCAGGCCGTGGCCAGCTCCAGCTCGGCGCGCGGCATGCTCGGCAAGACCTCCGAAGTCGCCGCCGCCGCCGAGCAATCGGCCCTGGCGATGCGGGAAGCTGCCCGTACCGCCGCCGGCCTGATCCGCGCGATCGAGGGCGCCCGCACCGAGGTCGAGGCGGCGGCGGATATCTCGACCCGCGCCCTGTCCGAGGCTGGCGCCGCGGTCGTCATGTCGGAGACGCTGAGCGGCCATGCCCAGTCGATCGAATCGATCCTTGGCCTGATCCGCGACATTGCCGGCCAGACCAACCTGCTCGCCCTCAACGCCACGATCGAGGCGGCCCGCGCCGGCGATGCCGGGCGCGGTTTCGCCGTCGTCGCGCAGGAGGTAAAGAGCCTCGCCAGCCAGACCGCGCGGGCGACCGACGACATCGCCGGCAAGATCGCTGCGATCCAGTCGGCCACGCGCTCCACCGTCGATACCAATGCCTCGATCAAGTCGATCGTCACCGAGGTGCAGGAAAGCGCCAACCGGATCCGCGTCGCCATGGAGGCCCAGGCCCAGACCGTCACCGCGATCACCGCGGCGGTGGACGAGACGGCGCTGGCGGCGGATTCCATGTCCAGCACGATCGCCGCGATCCGCGAGGATACCGAGGCTGTGGCCGACGATATCGACGGCGTCGGGCGAGGTTTCGACCGGCTCGACGCACGCCTCGGCACGCTGAAGTTCAGCGCCGGCGACTTCGCGTCGAAGGTCGCCGCCTGAGACAGGACAAGGACGGCCTTGTCGCCGCGCGGGAAGAGCCGCAGCTGTCCCCCAGCGAGTCGCGCCCCTTCCCCGCGCCGCGCTGATGGCATGAAAAAGGCGTGAGTGGCACATGCCACCCACGCCCCTTTTAGCAGGCTGTTGAAAACGATGATTCGGACCGAGCTCAATCGTCATCCCCGCGCAGGCGGGGATCCATAACCCATTGCGTTTCAGTGAGATACCAGAGCGCCGAGCTTATGGATTCCCGCCTGCGCGGGAATGACGACGGTTTTCTCAACAGCCTGTTAGGCCCCGCGAGGACGCTCAGACCAGGTTGATCTCGACCGGGATGTTGCCGCGCGTCGCCTTGGAATAGGGGCAATGCTGATGCGCCCCGTCGACCAGCGCGCGGGCGGTCTCAGGATCCACGCCCGGCAGGCTCACATTGAGCCGCGCCTGCAGCGAATAGCCGCCCTCGCCGCTCGCCAGATCCACTTCGGTGTCGACCGCCAGATCGGCAGGCAGCTTCACCTTCAGATGCTGCGCCACCAGGCCCATCGCGCCGATGAAACAGGCCGACCATCCCGCCGCGAACAGCTGTTCCGGATTGGTGCCGGCGCCGGTGCTGCCGGGCGAGGACAGCTTGATGTCGAGACGGCCGTCGCTGCTCTGCGAAGCGCCGTCGCGGCCGCCGGTGGTGTGGGTCTTGCCGGTGTAGAGGATCTTGGTGTCGGACATGGTCTGGCTCCTTGGCATGATATTGATCGTATCCGCTTCACTCGGATGCGATATAAATAGGCGAATCGGGATCCGAGTCAACCCCCTTCCGATTTAATCGCATACGATATATATAGCGGACACGCCGACACTCACGCCGCCGTCAAGGATCCGCCATGAACGCCGCCCCGACCCCCAGCCCCACCAACCTGTCGGCCCTGAAACTGTCCGACTTCCTGTGCTTCTCGATCTATTCGGCCAATCTGGCGTTCGGCCGGGCGTACAAGCCGCTGCTGGACGATCTCGGCCTCACCTATACCCAGTATATCGTGGTCGTCGCGCTGTCGGAGGAGGGTAACCAGACCGTCGGCAGTCTGGGCGATAAGCTGTTTCTCGAATCCAACACGCTCACCCCGATCCTCAAGAAGCTCGAGTCCCAGGGCTATCTCAGCCGCACGCGCGATCCGGCGGACGAGCGCCAGGTGCTGGTCAGCCTGACCGAGGCCGGCCGCCGCCTGCACGAAAAGAGCCTGTGCCGGAACCTGGCCGAGGCGACCGGCCTGACCGCCGAGGAATTCCCCAAGGTGCAAAAGGCGATCACCACGCTGCGCGACAGCCTGCTGAAGTCGACGCAGGGCTAGCAGGCTGTTGAGAAAACCTTCGTCATTCCCGCGCAGGCGGGAATCCATAAGCTTGGCGCTCTGGTATCGCACTGAAACGCAATGGGCTATGGATCCCCGCCTGCGCGGGGATGACGATTGAGCTCGGTCCGAATCATCTTTTTCAACAGCCTGCCAGGCCCGGCCACGCGCCCCTTCCGTGGCATCCAAACCGATGGCCACCGCGAGAGACTGACGCCCTATCGCCGCGCGGGCGGCGGCGTCGCCGACACGATCGCCGTCACCGTCAGGCGCTGCACGCAGCCGCCCTGCGTGGCGATACGCACGGCGCCGATATCGATCGAAACCGGCGGCGCGTCGGTCAGCCCGGGCTTGAGCCGCGCCGCCTGATCGGCCGACAGGGTCACTTTGGTCGCCAGCCCGGTGAGCAGCAACGGAATCGCGCGCTCGACATCGGCCGGATCGCCGCATGTCGTGCCCGCGCCGGAGGTCAGCGCGACCTCCCTGATCCAGCCATCGGGCAGGCGGTAGAGCTTCGCATCGCCGCGGTCGCCGGTGGTCGCGATGATCGTCCCGCCCGATGCCTTGTCGGGCTGGATCTCGTTCCTGCTCGGCTTGGCCCATGGCGCCCCCAGCCCGGCAATCGTCGCCTGAACGCCCGGCACGGTCTGGTCGAAGCTCGGCTTGGGCGTCGGCGCGGCCGGTGCTGTACGGTCGTCCTCCGGCGCCGACCCGCAAGCCGCCAGCAACAGGACGCCAAGGCCGACAAGGGGCCGCCAGCTATGGATCAATGATGCCTCCCAATTCGTATCGCGAGGCGGATAGCACGCGCGCGCCGCCAAAGACGAGCCGCGATGGAATCAGGCGACCGCGCGGGGGAGGTATCTGGCGGCGAGTGCCAGGGCGGACAGCAGGCCCGCAGCCTGCCAATTTTTGCCATAAACGCCATGATGACGCCATGAGCACGATAGACACCTCCCTGCCCGAGACGCTCAGGCGCTGCGTCGACGAGCAGGTCGCAGACCGTGGTTATGCCACCGTAAGCGACTATGTGCCGGAATTGATCCGCAAGGATCACGATCGCCAGCATCTGCGCGGGCTCCTCCTCAACGGCGCGTCCTCACCATCCGCCGCTCCCACTGACGACGCGTGGTTCGCTGAGCCCCGCGCGCGCGCCTGAAACGCGGGGATGAGCGCGAAACCGGTCGTCCCACGCCATCGGGCCAACAGGGACATGGCGCTTGCCGTCGACTATATGTCCGCGAAGCGGGGGCTGGATGTCGCGTTAGTGGTGAAAATCACACGCTTGGGACCCGCTCGGGAATGGCATGAATCGCCCACTTGCAGACATAATTCACATCGCGGATATTCTGACACGGAAGGTAATAACCGCATGGTTGATGAACGGCGCGCAATTCAACTGGTGGAAGCCAACCTCGCAGCTTTTGAGCAAGGCGGGTGGACCTATGTTGTGGAAAGTTCAAAGAAACACGCTGACCGTTGGGCAGTAGCCGTCCGACCATTTAACCCCGAAGGGAAACCCGCATACGACCTACTCGGGTTCGAGGTGAACGCCGTCACCGGAGATGTTACGCAGTGGTCTTAACGACCGCTCTCCACCATTCGCAGACGCTCGCCGATCGCTTCTTGTCACTTGCCCCGCCGCGACGCTCCATGACGACACAGGGTGAGCATAATGAGCTGCACCCGGTTTCGTGGACACCGAGATAAGGTGTTTTTGGAACCGGAGGGTGACGATGCAACGACGGAAGTTCAGCCGGGAGTTCAAGCTCGAGGCGGTGAAGCTGGTATTGGAGCGTGGCGTTTCGGCATCGCAGGCAGCGCGCGATCTGGATGTGCATGCGAACGTGCTGCGCAAGTGGATCCGCGAAGCGGAAGGCGACCCTGGATCGGCGTTTCCCGGCCACGGCAACATGAGGCCAGA
>NZ_JBFUHB010000053.1:0-7155 GCF_056402595.1 Sphingomonas sp. P3_C6
CGTGCAGAATAGCCGCTCGTCTGTTGATAACGACGATACCAGTTACCCGCCGTGCTCGGCGCTACGCCAAATATCGTCCCAGCCTCGCGGCACGTGCGTCCACCCGCCATCGACGCGACCACCCGCGCCCGCAAATCGTCAGAATAAGGTTTGCCCATACATGCTGACCTCCAGCCCAGTCAGCATCTTGAATCACAAAATCACCCCGCACGGAATCCTATGATTCAACTCGGTCGAATTCGACTCTAGGTCTGACCAACCAGATCGAGCGCGAGTCGCTCGATCTCTTCTCGCCAGGCGAGCTGGGAACGCCAGTGCTCGGGGATGCCGCTTGCGCCGTATAGCGCGCCGGCGAGTTGGCCGGTGATCGCCGCCACCGTATCCGCGTCGTCGGCGAGATTGGCGGCGAGAAGGATCGCCTCTTCGAAGGATCCGGTGTTTCCGACGCTCCACAGCGCGGCTTCAAGGCTGTGAACGACATAGCCGCTCGACGAGATCAGATCGCGCGATTTGGTGCGCCAGGAACCAGCAAAAACCTCCGCGATGCGCGGCGGTCCGCCAAACGCAAATGGGGCAAGTATATCGGAATGTGACGTGCCCAGGATTGCCCGCACGATCAATATCGCGAACCCCTCACACGCGGCCTGACACTCCTGTGCGGCATGAGTCAGGCTGCTTTGCCGGCGGGCGAAGTCGGCGGCCACTTCCTCACCGCGATGTGCACCCCAAATGGCGATTGGAGAGAGCCGCATCAGTGATCCGTTGCCGGCACTGAGCGGATCGGGCGAGCCTGCGAAAGGGTTGCCGTCTCGTTCGAACTGCCGAAGCGCGGTTCGCGTCGCCATCCCGATGTCGAAGCATGTGCCGGTGCAGCTATAGGTGCCGGAACGATACCAGTCGACGAAGCGCGCCATGCAATCTTCAGGATCGAAAACACCATTCTCGGCCAGGCTGTAGCCGAGTGCGAGTGCCATCGCCGTGTCGTCGGTCCATTGGCCCGGCTGAAGCTCGAACGGTCCGCCGCCAACCATGTCGGTCAGCGGCGGTTGGGCATCGCGCGCAGTGAATTCCAAGGTAGTGCCGACAGCATCACCCACGGCAAGCCCGAGCAACGCGCCGACGGCGCGATCCTCGATGCTCGCGGGCGTGGTCACCGGATCGGCGAGTTCGGGTCGAGCCGCATGTCGAGATAATGATCCACGCTGCCCATCAATTCGGGCATCTCATGCTCGAAGAAGTGGTTCGCCTTGGGGATCGTGTCGTGGTGGATCGTGATGTGCTTCTGCGTGCGCAGCTTGTCGACCAGCTTCTGGGTGGCGACCGGGGTCACGACCTCATCGGCTTCACCCTGGATGATGATGCCGGAGGCCGGGCAGGGCGCCAGGAAGGTGAAGTCGTACATGTTCGCGGGCGGTGCGATCGAGATGAAGCCGCGGATCTCCGGACGGCGCATCAGGAGCTGCATGCCGATCCAGGCGCCGAAGCTGACGCCGGCGATCCAGGTGGTCTGGGCCTCGGGATGGAAGCTCTGCACCCAGTCGAGCGCGCTCGCCGCGTCGGACAGCTCGCCGACTCCGTTGTCGAACGTGCCCTGGCTCTTGCCGACGCCGCGGAAGTTGAAGCGCAGGGTCGCGAAACCGCGGCGCTGGAAGGTCTTGTAGAGTTCCTGCACGATGCGGTTGTTCATCGTTCCGCCCGAGGACGGGTGCGGATGGAGGATCATCGCCACTGGTGCGCGTGGGCGCGGCGCGGGAGCAAAACGACCTTCGAGACGGCCGTCGGGACCGGGAAAAATGACTTCTGGCATGTGACCTGCTGACAAAAATTCGGTGAGCGCGTGGGTCGCGCGGAATATGGGCGCTATAGAATTGGGCGCTATATAGGCATGACGCGCTATCGCGCAATCATTGTGCCTTTTTAGCATTGTAGCTTTTGGAGACCCTGGCGCTTGGCCAACCGCATCTACCTGGATCATGCCGCGACCACGCCGATGCTGCCCGAAGCGGTGGCGGCGATGGGTGAGGGCATGAAACGCTGGGCCAATCCATCCTCCCCGCATGCCGAGGGACGCGCGGCGCGAGCTGGACTGGAAGAGGCGCGCGGTCGGATCGGGGCAGCCTATGGCTGGACCGGCGAAACGATCCTGACCAGCGGGGCCAGCGAATCGCTTGGGATCGCGCTGAACCGTTCGGTTGCGGAGCGACGGGCAATCTCGGCGGTGGAGCATGATTCGGTGATGCGGGTGGCGCTGCATGCGACGGTGTTGCCGGTGGATGCGACAGGTGTGATCGACGGGGCGGCGCTGGCCGAGACGCTGGCGCAGCCGGGGCGCACCCTGCTCGCCGTGCAATGGGCCAACAGTGAGACCGGGGTGCGTCAGCCGGTCGCCGCGATTGCCGAGGCGGTTCATGCCGCTGGCGGGCTGTTGCTGGTCGATGCGGCGCAGATGCCGGCTGGGGCGGATGACGATGTCGCGGCACATGCCGATTTTGTGGCAATCTCCGCGCACAAACGAGGCGGGCCGCCTGGTGTGGGTGGTTTGCTCGTGCGCGATTTTGCGACGCTGATCCCGAGCGGGGGGCAGGAGCGTGGTTACCGTGCGGGGACCGAGAATCTGCCGGGTGCCCTGGGTTTCGCGGCGGCCCTTGGCGTCGCGGAGGATGTGGCACGCCTGACCGTACTTCGATCGAAGCTCGACGATGCCATAGCCCGGTCTGGCGGCGAGGTGGTCGCGCGCGGCCAGCATCCGGCGATCGGGGCGTATCGCATGCGAGGGCTGCCGGCGACGACCCAGCTGATCCGGTTCGACATGGCGGGCATTGCCGTGTCGGCGGGCAGCGCCTGTTCCTCCGGCAGCATGAAGCCGAGTCATGTGCTGGGCGCGATGGGCTGGAGCGTCGATGCGTCGCGTGAGGTGGTTCGGGTGAGCTTCGGCCGGTCGACGAGCGAGGCGGATGTCGACGCATTCATCGCCGAATGGCGCAGCGTGTCGCGCGGGGCGCGAGCGTTCGCTGCATGATCTATCTTGATTACCAGGCGACGACGCCGCTCGCGCCCGAGGCGCTTCAGGCTATGCTCCCCTGGTTGCAGAGCCAGCATGCCAATCCGCATTCGGCCCATGCGCCCGGGCGCAAGGCAAAGGCGGTGGTCGAGGCCGCGCGGGATTCGGTGGCGGCGCTGTTGCCCGCCGGCGGATCGGTCAGCTTCACCGGCGGGGCGACCGAAGCGATCAACTGGGCGATCAAGGGTGTCGGGCCGGGCGGCATCGTCACGCTGGCGACCGAGCATGCTGCGACACTCGACACGGTCGAGGCGCTCGCGCGGGCGGGCAAGGTGGTGACGGTGCTGCCGGTACAGGCCGACGGGCTCGTCGATCTCGACGCTGTGCGCGCGGCGGTCGTGCCGGGCACGGCACTGGTCGCCGCGATGCTGGTCAACAATGAGATCGGCGTGATCCAGCCGATCGCCGAGCTTGCCGCCATCGCGCATGCTGCGGGCGCGCTGTTCCTGTGCGACACGGTGCAAGGCTATGGCCGGGTCGGCATTCCAGACGGGTGCGACATGATCGCGATCTCGGCGCACAAGATCCATGGACCGAAGGGGGTGGGTGCGTTGTGGATCCGCGACGGCCTATCGATCGAGCCGTTGCTGCACGGCGGCGGGCAGGAGGCTTCTGGCCGATCGGGCACCTTGTCGCCGGCCCTCTGCGCAGGCTTTGGTGCTGCCGCCAGGCTGGCGCTGGATTATGCTGATGACGATGCCGCCCATGTCGCCGAACTATGGGCGCTGGCGAGCGAGCGGCTGGGTGGAAACTGGATGATCAACGGGTCGGTCGAGCGGCGTTACCATGGCAATCTCAATATCCGGCGGAACGGGCTCGATGTGAATCGATTGATGTCGGAATTGCGCGATATCGCCTTTTCCGCGGGCTCGGCCTGTGCCAGCGGGTCGGGACGATCGAGCCATGTGCTACGCTCGCTCGGCCTGAGCGAGGCCGAGGCGCGGTCGAGCATCAGGCTGGGTTTCGGCCGCTATACGACGGAAGAGGAACTGGTGATCGCTATCGACCGACTCAATGCCGCCGCCGCAGCGCAGCGGATCGCCGCCTGATGCGGTTGCGCTTTATCCGGATCGACGGATCGATCAGTGAGGTCCAGGCGCAGCCGGGCGACCGGCTGCTCGAGGTGGCGCAGGCCGATGGCCAGCCGCTCGAGGGCACCTGCGAGGGGCAGATGGCGTGTTCTACCTGCCATGTCATCCTCGACGCGGCCGATTTCGACCGGCTGCCACGGCCGAGCGAGGATGAGGAAGATATGCTCGATCTCGCGGCCGGCGCCACGCGGACCAGTCGGCTGTCGTGCCAGATCTGGCTCGACGAGACGCTCGACGGATTGACCGTACGAATTCCGGGCGAGGTTCGGAACATGCAGGGCCGTTGATCATTACGCTCCCGTGCCTTCACGGCATGCAGGAGAAGATACCCATGAAAATTTTGGCTTTTATGGCAGCAGGCCTGATCGGCGCTGCGGCGCTTACCCCGATTCCGGCAAGCGCCACGGGCAACGGGCAGGGCGTCGTCGTGCGGGAACGCACCACTGTGCGCCACGTCAGCAACCATCGCCGCGACCGCGCGCGCTGGAAGACGGTGTGCCGCACCCAGTGGCGTAACCATCATCGCACGCGTGTGTGCCGCAAGGTTCGCGTTCGCTGGTAGTGCCAACTCCATACCCGCTGGTAAAGCGGGCTTGATCACACCGCCCGACTCCCCCATATGCGCCGCGGGAGTCGGGCGGACGTGGTCGTCGCCAACCCGGTCAGATCCGGAAGGAAGCAGCCGCAACGATTTCGCCGCGGGTCGTTCCGGCTCCCACCCGCACCATAATGAAAACCTGCTGATCTCTGGCGTCGCGGTCCGCGACCGCCTAGATGGATCGCAATGTCCGACTCCTTCGATCTTGGCGAACCGCCCCAGCCTGCAAAGGCGGAAGTGTACCGCGTCCTCGCGCGCAAATACCGGCCGCAGACCTTTGCCGAGCTGATCGGCCAGGATGCGATGGTCACCACGCTGGCCAATGCGATCAAGCGCGGGCGGCTGGCGCATGCGTTCCTGCTCACCGGCGTGCGTGGGGTGGGCAAGACATCTACTGCGCGGCTGATCGCCAAGGCGCTCAACTGCATCGGGCCCGACGGGACCGGCGGGCCGACGATCGACCCGTGCGGCGTCTGCGAGCCGTGCCGCGCCATTGCCGAGGGTCGGCATATCGACGTGATCGAGATGGACGCCGCCAGCCATACCGGCGTTGACGATGTCCGCGAGATCATCGACGCCTCGCGTTATTCGGCGGTGTCGGCGCGGTTCAAGATCTACATCATCGACGAAGTCCATATGTTGTCAAAGAACGCGTTCAACGCGCTGCTGAAGACGCTCGAGGAGCCACCGGCGCATGTGAAGTTCCTGTTCGCCACGACCGAGGTGAACAAGGTGCCGGTGACGGTGCTGTCGAGGTGCCAGCGGTTCGACCTGCGGCGTATTCCGGCGGACAAGCTTAGCGAGCATTTTGGGCGGGTGTGCACGGCGGAAGGCGTCGAGGCCGAGCCCGAGGCGTTGTCGCTGATCGCGCGGGCGGCCGAAGGGTCCGCGCGCGATGGCCTGTCGATCCTGGACCAGGCGATTGCTCATGCCGGCATCGAGGGTGGCGGCGTGAAGGCCGGCGCGGTGCGTGAGATGCTCGGCCTGTCGGATCGCGGCGCGACCCGCGACCTGTTCGGGCTGGTGCTCAGCGGGGATGGGCAGGGCGCGCTCGCGGCACTCAGGCGGCAATATGATTTCGGCGTCGATCCGCTCGGCGTGCTGCGCGCGCTGCTCGAGACGGTACATGCCACTACCCTGGTGAAGCTCGGCACCGCGCCCGAGGCCGGGCAGGCGGTGGAGGAGCGCGAGGCGCTGACCGAATGGGCCGGCAAGCTCAGCTTCGCCTCGCTGCACCGGCTGTGGCAGCTTCTGCTGAAGGGGCATGACGAGGTCGCGCGCGCGGCGTTGCCGATCGAGGCGTGCGAGATGGCGCTGTTGCGGCTGATCCATGCCTCGACCCTGCCGGATCCGGGCGAGCTGGCGCGGATGATCGCGAACGGCGCCCCGACGGGCAATGCCGCGCCTGCCGCCCCGGTGGTGCGGGAGCCGGCCCAGGCCGTCGACGCGAACCTGCCCAACAGCCTGCGCGATCTGGTCGGTTTTTTGGAAAAACAGGGCGAGCATACGCTCGCGGTTAAGCTGACGCGCAGCGCCAGCGTCATCCGGTTCGAGGCGCCCGAACTTGTGTTAAGCTCCTCGCGACCGCTGCCCGTCGATCTGATCCGCGACCTGAATATCGAGCTGAGGCGGTTGACCGGCAGGACGTGGAAGGTCACCTCGGAAGACGCGCAGGGCGCGCCGACGATCCGTGAGGAGATGGAGGCCGAGCGCGATGCGATGCGCGCCGCGATCCTCGAAACGCCGGTGGTGAAGGCGGCGTTCGAAGCGTTTCCCGATGCAGAATTTCCTGAAAGCGAACTCGACCGCCTGATGGCGGCACAACGGAGTGTATGATGAAGAGTATCGAAGACATCATGGCCATGGCGCAGAACGTCCAGGCCGAACTGACCAAGGCGCAGGCCGGCCTCGACGCGATCGAGGTCGAGGGTGCTGCCGGGGGCGGGCTGGTCAAGGTCAAGGCGTCGGCCAAGGGGCGCATCATCGGCATCGACATCGACGAATCGCTGCTCTCGGCGAGCGAAAAGCAGATGCTGGAAGATCTTGTCGTCGCGGCGTTCAATGACGCCAAGGCCAAGGCGGATGCGGCGTCGAGCGCCGAGATGTCCAAGATGACGAGCGGTATTCCGTTGCCACCGGGTTTCAAGCTGCCCTTTTAGAGCGGGATGACATTTGACTGATTCAAATGGGATTCCCTTTGGTCTGATTTTCTGATTCAAGATGCTGGCTGGAGATCGGAGGCCAGCTAGCATGGCCAAGCCCTATTCGATGGACCTGCGCGAGCGGGTTGTAGCGGCGGTGATGGAGGAGAGCATGTCCTGCCATGCGGCAGCGGCACGCTTTGGCGTAGCGGCGAGCTCGGCGATCAAATGGGTACGGCGTGTGCGTGAGACGGGTAGCGCAGC
>NZ_JBFUHB010000054.1:0-6235 GCF_056402595.1 Sphingomonas sp. P3_C6
CGCGCTGATGGGTGGGGCGCTGATGGGTGGGGTCAATCCCGCCTACATTGCGCGCCAACTGGGGCACAGCAATGCGGGGACGCTATTCAAACACTACGCCCGGTGGATCGAGGATTCCGAACGCCGGAAGGAGGTTCGGAAGATGAATGCGCTGTTTGCCCTGGGCGCGGCGCAATAAAATAATTTGCCCAGGAATCTGCTCGTTAAAACAATGGCTTAATGGGTGCGTTTGCCCATTGTMATAAAATACACTAGCTATTTCAAYAACTTGGTGGTGCGGACGGCGGGACTCGAAAAAAAAACGCTCTAGCGGGCTTTGAGGGGAACTAGGGGGCAAGGTGCGACGGATTACCGATAATACATGTCCCCTAGTTACCCTAGAGGCCCCTAATTTGGCCACGCTTTTAGCCACGGCGTATTGTGCATGGGGCGCCACACCTTCGGTCGCCGGCGCGTCAGGGATTCTCAGGCCGGCGCGGCCTTGAGGCGGGCGATGAGATATGCCGCCGAGTCATCATCGGTGCGGCTTTCAATCACCTTGCACAAATGCGCGTCGTCGAGGTCCAGTTCGACCTTGCCGCATGCCGCCGCAATCAGCACTTCAAGCACGATGTCGTGCTCGCTATGGTTGTTACGACGCAAAAGGCCAGTGAACGCTTCTTTGCGCTTCTTGCGCATCTCCGCGCCGGTCCAGACCAGCTCGTCCCTGACGGCGGCGCGCAGCAGCCCAGCACGCAGCACCGTGTCGGTCCACTTCTGATTCAGATAGTCCTCGTGATGTAGCACCGTCGCTATCGGAAAGTGTCGCGGTCCAAGCTTTGGTTTTCCTTCGTGGCCCGTCGTCCGAAGTGTCTGCAGTGCCGCAGAAACGGCTGCAAAGACATGCGCCTGGGTGCATCCCGGCTTCACATAGAAAGACCGGGGCCCCAGCGCCGGGCGGGTAAGATTGGCTGGATGGAACAGCGCGTCCTCCGAGAGCCCGTTCGTGCCCGCGCCCGCGAGCTTCGTCCGGCGCGGCTCGATGGCTCCGGGCAAGGCGGCGCCTGAGCCCGCCCATCCGTCATAAAGCGCGAGCTCTGCGCACCAGGGACAACCATCTCTGCCGAGATTTGGGAGTGGCAATCGTTCCACCGCGTGCACAGTGTGTGGTGAATGTGGCGGGCGCCGCACGAGGCGGCCTACAAATGCATCCCATTCCTTTGTGTCGTCATCTGCCTGGATGCCCGTCAGATAATTGACTCGCGTGGCGCAACCCATTGTCCGAAGCAGCTTGTCGATTTGAGCCGTGCGGGCCGTGTCCACGCTAAAATCGTCCAGGACAAGAAATTCGTCGCTGGCTTCCGCGTCGCGTAGCAGTTGAAGCGCAACGGCTCGGTCACCGGCCTGCGGTAGATGCTCCGCACCGGGGATCGGCAAAATCGGAGTGGCACCTTGCCGAACAGCGAGCCGCAAAGCGACTAACTTTGCAAAGCTTTGGGCTGCGGAATGTTGCGGGGCGAGGATCGCGGTCTGCTTGCCGAACGTCTCGAGGATCGCATCGAGACGGGTTCGAAACCGATCTGTGTGTAGTATTTCAAGCAGATCCAGGCGAATCGCGTGATGGCGAACGGCGCTATCGCCCCTGTCATCATTGGCATGGACGCGAACCACCTTGGTGTGCGCATAGGCGTCGAAAAACTCTCGGTGCCGCTCGGCGTCGGGCTTCATGAGCCGGTAGTCCACATCGACATAGGCGAGAGGGAAATAAATCTGCGGATCAATGTCAACGACAGTTGGAGTCGAGGGCTTCGCGGCCGAAAAGGTAAAGCGCGGATCATCGACCAGATCAGACAATCTCGGAATGGCGCTTCCGCTAAGCGCGAACAGCGCTAGAAAGCTTGGCGAGATCGTGCGTCCCGCGGTCGCGCAGACCTTTTTTAGATGCCCCTCCAGGCTCCCGGACTGTGTTGCGCTGATCAGGATCAGTACTTTGGTTTCCTCTTCGGCGGCGCGGCCCACGTCCAGCGCCACGCGCTCGAGGATCTCCCGAGCGCGCCGCATTGCCTCCTCGGTTCCGTCATTATAGCCGGGAAGCATTTCAACTCTGAGGGTGTTCCGCCCGTAGTAGGAGGCGGCCACGCGCGCGGAGTTGAACGCGATGGAAGAGATCGACCATGTGTCGATGACGATGGCGTCGCGGTCCTCCAGATGCTCAAGTACCCAGAACGCGATTGCGTCAAGCGCGTCGCGATCCGCCTGGATGTTGCCGACCCGAACGAAATTGTTGACGACAAATCCGCTCGGTGCCCGAAAAACGCTTTGCGGGGGCGCGGTGAGCAACGCCTTGGAGCGCTGCACGAGATGGGTGAATTCCGCTTCGCGTAGTTGGTCGATCAACGCCGGGCGTGCGAGCCCCGCCAGCTCGTCGGGCGTCGACGAAGCGTTCAGCGCATCAGTGATATAAGGGTGACCGCCAAAGGAGGAGAGCACATGGACCGACCGGTTTCGCGACCGGCCGAGAAGGAGCGTCCGATCTCCGAGAATCTTCGAGGCCTCAGCGTCGGCCGTCTTCGCCCATATCGTTGGATCGACCGGGTCTTCGACTGGAAGCCGGATGATGACCGGATCCTCACAGGCGAGCGTTCTCCGGACATTGTCCATTATTTCGGCGAGTGTTTCGCCGATCGCGGCCTGCACCAGCAGGACTCGCACAGAGCGGTCTCCCTGAGAGACGACGGTGTTGAAGGCGTACAAGAGTTTCCCCGTCAGGCGAGAGGGGAATCGGGATAGAGGATGGCCCAATGTGTCCCGTGCACGAAGGGGTGCACGCCCGGAATGGGCTGCATCTCGGTGCCACCGCCGTTGGTCGGATCGAGTACGAGCCAGTGCGCGCCGGTACGAAGAGTGACGAAACCGCCGACCTTCGTGGCGGCGCCGAGCGCGATCAGAATGCCCAGTCCTGCATTCGGATCATCCAGGTTGCTGCTGAACTGTTCGTGTAGGAGAGCGTGAAGGAGACGATCATCCTCCCAGCCTGCATAGGCTGGTGCGGCTTCGCTGGATCGAAAGCCGCCGACGATTCCCGGTCCGAAGTCGGAGACGGTTGCCTCGATCAGATTCGGCGTCCTTCCGGCTTGAGCCCTTACGAAGTTAAGCAACGCTGGAAATTGCTTTGCGCGCTGCTCCGCAACCTCGCGGGAGTAGAAATGCTTTTGGAAACCTAGCGTACGCACCCCAGCGACATCGCGTGCATATCCGTAGGCGTTCGCGTAGAGTTCCCGCAGGAAATCGATGATGTGCCGCCTCGGCCCCATTGCGACGGGAGCGATTTTCCGTCGTTGGGCGCCGATCTCGAACATCCCCATCATCTCAAGGATGAGCTGCTCCAGCCGTGCGGACCGGTCGTCGTGCTGACCGATGGCCGGGGCGATAGGATCGTCAGGATCGAATTCCACCAGCCGCCGGAACTTACCTCCCGTGCCAAGTACGCCGCCCCGACGCTGCACCGCATGGCGCCGCACTGCCGTCGCTGGAAGCGGGCTGTCGTGAGCCCACTCCGGCAGCACCCGGGCACCGCGTTGCAGCGCAAGGAGATACGGGAGGGAGAGTGCGGCATTACCGTCATCATCGAAGTCTGTGGAGTCGAGATCCGGCCACGCCGAGGACCCCGGCGACAACACGGACACATTCGGGGCGACGTCGAAGGCCGCGCGGATAACCATCGCCAACCACATGTCGCGCAGTAGCGGTGGCTGGGTTGCGCCGCTCGCCTTGAGGATGAAATCCTGGCGAGGTGCCGTCCCGCCAATACCTTTCAACACCTCTTCGAGCTCGGTTACGCCGCTTTCATTCTTAATCGTAAGCGTTGTCTTTGCACTTGCCATCCGATCTAGCGTCCTCCCGTTTCAGGAAGCTGGTGAGGCAAGCCTTCAAAGGTTGCAAGTCCAGGTTGATCCATCGCGAAGCCATATTTGAACTAGCAACGCACGCATCGCGACTGGATATGTGGTGCGTTGTGCGGCCGGACCTGCGCGGCTAGACGGCATCGCAGGAGGACAATGTGGCGATAGACGAGCACCAAAAGCAAGAGATCGAGACTGCGCGCGAGGCCGTGGCGACGACTCGTCGACCGACCGTTGAAGGGCTGGAGCAGGTGCTGCACACGCCCTATCCGGTCCTCGATCACGGATTTATTCGTGTGGTCGATTATATGGGCGACGACGCCGCGATCGTGCAAGCCGCCCGGGTATCCTATGGCCGGGGCACACGCCGCCTGAACGAGGACCGCGGACTGATCCGCTATCTGATGAGGCATTGGCACACGACGCCGTTCGAGATGTGCGAAATCAAGTTCCATGTGAAGCTCCCCATCTTCGTGGCGCGGCAGTGGATCCGCCATCGTATGGCGAACGTGAACGAATATTCGGCGCGCTATTCGGTTCTCGACCGCGAGTTCTATCTCCCGGACCGTCAGCATTTGGCGGCACAGTCCTCCACGAACCGGCAAGGCCGCGAGGGCGTGTTGGGCGAGGCGGAAGCAGACGAAGTGCTGCGCGTGCTGCGCGCCGATGCCGAGCACGCCTATGACAGCTATCGGTGGATGCTCAACGATCCAGAGCTCGGCGATGTTGATCCCGATCGCAGCGGCGTAACGCGCGAACTGGCGCGTATCGGCCTCAG
This sequence comes from Sphingomonas sp. P3_C6, assembly GCF_056402595.1. Classification (NCBI taxonomy): domain Bacteria; kingdom Pseudomonadati; phylum Pseudomonadota; class Alphaproteobacteria; order Sphingomonadales; family Sphingomonadaceae; genus Sphingomonas; species Sphingomonas sp. P3_C6. Next base: position 4,660 of record NZ_JBFUHB010000054.1, read on the forward strand.
CCTGGCGACCTATACGCAATGGTATTGGAAGGTTGATCTCCACAATTTGCTCGGCTTCCTCCGCCTGCGCGCCGATCCGCACGCCCAATATGAGATCAGAGCGTATGCCGAGGCGATGCTCGAGATCGTCCAGCTCTGGGTGCCGATCGCGCACGAAGCGTTCAGGGACTATCGCCTGGGCGCTGTCACCCTGTCCCGCGATGAGATCAATTTGCTTCGCCGCATGCTGAAGGGGGACCGTCCCGAGCGGTCAGAGACACGGCTCTCCGCGCGCGAATGGGACGAGCTAATGACGAGGCTCGATTTGGACGACTAGTCTGTTCGAGCGGAAATACAGTCGAAAAGCGGTCGGATAGCGCCAAGATTGAGGAGGCGAGCCAGAAGCTGGCCCTCGGTCACACCGCCTTTTTCTTCGTGCCCGCCCCCTTGGATTTCTTCAGGGCGCCTTCCGCCAGCCGATGCACGCGGCGCTTTAGAGGCATGGCGTTCGGTCTGCCTCCCTTGCCGTAGACTGCAATGGGGATCCAGTCAGGGGGGCACTTGGCGAGCGCGAACTCCGCCTCCAATTCTTCCTGACGAAGATGAGGTCCGGTGCAATAGACCAAGGCGAAGAAGTGTTTCCATTTCCGATCGCCACGATAGGCGAACATGTCCTCGAACAGACTGGGGCATTCGGAACGCATCTCGACCGCGTTGTCGATAAATTTGACTTCGATCAGCAGATTGAGGGCATCGATGCCGATATCTGCCTTGAAGGTCTTATTTACATGCGAGATCTGCACCTCGCGTCGTGTGCCGGATGTACAATACGCAGATACTCGAAGATCGCGTCTTGGACGTCCTTCTCGCGCTTCGGCTCGGGACCGTTGCGCTCGACAATGAAGTATGCTGCTTTGAGAAGGTCGCGGACTTGCGCGACGCCGTCGATCTCGTGGCTGGCCTTTATCGGCTCAAGGCTGGCGGACAGTGTGGTCAACGATCCACTAATATGCTCAAGCGCCTCGCTCTCATGAATCTCCCGATCAAAGTCCGGTCGATAAGTCTCACCTAACTTCTTGGCGAAGCGCTTGAACCCGGTGCGATATTCCTTGAGATACGCCTTCAGGCCCAGTTGCTCGATGAGAAGGATCAGGCGAAGGTGCGCGCGCCGGATTTGTTGATCGAGCCAGTCGCACTCGGCCTGCAGATCGTCCTCCGCCTCGGGGTGACCATTCTCAAAGCCGAGCCGACGCTCGGCGTCTTCGGTACGGCGAAGTTGCTGCCTGCACGCGGCGAGCTGCTCCCTAACCGCATGCCACGCTTGGGCTGTCGCTTCGTGGCGATGCACAGATCGATATACCATTTATACCAAGGCGCGCTGAGAGTGACTCACGTGGTGGATTCCCAAGGTGCTGAAAATCTGATTCGACGTTGCAGGCAGATGGAGGCTTGCGATGGCGGCAGCGGTTGGCGTTCGGCCCGACTACACACCGGCGGATTTGCGTCGATGTGCCAGACGAAGTGGTGATGCGGATCAGGTCCGACGCCTATTGGCGGTAGCGCTGATCCTGGATGGGGGGAGCCGAAGTGTCGCGGC
>NZ_JBFUHB010000055.1:0-2534 GCF_056402595.1 Sphingomonas sp. P3_C6
TCCTGAAGAGTTTCGGATGCCTCCTGAAGAGTTTCGGATGCCGGCAGGCGTACGAAAGTCTTGGAGGCCCGAACCCGCGGGCCGCACGCGTGGATCTATGGGGATTTCGAGTTTGGGCCTGCTCCGATGTTGGGCGGCACGGCCGATTGGAGCGCGGGTCTGGATCCGGACCTTCCGGATTTAGGTGGCGATGCCGAATTCACGGAGGCGGATGGCCCGACGCCGGTTGAGGTGGCAGCCTCTTCGACGACGATCGGCACACGTAGCGTCGGCTCCGCAAGCATGGGCGCTGCGGGATCTGGCGGTGTCGGGCCGTGCCGGGTCACGACGCCTGCCTCCCGGGTAGCAGCGCGGGAGCCGGTGGCGCACGGGGTAGGCGCTGACGCTCGAAGGTCTCGACGACGACCATGCGTCCGCCGCAGCATGGGCATGGCGGTCGCACATCGTTCGGCTCGATCGGCGCCTCGACCGTGGCGGGCGGCGCGACCCCGAGCAACTGGCGAACATGGTCGAGATGCGCCTTGCGGGTGGCCCCGGCGAGCAGACCGTAGTGACGGATGCGGTGGAAGCCTTTGGGCAGGACGTGGAGCAGGAAGCGGCGGATGAACTCGTCAGCGGTGATCGTCATGCTCTGCTGCCGGTCGGCACCGTCGCGGCGGTAATCCTTGTAGCGGAAGGTGACGCCGCTCTGGTCGAAGCGCAGGAGTCGACTGTTCGAGATGGCGACGCGGTGGGTGTAGCGCGATAGATAGGCGAGCACCGTCTCGGGCCCCGCGAACGGCGGCTTGGCGTATACTACCCAGCGCTTCTTCCGGACCGGGGACAGGTGGCGCACGAACGCGCGGCGGTCGGCGAGGTGCGCGATGCCGCCGTAGAAGGCGAGCCGCCCGGCTTCGTGCAAGGCCATCAGCCTGGTGAGGAACAGGCGGCGGAACAGCTTGCCCAACACCCTGACCGGCAGCAGGAACGCCGGGCGCGACGAGATCCAGCGTCTTCCGTCTGGCGACAGCCCGCCGCCCGGCACGATCATATGGATGTGCGGATGGTGGGTCAGCGCCGATCCCCAGGTATGCAGCACCGCGGTGATGCCGATGCGTGCGCCGAGATGCTTCGGGTCCGCGGCGATGGTCGTCATCGTCTCGGACGCCGCCTGGAATAGCAGGCCGTAGACCGCTGCCTTGTTCTGCAACGCGATGTCAGCGACCTCGGCGGGCAGCGTGAACACGACGTGGAAGTAGCCGACCGGCAGCAGGTCGGCCTCGCGCTCGGCGAGCCAGGTGCGCGCAGCCGCGCCCTGGCACCGCGGGCAGTGCCGGTTGCGGCAGGAGTTGTAGGCGACCCGCCAATGCCCGCAGTCGGTGCAGGCATCGACGTGACCACCCATCACGGCGGTGCGGCAGGTCTCTATCGCCGACATCACCTTGAGCTGGTCCAGGCTCAGATGTCCGGCACGCGCGACCCGGTAGGCGGAACCCGCGGCACGGAAGATGTCGGCGACCTCGATGGAGGCGCGCATGCCCGCTCAGCCGCTGGGTGTTCTCGCTTCCATGGCGGCCATCGCCAGCCGGTCGAACGGACTGGTCACATTGCGCAGCACCCGGGTGGCAACCTGCGTGTAATAGGCGGTGGTCTCCAGCTTGGCGTGCCCCAGCAGCGTCTGGATGATGCGAACGTCGATCCCGTCCTCGAGCAGGTGGGTGGCGAAGCAGTGCCGCAGCGTGTGCGGCCCGACCCGCTTGCCGATGCCCGCCGCGACGCTCGCCTCCACGACGATACGGTGCAGCTGCCGCGTGCTGAGCGGCTTGAGATAGTGCTGGCCGGGGAACAGCCAGCCATCGACGTGCAATACGCCCTCCTGTCGACCAACCCGCCACCACTCTCGCAGCAACGCCAGAAGCCCCGTCGGGAGCATGGCGTTGCGATACCGCCCGCCCTTGCCGCGCTCGACCCGCAGCAGCATGCGCTCGCTATCGATGTCGCGCACCTTGAGGCCGGCGATCTCGGCGGCACGCAATCCGGCACCATAGGCGACCGATAGCGCCGCCTGATGCTTCAGGCACGTGGTCGCGGCCAGCAGCCGCGCCACCTCGTCCTGACTGAGCACGACCGGCAACTTGCGCACGTGCCGCATGCGAACCAGCTTGCGCGCCAGGTCGGGCCGGTCGAGCGTCTGGATGAAGAAGAACCTCAGCGCCGACACGATGGCGTTCATGGTCGGCACCGGTACGCCGAGGTCGCACTGCTCGACCTGGAAGCGCCGCACGTCCTCCGCCGTCGCCGTGTCGGGCGAGCGTCCCAACCACGTCGCGAACCGCCCGACGTCGCGGATGTAGTTGCGCTGCGTCTCGCGGCCGAACCGGCGTATATCCATCTCGTCGATGAGACGCTGGCGTAGCGGGCTGACGGCAATAATCGGGACAAGGCTGTTCATGGCAGGGCTCCTCTCGTGGAACCCCGATGCTCTGCCTGCCTCCCGCAGCGCTCAACCGGCGCGCAACGCTCGTTCGTTCACCTCAACCGCGCCGCACTAACCC
>NZ_JBFUHB010000056.1:0-2269 GCF_056402595.1 Sphingomonas sp. P3_C6
GGACATGCCCGGTTTCTCGATCGGCCAGAAGATCGACAAGATGGGCATGCGCGGCAGCCCCACCGCCGAGCTGGTGTTCGACGACTGCGAGGTCCCGCACGAGAATGTCATGGGCCCGGTCAATGGCGGCGTCGGCGTGCTGATGTCGGGCCTCGACTATGAGCGCACCGTGCTCGCCGGCATCCAGCTCGGCATCATGCAGGCCTGCCTCGACGTGGTCGTCCCATATCTGCGCGAGCGCAAACAGTTCGGCAAGCCGATCGGCGCCTTCCAGCTGATGCAGGCCAAGGTCGCCGACATGTATGTCGCGCTCAACTCGGCCCGCGCCTATGTCTATGCGGTTGCTCGGGCCTGCGACGCCGGCAAGACCACCCGCTTCGACGCAGCCGGTGCGATCCTGCTGGCCAGCGAGAATGCCTTCCGCGTCGCGGGCGAGGCGGTCCAGGCGCTGGGCGGTGCGGGTTACACCAAGGACTGGCCGGTCGAACGCTTCCTGCGCGACGCCAAGCTGCTCGATATCGGCGCCGGGACCAACGAGATCCGGCGGATGCTGATCGGCCGAGAGCTGATCGGGGCCGGAACAGAGGGCGCGTGATGGCAGGAAGATATTACGACCAATGGCGCGTTGGCGACCATATCGCCCACGACATTCGCCGCACTGTGACGGAGACCGACAATCTGCTGTTCACGACGATGACGCACAACCCGCAACCGCTCCATCTCGATATCGAGACGGCAAAGCGGAGTGAGTTCGGCAAGATTCTCGTCAACGGCACTTTCACCTTTGCCCTGATGATCGGGCTCACCGTAGGCGACACAACGCTGGGAACGCTGATTGCGAACCTCGGTTACGACAAGCTCATCATGCCAAGTCCTGTCTTCATCGGCGATACGATGCGGGCGGAGACCAAAATCGCGGAGCTTCGCGATAGCAAATCGCGGCCTGATGCGGGGCTCGTGACGTTTCGCCATGTCCTGATCAATCAACGCGACCAGATCGTCTGCCAGTGCCTGAGATCGGCGTTGCTTTCGAGATCGCCGGCATGAGCGCGCCGGCTCTGGACACCAGGCTATCGCCGGAGAGCGAGACCTTCCGCGCCAACGCAGCGCACAACCGTGCTTTGGCCGGGCGGCTCCGCGCCGATGTCGCGCGCACGGCGCTCGGCGGCTCCGAGAAAAGTCGCGAACGGCACACGTCGCGCGGCAAACTGCTCCCGCGAGACCGCGTCGAGCGGCTGCTCGATCCGGGATCGCCCTTTCTGGAGATCGGGCAGCTCGTTGCGAATGGCCTGTATGACGACGAGGTGCCGGGGGCGGGCGTGATCGCCGGCATCGGCCGCGTTTCCGGGCGGCAGGTGATGATCGTCTGCAACGACGCCACGGTGAAGGGCGGGACCTATTATCCGCTGACCGTGAAAAAGCATCTGCGCGCGCAGGAGATCGCCGAGGCGAACCGCCTCCCCTGCATCTATCTGGTCGATTCGGGCGGCGCGAACCTGCCCCACCAGGCCGAGGTATTCCCCGACCGCGATCATTTCGGGCGGATCTTCTTCAACCAGGCCAACATGTCGGCCAAGGGCATTCCGCAAATCGCTTGCGTGATGGGCAGCTGCACCGCGGGCGGCGCCTATGTGCCGGCCATGTCCGACGAGACGGTGATCGTGCGCAACCAGGGCACGATCTTCCTCGCGGGCCCGCCGCTGGTGAAGGCGGCGACGGGCGAAGTGATCTCCGCCGAGGAGCTTGGCGGCGCGGAGACCCATGGCCGCAAGTCGGGGGTGGTCGATCATGTCGCCGAGAATGACGAGCATGCGCTGACCATCGTGCGCGACATCGTCTCGACACTCCCTGAGAACCGGAAACCGGACATCGCGCTGAAGGAGCCGCGCGCGCCGAAGTTCGACGCCGAAGAACTGTACGGGATCGTGCCCTCCGACGTCCGCGCGCCTTACGATGTGCACGAAGTGATCGCGCGGCTGGTCGACGGCAGCGAGTTCCATGAGTTCAAGGCGCTGTACGGATCGAGCCTGGTGTGCGGCTTTGCGCATATCTGGGGCATGCCCGTCGCGATCCTCGCCAATAACGGCGTGCTCTTCTCGGAGAGCGCCGTGAAGGGGGCGCATTTCATCGAGCTGGCGTGCCAGCGGCGCATCCCGCTGCTGTTCCTGCAGAATATCTCGGGCTTCATGGTCGGCGGCCGCTACGAGGCGGAGGGCATTGCCAAGCATGGCGCCAAGCTCGTCACCGCGGTGGCAACCGCGAGCGTGCC
>NZ_JBFUHB010000057.1:0-2096 GCF_056402595.1 Sphingomonas sp. P3_C6
CTGGCCCAATAGCCGGATCAGCGTGATGGGCCCCAATAGCCGGATCAGCGTGATGGGCGGCGAACAGGCCGCCTCGGTGCTCGCCACGGTGCACCGCGATGCGGAGAGCTGGAGCGAGGAAGAGGTCGAGGCGTTCAAGGCGCCGATCCGCCAGAAATACGAGGATGAAGGCAATCCCTGGCACGCGACCGCCCGGCTATGGGACGATGGCATCATCGATCCGGCGCAGACGCGTGACGTGCTCGGCCTGGCGTTCGCGGCGACGCTGAATGCCCCTGTGCCGGAAAAGGCATCGTTCGGCGTGTTCAGGATGTGATGGCTATTGGCGAAACTTTATTCCTCCCCGGAACGGGGAGGGGGACCGCGCGTAGCGCGGTGGAGGGGCTGGCAGCGTGCTGACCGGGCCTGCTCAGACCGTCCGCAATGCACGACGCTTGCGCAAAGAGATGACCCTGCCCGAGGTCCTTCTCTGGACGGCGTTACGTACGCGACCGGCTGGCCTCAAATTTCGCCATCAGCATCCAGCGGGCATTTATGTGCTCGATTTCTTCTGCGCGAGCGCGAAGCTGGCGATCGAGGTTGACGGCGAAGCACATGAGCGCGGTGACCAGCCTGCCAGGGACCAGGTTCGCGATGCCTGGCTTATTCGTGAAGGTGTTCGGGTCTTGCGAATACCCGCCAAAGCTGTCCTCGATGATGTGGCGGCCGTAGTTGCCTTCATTGTGGCGGGCGTTTTGCCCGACCAGCCCCTCCACCATGCTTCGCATGGTCCCCCTCCCCGTTCCGGGGAGGAACTTTTGTCTGGAGCCCCCGAATGTCCCTGATCCTTGCCGTTCTCGTCCAGATCACGCCGATGCAGCCCATGCCCAAGGGCACCGGCCTGCCGCCGCCCGGCACGGATGAGGGCGCGGTGATGGCGCCGATCAACGCCCTGTTCGCCGGGCTCGCCGCGCGCGACTCCGCTGCGATCCTCGCCCAGCTTCGCCCCGATGGCGGCGCGACCGTCGCCAATGAAGCGCCCAACGGCGTGCGCACCGTCCGCCACATGAGCTGGCCCGAATTTGCCGCCGGCGTGAAACCCGGGCCGGAAAAATATGAGGAGCGCATCACCAATCCGGCAATAGAGATCGACGGCGACATCGCGATGGTCTGGGCGCCCTACACATTCTTCATCGACGGCAAGGCGCATCATTGCGGCATCGACCATTTCGACCTGGTCCGCGAAACCGGCACCTGGAAGATCGTCAATATCACCTGGACTGCGCGCGCCACGGGCTGCGAGGGCTGACTTGATCAAATCCCTGCTCATCGCCAACCGCGGCGAAATCGCCTGCCGGATCATCCGCACCGCGCGGGCGATGGGCGTACACACCGTTGCGGTCTATTCGGACGCGGACGCCAGGGCGCTGCATGTGCGCCAGGCAGACGAGGCGGTGCATATCGGCCTCTCCCCGGCGCGCGAAAGCTATCTGGTGGGCGAGAAGATCATCGCCGCTGCGAAGCAGACCGGGGCCGAGGCGATCCACCCCGGCTATGGCTTCCTGTCGGAGAATGCCGATTTCGCACAGGCAGTGATCGATGCGGGGCTAATCTGGGTCGGACCGAAGCCGGACTCGATCCGCGCGATGGGCCTGAAGGATGCCGCCAAGGAGCGGATGATCGCGGCCGGCGTGCCGGTCACGCCGGGCTATCTTGGTGAGGACCAGTCGCCCGAACGGCTCGCGGCGGAGGCAGCCAAGGTCGGTTATCCGGTACTGATCAAGGCAGTGGCGGGCGGCGGCGGCAAGGGCATGCGCCGGGTCGACGCGCCCGAGGATTTCGCCGACGCCCTGCTCTCCTGCCAGCGCGAGGCGGCATCGTCCTTCGGCAACACCCAGGTGCTGATCGAGAAATACATCCTCTCGCCCCGGCACATCGAGGTGCAGGTGTTCGGCGACAGCCATGGCAATGTCGTCCACCTGTTCGAGCGCGACTGCTCGCTCCAGCGCCGCCACCAGAAGGTGATCGAGGAAGCCCCTGCCCCCGGCATGGACGAGACGACGCGGGAGGCGATCTGCGCCGCAGCGGTGAAAGCGGCGCAGGCCGTCGACTATGTC
>NZ_JBFUHB010000058.1:0-1951 GCF_056402595.1 Sphingomonas sp. P3_C6
GGCACATAGCCGGTATCGGTCTCTTCGGCGCGAAGCTTCATCGAGACGACGTCCGAGCCGGCACCGGCTTCAGACATGGCGAGGCTGCCGACATGCTCGCCCGAAACGAGCTTGGGCAGATACTTCGCCTTCTGCTCCGGGTTCGCCCAGCGACGGATCTGATTGACGCACAGGTTGGAATGCGCGCCGTAGCTGAGGCCGATCGAGGCGGAGGCGCGGCTGACTTCCTCGCAGGCGATGACATGCTCGAGATAGCCGAGGCCGAGCCCACCGAACTCCTCCTCGACGGTGATGCCGTGCAGGCCGAGCTCGCCCATCGCCGGCCATAGCTCCCTGGGGAACCAGTCCTCGGCGTCGATCTTTGCGGCCAGCGGGGCGATCTGCTCGCTGGCGAAGCGCTGGGTCACGTCGCGGATCATGTCCGCATTCTCGCCTAGGGCGAAGTCCAGAATCTGGTCAGTCATATAGGGTCCGCCGTCAAAAGGGGCATCGCCGCGTCAGCGGCCTGTGGTGAGCACCGAATACCGATCGATCATTCGCCGGGTCAGTGGGCCCGGGGTGAAGCGCAGACCGCCGATCTCACCAACCGGCGTGATCTCGGCCGCGGTACCGGTCAGAAAAACCTCGCTTGCGCGCTCCAGCTCCGCGGGTTCGATCTGGCGTTCAACAATGTCGATGCCATCTTCTCGCGCCAGGGCAATTACTGTCTGGCGGGTGATGCCATTCAGGAAGCAATCAGGGGTGGGCGTGTGGAGCTTCCCGTCGATCGCGAGGAAAATGTTCGCACCGGTGGCCTCCGCTATCAAGCCGCGATAGTCGAGCATCAGCGCATCATCATAGCCTTCCGCCTCTGCCTGCTGCTTCGCCATGGTGCAGATTTGATAGAGCCCTGATGCCTTGGCCTGGGTCGGCGCCGTGTCCGGTGCGGGTCTGCGCCATGACGAGTGCTGAAGCCGGATACCCTTCATCCGCTGCTCGGGGGAGAAATAGGATGGCCATTCCCAGGTCGCGATTGCGACATGAATCCTCGCGCCACCCGGAGAAAGCCCGACCTTGTCCGATCCCCGCCACGCGGCGGGCCGCAAATAACAGTCTGTCAGCCCGTTCAGTGCGATGACCTGATTGCAAGCAGCATTGATCGCCTCCGCGCTGTAAGGGATGCGATAGCCGAGGATGCGGGCTCCCTCGATCAGGCGCTGCGTGTGTTCGTGCAGCTTGAATATCCGGCCGCCATAAGCGCGTACGCCTTCGAAAACGGCACTGCCGTAATGAAGGGAGTGAGTCAGGAAGTGAATCTTTGCATCACGCCAGGGGATGATCTCGCCATCAAACCAGATGACGCCGTCGCGGTCACTATAATCGGTCGTCATGCCGATCCCTTTCTATCATCGGAAAAGAGCAGCACTGGCGTCTCGAGATATTTCTTGAGCGCCTGGACGTAACTTGCCGCATCCCACCCATCGACGACGCGGTGATCGCAGCTGATCGAGAGGTTCATCAGCTTGGCACGGACGATGTCGTCGCCGCGGAAGACGGGGCGCTCGACGATCTTGTTCGGGCCGATGATCGCGACCTCGGGCCGGTTGATCACCGGTGTCGTCGCGATGCCGCCGAGCGGGCCGAGCGAGGTGATGGTGAGCGTGGAGCCGCTGAGCTCCTCGCTCTTCGCCTTGCCCGTGCGTGCTGCCTCGGCGAGCCGGCCGATCTCGCTCGCAAGCTGCCAGACGTTCAGGTCCTGCGCGTCGCGGATCACCGGCACCATCAGGCCGGCCGGCGTCTGGGTCGCCATGCCGAGATGGATCGAACCGTGGCGCGTCACCACGCCCGCCTCGTCATCATAGCGCGCGTTGATCATCGGGAAGTCGGGGATCGACTTGCAGATCGCGACGATCATCAGCGGCAGCATGGTCAGCTTGGGCCGGTTGCCGCGATTGGCATTGAGATCGGCGCG
>NZ_JBFUHB010000059.1:0-1489 GCF_056402595.1 Sphingomonas sp. P3_C6
TGACGTGCTCCCCCGAGTGTTACCACTCAGACATAGAGTCCATGCCCATTTTGCTGGCTGGTTGCTGATATGGCAACGGGCATGGGGGCATGCCCCCATGCCCGTTTGCCGGCGATCTCGGCGGGTGTTTTTCCGCCCAGTTTCGAGTGTGGCCTGACGTTGTTGTAGTCGTCACGCCAGGCCGCCAGTACCCGGCGCGCATGCGCCAGTGACCGGAACAGCGTCTCGTTGAGACATTCGTCGCGCAAGCGGCCGTTGAAGCTCTCGACGAAGGCATTCTGCGTCGGCTTGCCCGGCGCGATATAGTGCCATTCCACCTTACGCTCCTCGGCCCATTTGAGGATCGCCATGCTGGTCAGCTCGGTGCCGTTGTCGCTCACGACCGTGTGCGGCTTGCCGCGTACGCCGATCAGCCCCGTCAACTCGCGCGCGACCCTGGCACCCGACAACGATGTGTCCGGCACCAGCGCCAGGCATTCGCGGGTGAAGTCGTCGACCACGCACAGTATCCGGAACCGCCGGCTGCACATCAGGCTGTCCGACACGAAGTCCAGGCTCCAGCGCTGGTTTGGCCCTTCGGGCAGCGCCATCGGTGCCCGCGTGCCCAGCGCCCGCTTGCGACCACCTCGGCGGCGAACCTTCAACCCTTCCTCGCGATATATCCGCAGCAGCTTCTTGTGGTTGGGCGCYAACCCCTCGCGCGCCAGCAGACATCCAAGCCGGCGATAGCCGAACCGGCGGCGCTCGGCGGCCAGTTCGCGCAACCGTGCRCGTAGCGGCGCATCGTCYGCTCGCGTCGCACAATACCGGTTCACCCTGCGGCTCACCCCGACCAACTCACACGCCCGACGCTCGCTCAGCCCGTACTCCGCACGCGCATGSGCGACCGCTTCCCGCTTCGCGCCGGGCGTCACCATTTTTTTGACGCCAGATCCTTCAGCACGGCATTGTCGAGCATCGCTTCAGCCAGAAGTTTCTTCAGCCGCCCATTCTCCTCCTCGAGCGCGCGCAGCCGCTTGGCTTCCGAAACCTCCAGTCCGCCGAACTTCGACTTCCAGTTGTAAAACGTCGCCGGGCTGATCCCGTGGCGCCGGCACACATCCGYTGTCGGCATGCCGGCCTCCTGCTCCTTCAATATCCCGATGATCTGCTCTTCGCTGAACCTGCTGCGCTTCATCCGTCCGACTCCCTTCGCGTCGGACTCTACTTATCCTCGGTCACATTTCAGGGGAGCACGTCAATCGGATTGAGATCGGGGCTGTACGGCGGCAGGAACAGGAGCTTGGCGCCCGCGCTACGGATTGCCTCGCGGATGGCAGGCCGTTTGTGACTGCTCAGATTGTCCATGACGACGATGTCGCCAGGCGAGAGCGTGGGCACGAGGAACTGCTCAACATAGTCTTTGAAGCTCTGGCCGTTGACCGGCTGGTCGAGCACGCACGGAGCGTCGATCCGGTCGCAGCGAAGCGCTGCGAGGAAGGTCATCGTG
>NZ_JBFUHB010000060.1:0-1373 GCF_056402595.1 Sphingomonas sp. P3_C6
TTATACCAAGGCGCGCTGAGAGTGACTCACGTGGTGGATTCCCAAGGTGCTGAAAATCTGATTCGACGTTGCAGGCAGATGGAGGCTTGCGATGGCGGCAGCGGTTGGCGTTCGGCCCGACTACACACCGGCGGATTTGCGTCGATGTGCCAGACGAAGTGGTGATGCGGATCAGGTCCGACGCCTATTGGCGGTAGCGCTGATCCTGGATGGGGGGAGCCGAAGTGACGCGGCGAAACTTGCCGGCGTGACGCTTCAGATCGTGCGCGACTGGGTCTTGCGGTTCAACGAGAGCGGCCCCGATGGTCTGGCAACACGCAAAGCGCCGGGGCGGGCCTCGATCCTGAACGATGAGCAGCGCGCCCGGCTTGCGGCGGTTGTCGAGGCGGGACCGATCCCTGCGGCGCATGGCGTGGTGCGTTGGCGGCTTGCCGATCTGGCGCAGTGGATCTGGGATGAGTTCGCGCTCTCCGTCACGCGCCACACTCTCGGGCGCGAGCTTCGCGCCATGGGCTATCGCAAGCTTTCGGCGCGGCCCCGCCACCATGGCCAGAAGCCTGATGATATTGTCGATTTTAAAAAAGCTTCGCCGCCCGTCTGGCGCAGATCAAGCGGCGGCTACCGAAAGGTACGCCAATAGAGCTGTGGTGGCAGGACGAGGCCCGCGTCGGCCAGCAGACCAAACTCACCCGGCGTTGGGCCAGGCGCGGCACACGCCCCTCAGCGGCCAAGGATCAGCGCCGCTCCTCAGCATGGATCTTCGGCGCAATCTGCCCCGCTGAAGGCAAAGCCGCGGGCATCGTCATGCCCAAATGCAACAGTGAGGCTATGATCATGCATCTCGAGGAAATCGCCTTCCACGTCGCGCCGGGTGCCCATGCAGTCTTGCTGCTCGATCAGGCCGGATGGCACGGATCAGCCGAGTTGATCGTGCCGCCCAATATCACCCTGATGCCGCTGCCGCCGAGATGCCCGGAACTCAACCCCGTCGAGAACCTTTGGCAGTTCATGCGTGACAACTGGCTGTCCAACCGCATCTTCACATCCTACGACGACATCGTCGACCATTGCTGCTTCGCTTGGAACGCGCTCGTCGAGCAACCATGGCGCATCATGTCCATCGGACTGAGCTGCACCCGGTTTCGTGGACACCGAGATAAGGTGTTTTTGGAACCGGAGGGTGACGATGCAACGACGGAAGTTCAGCCGGGAGTTCAAGCTCGAGGCGGTGAAGCTGGTATTGGAGCGTGGCGTTTCGGCATCGCAGGCAGCGCGCGATCTGGATGTGCATGCGAACGTGCTGCGCAAGTGGATCCGCGAAGCGGAAGGCGACCCTGGATCGGCGTTTCCCGGCCACGGCAACATGAGGCCAG
>NZ_JBFUHB010000061.1:0-1364 GCF_056402595.1 Sphingomonas sp. P3_C6
CTGGCCTCATGTTGCCGTGGCCGGGAAACGCCGATCCAGGGTCGCCTTCCGCTTCGCGGATCCACTTGCGCAGCACGTTCGCATGCACATCCAGATCGCGCGCTGCCTGCGATGCCGAAACGCCACGCTCCAATACCAGCTTCACCGCCTCGAGCTTGAACTCCCGGCTGAACTTCCGTCGTTGCATCGTCACCCTCCGGTTCCAAAAACACCTTATCTCGGTGTCCACGAAACCGGGTGCAGCTCAGTAGCAGCTTTCAGGTCTGATGGGCGTCGCGGTGGAGATCGTGGTTATGATGCACCGCGATCTGGGGATTTTTGTGCGTGTCAGCCTGACGGGTAGCTGGTATTAGGCCTTCGAAAACCTATGGAATCGTTGCGAGGCGTCCAACAAGCCATCCGCCCAATCCATCATAGACCTTATAACCGACTTCCATGATCCGGCATCTGTCACGCTCGTCGGAATCTTGGCGGCCCCTGAAAGGATATCATGAAGCGCCACATATCGATGCTAGCCTTGGTTATCGGCATATTTCAAAGTGCGGCCGCCAATGCCACGGGGCCTGGTTTTACATCTGCCGGGGTCATTACCGACTATTATACCGATGCGAACCAGACCGGAATCACCATTCCCGGCCTGAGCAATCCAATGGGCTGTTCCAACTCTAACAATTATATACTTTCATCATCGGCAGCAAATTACAATGCGATGACAGCCGCAGCGCTGACTGCTTTCGCTTCTGGTTCGCAAATAAGATTCTATGTCGTCGGCTGCGATTCTACCGGCAGTTCGCTCGTGTCAGCCGTTTCGCTCCACCGTCCATGATCCAAAGATTGCTCGCTTGTTCATAGGCAGATTGTGACCCTGTAACGTAAGTGCGGGTGTTGCGGGTGGTATCGACGGCCGCCCGGTGTCGCGACGGAATTGGTCGCCGATCCGATCGCGCCTTCGTCTCCAGCCCTGGATTGGCGGGGACGGTGGTTATGCAGGCGTCCCCGGTTTCCTCTGACGTGCTCCCCTGAAATGTGACCGCGGATAAGTAGAGTCCGACACGCGAAGGGAGTCGGACGGGATGAAGCGGAGCAGGTTCAGCGAAGAGCAGATCATCGGGATATTGAAGGAGCAGGAAGCGGGGATGGCGACGGCGGCTGTATGCCGGCGCCACGGGATCAGCCCAGCGACGTTTTACAACTGGAAATCGAAGTTCGGCGGGCTGGAGGTGTCGGAGACCAAGCGGCTACGCACGCTCGAGGAGGAGAATGGTCGGCTGAAGAAGCTGCTGGCCGAAGCGATGCTCGACAATGCGGTGCTGAAGGATCTGGCGTCAAAAAAATGGTGACGCCCGGCGCGAAGCGGGAAGCTG
>NZ_JBFUHB010000062.1:0-1297 GCF_056402595.1 Sphingomonas sp. P3_C6
AGTCAGGGCTGGGCTGTTTTGGGGACCTGCGCCTTCAAAAAGGGGGGCGTTTTTGCTGGGTCGGTTGGTGGGCACCGGCGCGGCGCGGGTACGGGTACGCTCGCTTGGTGGGAGCCGTGCTGGAGAGATGCGGATTACGCGTTTTTTGCGCAACGCGCGCGTGACGTCGTCGGAGATGATCGGGTCGGCACGCGAGGGTACSCAGGAGAGGGTTTCTGGTCGGCGCATCCTTGCCATCCAGGACACGACYACGCTGCGCGACGATGGGGACCGGGCCAGTATAGCGCTGCACCCGACGATCGCGGTCGACGCGGATGACGGTGCTTTGCTGGGATTGGTGCATGCGCAGGTTCTRCATCGGCATGGCGGGCGCAAGGCGCTGCGCAGGACGGTTCCGTTTGCACAGAAGGAGAGCAGCCGCTGGCTGGAGGGCACGCAGGCCGCTGCCGGGCTGATGGCGCACGGCGCCTGCGAGGTTACGGTGGTCGCTGACCGGGAGGCGGACATTTACGAAGCGTTCGCGCTGCGGCCATCCGGGACGCATCTCCTGATCCGTGCCATGCAGGATCGGCGCCTTGCCGACGATGCGATGCTGTTCGCCTGTGTCGAAGACTTGGCCGAGCTTGGCCGTCTTGATGTCGACCTTCCGGCCGCGCCGGGGCGTTCGGCGCGCACCATCACCCTGGCGCTGCGGGCTTGCCCGGTCCTGATCCCACGACCCTGGCGCGCGGCTGACGAAGCTGGTCGCCTGCCCGACAAGGTGGCTTTGTGGCTGGTGGATGCGCGCGAGGTCGATCCACCTCAAGGCAGCCAGCCTGCGCAGTGGCGGCTGTTGACCACGCACCCGGTGGCAGATCTTGCCGCCGCCAGGCGCATGGTGCTGTTCTACCGGCAGCGCTGGACGATCGAGCAACTGTTCCGGACCATGAAGACCAAGGGCTTCGATATCGAGCACTCGCGGGTCGAACATACACGCGCGTTCGAGAACCTCGCCACCGCCACCCTGATCGCAGCGGTCCAGGTCCTCCAACTCGTCCGCGAGCGAGACGGCGCAGCCGGGCGCCCCATCCATGATCTGTTCGATCCCGGTGATGAACCCGCTATGGCCAAGGTCAACGCCGCGCTCGAAGGCAAGACCGACAAGCAGAAAAACCCTCACCCACCAGGCTCGCTCGCGTTCGCCTCGTGGATCTGCGCGCGCCTCGGCGGCTGGACCGGCTATTATGGAAAACCCGGACCCGTCGTCATACTCGAAGGCCTCTTACGCCTTCAGACGATGCTACAAGGATACGCACTA
>NZ_JBFUHB010000063.1:0-1244 GCF_056402595.1 Sphingomonas sp. P3_C6
GTGACGTGCTCCCCTGAAATGTGACCGCGGATAAGTAGAGTCCGACACGCGAAGGGAGTCGGACGGGATGAAGCGGAGCAGGTTCAGCGAAGAGCAGATCATCGGGATATTGAAGGAGCAGGAAGCGGGGATGGCGACGGCGGATGTATGCCGGCGCCACGGGATCAGCCCAGCGACGTTTTACAACTGGAAATCGAAGTTCGGCGGGCTGGAGGTGTCGGAGACCAAGCGGCTACGCACGCTCGAGGAGGAGAATGGTCGGCTGAAGAAGCTGCTGGCCGAAGCGATGCTCGACAATGCGGTGCTGAAGGATCTGGCGTCAAAAAAATGGTGACGCCCGGCGCGAAGCGGGAAGCTGTCGCCCATGCGCGTGCGGAGTACGGGCTGAGCGAGCGTCGGGCGTGTGAGCTGGTGGGGGTGAGCCGCAGGGTGAACCGGTATTGTGCGACGCGATCGGACGACGCGCCGCTGCGCGCCAGGTTGCGTGAGCTGGCGGCGGAGCGCCGCCGGTTCGGTTATCGCCGGCTGGGATATCTGCTGGCGCGCGAGGGGCTGGCGCCCAACCACAAGAAGCTGCTGCGGATATACCGCGAGGAAGGGCTGAAGGTTCGTCGYCGCGGCGGCCGCAAGCGAGCGCTGGGCACACGGGCACCGATGGTGCTGCCCGAAGGGCCGAACCAGCGCTGGAGCCTGGACTTCGTGTCGGACAGCTTGATGTGCAGCCGGCGGTTCCGKATCCTGTGCGTGGTCGATGACTTCACCCGCGAATGTCTGGCGCTGGTACCGGACACATCGCTGTCGGGTGCCCGGGTCGCGCGCGAGTTGACGGCGCTCATCGGCGCGCGTGGCAAGCCACACACGGTCGTCAGCGACAATGGCACCGAACTCACCAGTRTGGCGATCCTCAAATGGGCCGAGGAGCGCAAGGTGGGATGGCATTACATCGCGCCGGGGAAGCCGACGCAGAATGCCTTCGTCGAGAGCTTCAACGGCCGCTTGCGCGACGAATGTCTGAACGAGACGCTGTTCAGGTCACTGGCGCATGCGCGCCGGATATTGGCGGCCTGGCGGGACGATTACAACAATGTCAGRCCGCACTCGAAACTGGGCGGAAAAACTCCCGCCGAGATCGCCGGCCAACGGCCATGGGGGCATGCCCCCATGGCCGTTGCCATGTCAGCAACCAGCCCGCACAAAGGGCAAGGACTCTATCTCTGAGTGGTAACACTCAGGGGAGCACGTCA
>NZ_JBFUHB010000064.1:0-868 GCF_056402595.1 Sphingomonas sp. P3_C6
GAACAGTCGGTTGATTTCCCAATCGCACAGACAAGACAGGTTACCGTGATGCAGATCATTTGTGGAGTGGATGTTTCCAAGGCCTGGCTCGATGCCTTTGTCGCGCCCGGTCATTATCAGCGTTTCGCCAACGACCCTGAGGGGCTTACAGCACTCGTCGGCTTCTGCCGTGACCACGACGCCCAGCTCGTCGTCATGGAGGCCTCGGGCGGTTTCGAGCAACCCGCCTTTCTGGCACTCTGGCAGCAGGGACAACCCTCGGCTATCGCCAACCCCGCTGCCGTCAGGCATTTCGCCAAGGCGATGGGCTATCTCGAGAAGACCGACCGGATCGATGCCGGTGTCATCGCCCGCTATGCCCAGGCAAAGCGCATCGCACCGACGCCGCCGCCCTCCTGCGACCAGCAGAAGCTCACCGCCATCGCGGCTCGGCTACGGCAGATCATCGCCGACCTGAGCGTACAGAAGCAGCGCCTGCACTTCACCCGCGACCCACAGGCACTGGCCAGCCTTCAGGAAGCCATCGCTTTCTTCACTCGACAGGCAAAGGCGCTCGCTGCCGAGGTCGCAGCCCTCGTCGAGGCGGATCCCCTATGGCACGCCCTCGACCGAACATTCCGATCCGTCAAAGGCGTCGCCGACCGCGCCGTCGCCATCATCCTCGCCGACCTCCCCGAAATCGGAACCCTCTCCAACAAGGCCATTGCCAAACTCGCCGGCCTCGCGCCAATCGCCAACGATAGCGGCAAACGCCAAGGCCACCGACCCGTCCGAGGCGGAAGGGCTTCCGTCCGCACCATCCTCTTCCTCGTCGCCAATATCGCCCGCAAGTTCGACCCGACCCTGAACGACTTCCATCAACGACTCA
>NZ_JBFUHB010000065.1:0-734 GCF_056402595.1 Sphingomonas sp. P3_C6
TTGAAATAGCTAGTGTATTTTATKACAA
Organism: Sphingomonas sp. P3_C6; assembly: GCF_056402595.1. Lineage (NCBI taxonomy): Bacteria > Pseudomonadati > Pseudomonadota > Alphaproteobacteria > Sphingomonadales > Sphingomonadaceae > Sphingomonas > Sphingomonas sp. P3_C6. The sequence continues at coordinate 29 of NZ_JBFUHB010000065.1, forward strand.
TGGGCAAACGCACCCATTAAGCCATTGTTTTAACGAGCAGATTCCTGGGCAAATTATTTTATTGCGCCGCGCCCAGGGCAAACAGCGCATTCATCTTCCGAACCTCCTTCCGGCGTTCGGAATCCTCGATCCACCGGGCGTAGTGTTTGAATAGCGTCCCCGCATTGCTGTGCCCCAGTTGGCGCGCAATGTAGGCGGGATTGACCCCACCCATCAGCGCGATCGTCGCGAAGGTATGTCGGGTGTGATAGGCATTCCGCTTGCGAATGCTGAGGGCCGCCAGCGCGGGCTGAAAATAGGATTTTCGCTGCTCGTCCGGTGCTGCCCAGGGCTTTCCGGTCACCGGATTCAGAAAGATCGGCGTATTCAAGCCGTTTTCAAAGCTGCGCGACTTCTGCCGTTCCAGAACCGCGATCATCCTGTCGCTCAAATCCACATCACGCATTTCATAAGTCTTGGTGGGCTTGATCTCTCCCCTCACCTTCGCACGTTGAATGCGTATCGCTGGAGTTTGCCAATCTATATCGCTCCAGCGCGCCGCGATCTGTTCGCTGGGCCGCACGCCTGTTCCGAACGCGAATTCATACCAATTCCACGCCTGCTCCGGCGCCCGCGAACGAAGATGGGAGAGGATGGCCTCCATCTCGGCGCTCGTGAAAGGGTCCGGCAGCGAGTGTTGAACCTTCAAATTGCCGATGGAAGCCAA
>NZ_JBFUHB010000066.1:0-683 GCF_056402595.1 Sphingomonas sp. P3_C6
CGCCGGCATCGTCGGGGCAGTCTTCCTGGCCGGCGGCACGGGCAACGTCAACGTCACCGCCAATGGCGCGATCGACGCTCGGTTCGGGGTGGACGCCGAGAACTTCGGCAAGGGCTCGACGACCGTGAAGACGGTCGGTCCGGTGACGACCACCACCGGCAACGGCATCTTCGCCATGGCGACCGGCGGCAACGTCACGGTCGCGGCGGGTGATGTAACGGCTGCCTCGAACACTGCCATCGTCGCGCGTCAGAACAGTGCGGCCGGTGCCGGTATCATTGACGTCACCGCAGGCAATGTCTCGGGCACCACGGGCATCGAAGCGACCAACTCGGGCACGGGTGCGACCAACGTGACGGCGGCCGGCACGGTCACCGGCACCTTTGCCGAAGGCATCAAGGTCAGCGGCAATGATGCCGTCACCGTGAACGTGGCCAACACCGTCACCGGCGCGACAACGGGCCTCCTSCTGACCGGCGGCACTGGCGGCACGGGCGACATCAACGTCACCGGCACCGGCGGGTTCGTCGGCGGCACGGGCAACGCGGCGACGATCCAGAACAACGGCTCGGGCAACGTGCTGATCGACATCTCTGGCGCGAGCAGTTCGGCGAATGGCGAGGGCATCACGGTGCGCGACACGACCGCGGCCGGCAACACCAGCGTCACGACCGGCTCGGTCA
>NZ_JBFUHB010000067.1:0-674 GCF_056402595.1 Sphingomonas sp. P3_C6
CAGAATGCCGTCATGCGCGAGCCCTGCCACGAAGGTCGATGTCATCCAATGGCCATGCGGCGCCTGGCCCAGGATCGGCTGGCCTTTGCGGCCCCAACCATGGGCTCGCGCCATGCTGGTGGTCACACCGGTTTCATCAATGAAGACCAGCGCGCCAAAGTCGAACCCCGCTTGCGCTGCTCGCCAGATCTCGCGCGCTATCGCAACGTCGAGACGGTCCTGCTCGCTGGCATAGAGGGTTCTTTTTTAAAACGCAGACCCAGCTTCCTCACCGTCCGCCAGACGCTCGCGTAGCTGACCTCAATGCCCCGATCAGCAAGATCACCACGCACCTCGGTCAGTGTCAGCTCAGGCACCGCCGACAAGCGCTCCGATATCCAGCTCGTCTCCGCTGCCAATTTCGAACGATGGTCTCCGCCCATCGGTCGTGCAGAATAGCCGCTCGTCTGTTGATAACGACGATACCAGTTACCCGCCGTGCTCGGCGCTACGCCAAATATCGTCCCAGCCTCGCGGCACGTGCGTCCACCCGCCATCGACGCGACCACCCGCGCCCGCAAATCGTCAGAATAAGGTTTGCCCATACATGCTGACCTCCAGCCCAGTCAGCATCTTGAATCACAAAATCACCCCGCACGGAATCCTATGATTCAACTCGGTCGAATTCGACTCTA
>NZ_JBFUHB010000068.1:0-658 GCF_056402595.1 Sphingomonas sp. P3_C6
CAGAATGCCGTCATGCGCGAGCCCTGCCACGAAGGTCGATGTCATCCAATGGCCATGCGGCGCCTGGCCCAGGATCGGCTGGCCTTTGCGGCCCCAACCATGGGCTCGCGCCATGCTGGTGGTCACACCGGTTTCATCAATGAAGACCAGCGCGCCAAAGTCGAACCCCGCTTGCGCTGCTCGCCAGATCTCGCGCGCTATCGCAACGTCGAGACGGTCCTGCTCGCTGGCATAGAGGGTTCTTTTTTAGAGTCGGATGACATTAGCTTGATCCGTATCCGGAGTTGAGCAAGTAATTGCGGCATTCATCTGGGCTGAAGGTGTCTAGTATGGAGCCGATGCGTCGCCAGGTTGCGTCGTGGGTACGCTCTGCGGCCTTGCGCATCAGGTGCTTGAGCTTGGCGAAGASCTGCTCGATCGGATTGAAGTCGGGGCTGTAGGCGGGGAGATAGAGCAGCCCCATGCCGGCGTCTTCCAGGCACGCCCGGATGCCGGCGACCTTGTGCGCCGGCAGATTGTCGGCAACGACGATGCTGCCGGGCGCCATTTCGGGGATCAGGCGCTCGACCAACCATTGGCGGAAGATCTCGCCGGTCATGGGCGTGTCCATCAGCAACGGCGCCAGAATGCCGTCATGCGCGAGCCCTGCCACGAAGGT
>NZ_JBFUHB010000069.1:0-646 GCF_056402595.1 Sphingomonas sp. P3_C6
GGTCATCGTGCGCCAATGGCCATAGGGCACTTTGGCATGGAGCCTTTGGCCAACCGGCGCCCAGCCGCGCAACGGCGCCATGTTGGTCTTCGCCCAGGTCTCGTCGATGAAGACGAGGCGCGCTGGATCAAGCCGGCCTTGATACTTCTTCCACTGCTCGCGGCGCCGGGCCACCTGCGGCCGGAGCTGTTCGGCGGGCAGAACGCTTTTTTTTTGAAGCTCAGTCCCTCGGCATGAACAAAGCGCCAGACCTGAACATAGTCGACCTTCACCCCGCGTTCGGCCAGCTCGACCACCAGGCCGCGGAGCGTGAAGTCCGTGGCGGCTCGTTCCAACAGCCAGTCGCGATTGGGGCCAGACAGAATATTGGGCTTGTGACCGCCCATCTGACCGGGGGCTGCGCTACCCGTCTCACGCACACGCCGTACCCATTTGATCGCCGAGCTCGCCGCTACGCCAAAGCGTGCCGCCGCCGCATGGCAGGACATGCTCTCCTCCATCACCGCCGCTACAACCCGCTCGCGCAGGTCCATCGAATAGGGCTTGGCCATGCTAGCTGGCCTCCGATCTCCAGCCAGCATCTTGAATCAGAAAATCAGACCAAAGGGAATCCCATTTGAATCAGTCAAATGTCATCCCGCTCTAG
>NZ_JBFUHB010000070.1:0-605 GCF_056402595.1 Sphingomonas sp. P3_C6
GGGGCCCAGTCGGCCCAGTCGGGGGACGTCGCAACTGGGCCCCGGCCTTCGCCGGGGAACAAGGAAGAGGCGCTCGCGAACCCGCACACCCATGTCCTCGCGTCCCCCGCTGTCCGCGCCCGCGCGGCCGATCTCGGCATCGATCTCGCCAGCGTGAAGTCGGAAAGCGACCGCATCCGCCATGCCGATCTGGACGCCTATCTGCGCTACGGCTCCGGCCAGGGCTATCATGCCCCGCATGCGTCGCGTGCCCGCGCCGATGAACCGATCAAGGTCATCGGCATGCGTCGGCGCATCGCCGAGAACATGGCGGCGTCGAAGCGCGCCATTCCGCATTTCACCTATGTCGATGAGATCGATGTCACCGCGCTGGAAGACATGCGCGCCGATCTCAATGCCAATCGCGGCAACCGGCCCAAGCTGACCATGCTGCCGCTGATGATCGTCGCGATCTGCAAGTCGATCCCCGACTTCCCGATGATCAACGCGCGCTATGATGACGAGGCGGGCGTGGTGACGCGCCACGGTTCGATCCATCTCGGCATGGCGACCCAGACGCCGGCCGGCCTGATGGTGCCGGTGATCCGCGACGCGCAGGACCTGAA
>NZ_JBFUHB010000071.1:0-603 GCF_056402595.1 Sphingomonas sp. P3_C6
GGCCTTTGGCCAACCGGCGCCCAGCCGCGCAACGGCGCCATGTTGGTCTTCGCCCAGGTCTCGTCGATGAAGACGAGGCGCGCTGGATCAAGCCGGCCTTGATACTTCTTCCACTGCTCGCGGCGCCGGGCCACCTGCGGCCGGAGCTGTTCGGCGGGCAGAACGCTTTTTTTTGAAGCTCAGTCCCTCGGCATGAACAAAGCGCCAGACCTGAACATAGTCGACCTTCACCCCGCGTTCGGCCAGCTCGGCCACCAGCCCGCGCAACGTGAAATCGCGGGCGGCACGTTCCAGCAGCCAGTCGCGATTGGCACCGGACAGAATGTTGGGCTTGTGGCCGCCCATCTGACCGGGGGCTGCGCTACCCGTCTCACGCACACGCCGTACCCATTTGATCGCCGAGCTCGCCGCTACGCCAAAGCGTGCCGCTGCCGCATGGCAGGACATGCTCTCCTCCATCACCGCCGCTACAACCCGCTCGCGCAGGTCCATCGAATAGGGCTTGGCCATGCTAGCTGGCCTCCGATCTCCAGCCAGCATCTTGAATCAGAAAATCAGACCAAAGGGAATCCCATTTGAATCAGTCAAATGTCATCCCGCTCT
>NZ_JBFUHB010000072.1:0-595 GCF_056402595.1 Sphingomonas sp. P3_C6
CTGCGCTACCCGTCTCACGCACACGCCGTACCCATTTGACTGCGCTACCCGTCTCACGCACACGCCGTACCCATTTGATCGCCGAGCTCGCCGCTACGCCAAAGCGTGCCGCTGCCGCATGGCAGGACATGCTCTCCTCCATCACCGCCGCTACAACCCGCTCGCGCAGGTCCATCGAATAGGGCTTGGCCATGCTAGCTGGCCTCCGATCTCCAGCCAGCATCTTGAATCAGAAAATCAGACCAAAGGGAATCCCATTTGAATCAGTCAAATGTCATCCCGCTCTAGAATCCATAGCCCCGGCTACGAGATTTAAGCTGATGCGTCGGTATGAAGCTTCTGGGTGGAGGTTCAAGCGAGCGCGGCATCTGCTGGTCACGCATTTTGGCCCGCGAAGCGAGAGCTAAGCGGGCTGTTTGGTGTGTTTTGCGCATAAAAAAGCCCGCGAGGCTATTGCCTGCGGGATTTGACGTTGGTTGCGGGGACAGGATTTGAACCTGTGACCTTCAGGTTATGAGCCTGACGAGCTACCGGGCTGCTCCACCCCGCGCCAAGGTTCTCCTCCCCTTGAGAGGGGAGGGAAGGACATGTGAAT
>NZ_JBFUHB010000073.1:0-550 GCF_056402595.1 Sphingomonas sp. P3_C6
GCCTTTGGCCAACCGGCGCCCAGCCGCGCAACGGCGCCATGTTGCGCAACGGCGCCATGTTGGTCTTCGCCCAGGTCTCGTCGATGAAGACGAGGCGCGCTGGATCAAGCCGGCCTTGATACTTCTTCCACTGCTCGCGGCGCCGGGCCACCTGCGGCCGGAGCTGTTCGGCGGGCAGAACGCTTTTTTTTGAAGCTCAGTCCCTCGGCATGAACAAAGCGCCAGACCTGAACATAGTCGACCTTCACCCCGCGTTCGGCCAGCTCGACCACCAGCCCGCGGAGCGTGAAGTCCGTGGCGGCTCGTTCCAACAGCCAGTCGCGATTGGGGCCAGACAGAATATTGGGCTTGTGACCGCCCATCTGACCGGGGGCTGCGCTACCCGTCTCACGCACACGCCGTACCCATTTGATCGCCGAGCTCGCCGCTACGCCAAAGCGTGCCGCTGCCGCATGGCAGGACATGCTCTCCTCCATCACCGCCGCTACAACCCGCTCGCGCAGGTCCATCGAATAGGGCTTGGCCATGCTAGCTGGCCTCCGATCTCCAG
>NZ_JBFUHB010000074.1:0-537 GCF_056402595.1 Sphingomonas sp. P3_C6
TCCTCGAGCGTGCGTAGCCGCTTGGTCTCCGACACCTCCAGCCCGCCGAACTTCGATTTCCAGTTGTAAAACGTCGCTGGGCTGATCCCGTGGCGCCGGCATACATCCGCCGTCGCCATCCCCGCTTCCTGCTCCTTCAATATCCCGATGATCTGCTCTTCGCTGAACCTGCTCCGCTTCATCCCGTCCGACTCCCTTCGCGTGTCGGACTCTACTTATCCGCGGTCACATTTCAGGGGAGCACGTCACGTTGTGCCGCCACAGCGCAAAACGGCTCAGAACGCGTAATGGCCCGCGAAGCGAGAGCTAAGCGGGCTGTTTGGTGTGTTTTGCGCATAAAAAAGCCCGCGAGGCTATTGCCTGCGGGATTTGACGTTGGTTGCGGGGACAGGATTTGAACCTGTGACCTTCAGGTTATGAGCCTGACGAGCTACCGGGCTGCTCCACCCCGCGCCAAGGTTCTCCTCCCCTTGAGAGGGGAGGGAAGGACATGTGAATGGGTTCCTGTGAAGTTCCGTTTTTCGTGTTGTTTCACCG
>NZ_JBFUHB010000075.1:0-514 GCF_056402595.1 Sphingomonas sp. P3_C6
CGAGCTGGCCGAACGCGGGGTGAAGGTCGACTATGTTCAGGTCTGGCGCTTTGTTCATGCCGAGGGACTGAGCTTCAAAAAAAAGCGTTCTGCCCGCCGAACAGCTCCGGCCGCAGGTGGCCCGGCGCCGCGAGCAGTGGAAGAAGTATCAAGGCCGGCTTGATCCAGCGCGCCTCGTCTTYATCGACGAGACCTGGGCGAAGACCAACATGGCGCCGTTGCGCGGCTGGGCGCCGGTTGGCCAAAGGCTCCATGCCAAAGTGCCCTATGGCCATTGGCGCACGATGACCTTCCTCGCAGCGCTTCGCTGCGACCGGATCGACGCTCCGTGCGTGCTCGACCAGCCGGTCAACGGCCAGAGCTTCAAAGACTATGTTGAGCAGTTCCTCGTGCCCACGCTCTCGCCTGGCGACATCGTCGTCATGGACAATCTGAGCAGTCACAAACGGCCTGCCATCCGCGAGGCAATCCGTAGCGCGGGCGCCAAGCTCCTGTTCCTGCCGCCGTACAGCCC